>DATDHU010000017.1:0-12819 GCA_036521415.1 Acidimicrobiales bacterium
CGAAGAGCTCGCCGTTGGCTCCGTCCACGCCGACCTGTTCGGAGCCGGCCATGGGATGGCCGCCGACGAAAGAGGGATGGTCGACCGCCGCGACCAAGGGACCCTTCACGCTCCCCACATCGGTCACGATGGCGTCGGCCCGCCGTCCCGGGCGACCGAGGACGTCCCGGATCACCGCCTCGGCCGCACGCACGGGGGTGGCCACGAACACAACATCGGCGTCGTCGTCGATCCCCTCGGCGTCGAGGGCGCCGAGGGACACGGCCCGCCCGGCGATCCCGGGACCATCATCGATGCCGGTCACCCGCCACCCCCGGCTCCGGAGGGCGATCCCGATCGACGCGCCGATCAGGCCCGTACCGACGATCGTCGCCCGCCCGGCCCGGTCCTCGCCCGCGGCTGGCTCCGCACGCTCGCCAGCGGGAGCTGGGTCGTCGGTGCTGGTGGTCCGGGTCGAGTCAGGTCCCTCGTCAGGCCGGGAGGTCGTCACGGAGCCCCTTGGCGCCCTCGAGGTAGACGTGGTGGATGTCGTTCCTGGACAGCTCGGTGGTCACGTGGAGCATCACCCGTATGCACCGGGGCACCGAGCCGGTGATGGCCAGCTCGCGGGCGCAGATCAGGGGCACCGCGCCGAGCCCCATCGACCGGGCCGCTGTGGCCGGGAAGGTGGACACGATGTCCTCGGTGGCCGTGAACAGGATGGAGATGATGTCGTCCTCGGACAGCCCGTTCTGCTTCAGGACCTGTTCCAAGAGGGCTACCACCCGCTCGCGAATTGCTTCAGGGGTGTCGGCGTCGACGGTGGTCGCGCCCCGGACGGCTCGCACGGAAACAGGCATCGGGCGGCCATGTTACTCAGCGACCGGTTGCCCGCCCTGCCCGGGATGACCACACCAGGGGACCTGGGACTGCCATCGACGTGCATCAACATGACAGTTGCGGTGGGACGGCTGTGCCAGCCGCGTCGAGTTCCCCGATACGTCGAGCTGTTCCTGCCGCACACTCTTCTGTTCTACTTACAGTACTTGTACATCATGTACATGTAGCGTAAGTACCACGAAAGAACTACACCCGCCGAGCCCCCGAGGCGGTGGCTTCCCTGTGACCTCGGCGGAAAATCAGACCTCGGCGGAGGATCAGACTTCGGGCAGGATCAGACCTCGGGCAACCGTCCGTCCTCGTCGCGGGGCACGGCCGCCGCGGCCAGGTTGCGGACCTCGGCCGGCGCCAGCGGTCGCCAGGACCCCGGTCCGAGCGACGGGTCGGCCAGGGGCCCGATCCTGGTCCGGACCAGGCGCCGCACCGGATGGCCCACGGCCTCGCACATGCGACGGATCTGACGGTTCTTTCCCTCATGGATGACGATCCGGAGGAGGGTCGGGGCGACCACGGCCACGCGGGCCGGGGCGGTCGTCCCGTCCTCGAGATCGACGCCCTCCCGAAGTCGCCGGATGTCGGTGGGCGCCGGCTCCCCCTCCACCTCGGCCAGGTACTCCTTGGGGACGCCGAACGACGGATGGGTCAGGCGGTGGGCGAGCTCGCCGTCGTTGGTCATGATCAACAGGCCCTCGGTGTCCATGTCCAGCCGCCCGACGGAGAACACCCTCGGCTCCGCCGGCACCAGGTCGACGACGGTGGGCCGCCCCTGGGGATCGTCGGCCGTGGTCACCACACCGACCGGCTTGTTCACCAGGTAGTGGACGAGGCCGGGGAGGACCGGGAGGGGCACGCCGTCGAGCTCCACCCGGTCGACGCTGATGTCCACCCGCCGGCCGAGGATCGGGACCTCGCCGTTGACCGTCACCCGGCCCTCTACGATCAGCTCCTCGCAGACCCGCCGCGAACCCAGTCCGATCCGGGCCAGCACCTTTTGCAACCGCTCGCCCTCGTGGTCGGGGGCGAGCGGTTCAGGCATCCCCTGCCGGTCGGAGCTGCTCCTCGAGCTCGGCCACGGCATCGGGCCCCGGCAACAGGTCCTCCACCGGTGGAAGCTGCTCGACGCGGTCGATCCCCATCCGCTCCAGGAACGCCTCGGTCGTCCCGTAGAGGACGGGTTGTCCGGGCCCGGGGGCCCGGCCGACACCGGCGATGTACCCGCGGTGCTCCAACAGGCGGACCACGCCGTCGACGTTCACCCCTCGGAGCGCGGCGATCTGGGCTCGTGAGACCGGTTGCTTGTAGGCCACGATGGCCAGGGTCTCCAGGGCAGCAGCCGAGAGCCGGGAGGACACGCCGACGTTGGCGAAGCGTTCCACGTAGGGGGCGAGGTCGGGGTGCGTCTGGATCCGGTAGCCACCGGCGATGCGGACGACGGCGAAGCCGCGGTTGTCGGCCCGGCACGATTCGACCAGCTCCTCGCACAGCGGCTCGACCCGGTCGACCGGCATCTCGAGCAGCTCGGCCAACAGACCGGGGGGGACGGGCTCCACGGCCACGATGAGCACAGCCTCCACCGCCCTGGCCTCTTCGGACAACGGCACCGCTCAGCCCTCGTACTCGTAGTCGACCGCGCCGACCGACACGGTGGCGGGCGCGCCGGCCACCCACGACACTGCCAGTTCGCCAAATGTGTCGCCCTGGTCGAGGTCGACCCGGCCCTGCTTGCACAGCTCGAGCAGGGCCAGGAAGCGCACGATGACCTCCATCCTGGTGGTGAGGTGGCTGGTCAGCCCTCGGAAGGTGGTGGTCCCTTCCCGAGGGAGACGGTCCTCGAGCTCGGAGACCGCCTCGGAAACGGTCACCGCGTCCACGGTGACGTGATACAGGTCGACCACCGGCGCCGGTCGGGCGGCAGTGGCCCGGAGGTAGGCGGCCATCAGGTGGTCCGGGCTCACGCCCTCGAGCAGGTCGGGAGCGTGAACCACGAACCCATCGTCGAGGCCGGCGTTGCGCGGCACCGACCGCCCGGCGTACTCCATCATGAGGGCGAAGCCGTCGGCCGCGGCCGAGTAGGCCTGGCACTCGAGCAGCCGGGCCAACAGCAGGTCGCGTTCCTCCCACCCGGAGAGCTCCTCGTCGCCCTCCACGTCGTCGGGGCCCGGGAGCAGCCGCTTCGACTTGAGCTCGACCAGGACGGCGGCCACGACCAAGAACTCCGAGAGGGTGGACAGGTCCACGTCCTGCCACGTGGCGATCTCGGCCACGAAGCCGTCGACCATCTCGGACAGGGGGACGTCGTAGATGTCCACCTGGTGAGAGTTGACCAGCTGCAACAGGAGTTCGATCGGGCCCTCGAAGACGGGCAACGAGACGGTGGCGACCACGGCACTCGACCATACCGGCTCGTGTCGCCGCGGCCGCGCACCCCACGTGTTCTCGGGCGCAGCCTGCGGCCCCTACCATTGCCCCCCATGTCCAGGGTTCTTTCCGGTATCCAACCGAGCGGCGAGCTCCATCTGGGGAACTATCTGGGGGCGGTGCGGAACTGGGTGGCCGACCAGTACACCGACGACGCCTACTACTGCGTCGTCGACCTCCACGCCCTGACCCTCGACATCGATCCCGAGACGTTGCGCGCCCGCACCTGGGACGCGGCGATCGACCTTCTGGCCTCGGGTCTCGATCCCGACTTGTGCACCCTGTTCGTCCAGAGCCAGGTGGCCGAGCACGCCCGGCTGACCTGGCTGCTCGAGTGCACCGCCACCATGGGCGAGCTTCGCCGCATGACCCAGTTCAAGGAGAAGGGGGCGGGACAGGAGTCGGTCCGGGCCGCCCTGTTCACCTATCCGGTGCTCATGGCCGCCGACATCCTCCTCTACGACGCCGACCGGGTCCCGGTCGGGGAAGACCAACGGCAACACCTGGAGCTGACCCGGGAGCTGGCCCACCGGTTCAACCATCGCTACGGGGACGTCTTCGTCGTGCCCGAGGCGGCCATCCCCCGCGTCGGGGCCCGGGTCATGGACCTCCAGCACCCCGAGCGGAAGATGTCGAAGTCGGTGAGCTCGCCCCTCGGGACGATCCAGGTCCTGGACGAGCCGGCCGAGCTGGAGCGCAAGATCAAGCGGGCCGTGACCGATACCGACGGCGAGGTCCGCTACGACCCCGATGAGAAGCCGGGACTGTCCAACCTCTTGGAGCTGCTGGCCGTGGCCACCGACCGCTCCCCGGCCGAGGTCGCCTCGGGCTATGCGCGCTACGGCGACCTCAAGCGGGACCTGGCCGAGGCGCTGATCGAGCTGCTCCGCCCGGTCCGCGAGCGCCGAAAGGCCCTAGCTGCCGACCTGGGGGCGGTTGCCGCCCTGCTGGCCGTCGGGGCGGAGAAGGCGCGCACGGTGGCCGGGGCGACCTACGACCGGGCGGCGGCGGCCGTGGGCCTGATCACCCCGTCCTGAGGCTCGCTCGGGCACGCCGGCGCCGGCGCCACCCGACACCGAGGACGACCCCGCCCACGACCAGCGCGGCGCCACCCACGGCGGAGAGGGCCAGACCGACCAGCGCGCTGGCCGGTTCGTAGCGGAAGGTGACGACGAAGTCACCGGCGGGCACCGCGACCCGCTGGGTCACCGTCGAGGAGACGACCGGGGCGGCCACCGGCGACCCCCGGGGGTTCGAGTCCGACCCGGCCCCGACGACATCGACCGGTTGGATCGTGGCCCCCCAACCCGGCAGGGGCGACTCACTCCGGACCAACCACACCGGGTCGGCGGCACGCACCAGGAACCGCTGGGACCCGTCGATCCCGGCACTCAGCTGTTGGACTCGGCCGGGCTGGCCGCCCGCGTCCCGGGCCGTCGTCCAGGCCCATCCGCGCGGGTGGGCGTTGCGGAAGACGCCGAACGCCCCGATGGTCCCGCTGAAGGTCCAGTGCGGTGGGTTGACCGAGCCCTGCAAGCGACCGTCGAGAGCCACGGTGCCGTCCTCTTCCGTGGTGACCTCGGGGGCCAGTGCGGTCACCGACCGGCCCGGGCCGTTCTGGACCACGATCCCGGCAGCCAGGGTGGGCGCCCGCAGCTGGAAGCGGAACGAGGCCCCCGGTGGTCCCGTCGGACCCTGGGGATCCCTCGAGGCCCGAACCGGGCGGCCCAGCCAGTGCACCGAGCCCGTCGGCGTCACCAGCCCGATCCGGGCCGACGCCGAGGCCGACGACCCCTGGACCGGGATCTCCCCCGACCCCACGGTAAGGGTGCCCCCGAAGTACCAGGTGTGGCGGCCGCCGGCGGCCAGTGGGACCGAGTTGTCCACGGGCGGGACGCCGAACAGGCTGGGGTAGACGGGAAAGGGAGTGGCGAGCTGCGGGGCCGGCGTGGTCGGCACCGGCGTGACGAAGTAGCTGGGCAACGACAGAAGGACGGTCACGTTGAGCTGGTCCCAGGTCGTACCGGACAGCGTGGCCGGGTTCAGGTCCTCCTGCAGGTGTGCGCCGGTGGCCTGGTAGTAGCGGCCGTCGACCAGGGCGGCATAGCCCTGGGCACTCGGCACCCGGGTCAACACGTTCACGTCGGTCTGGCCCAGCGCGTAGAGCTCGCCGTTTTCGAACCGGTCGGGGTCGTAGATGATGAAGCGTCCGCTCCCCGTGGCTGCGGCCAACTGGGCGGCCGGTGGGCCTTCTGCGTAGGCGCTGGCGTGGGTGACCGGGCCGTGCAACGAGAGGGCGGTGAAGAAGATGAGGTCCACGGCCATTATGGCGGCGAGGACCCGCCGCAGCGCCACCGGCGAGAACCGGCCGGGGAACAGCGCCACCCAAGTGGCCACGGCGGCGATCACCACTCCCCCGATCAGGACGGCGGCCACGGCCAGGCGCATGTCCGAGGTCGAGGGAAGCGCCGTGCCGATGGCCTGCTCGAGGCCCGAGCCCCATAGCCACGAACCGACGCACAGCACGCTGACCACGGCCAGCGGGATACAGGTCACCACCACCTCCACGCGCCGGGAGCGGTGTCGGGAGCGGCCGGAGGCGACGGCGCCCGGGGGCTGGGTCCCGGCCGCCTTCGTCACGCCGTGGCCTCGAGGCGGGTCGTCCGGGCCGGGCGGCCGCCGGTCGGTCAGCACCAGCTGCACCCACCAGGCCAACAGGGCGGCGAGGGCGAAGTCCACCCCGAGCAGGTTCCGGTTCAGGAGCCGTTGGCTCTTGATCCCGGGGATGGCGTAGAGCACGTGGCCGAACGGCGTATCGCCGCCCAAGGCGGCCAAGAGGCTGATGACCAGGATGACGTACCAGATCCACCAACGGGACGCCTCGGCCCGACGCCACCGACCGGCCACGAGGGCGAACATGGCGATGAGGGCGAGGATGCCGACATAGCCGGTGACCTCGGGAAAGTTGTACGTCCCGAAGTAGCTGGCCACCTCGTTCTGGTTAGTCCCGAGGAGGAAGGGCGAGAACACCAGCAGGGTGAGCCGCCAGGGCAGGGATCCGCTGGTGAAGAAGTCGTAGGTGGCGGTGGCCCGCTGGGAGTGGGCGGTGACGACCAGGCCGGGGAGCCACTGGGCCGCGCTGGCCAGGAGGCCCACGCCGAGGCTGACGGCCAGGTAGGCCAGGGGCGCCGCCAACCGCCGCCGGCCGGGGCGGCCCGGCGAGTCCGTCGACGAGTGCCGCCAGTACCGCCAGTAGCGCCAGATCAGGTAGATCAAGACGACCACGGCCGAGTCGAGGACCGACTCGGCCGCGCCGGCCAGGATGGTCATCGCCGTGGCTCCGGCCAAGACGACCGCCCACCACCAGCGGGGCGCCTCGTCGCTCGCCCCGCCCGCCGACTGGGTCTCGACCCTCGGCTCGGTCAACCCGTGCACCCCGAGCAGCATCCACGGGAGCCAGGCCGCTCCCGAGATCAGGTCGATGTGGACGATCTGACCGCTCAGGAAGCCGCCGAAGGCGAAGGCGGCGGCCCCGAAGGTGGCCGCGGTGGCCGACACCGGCTGCCGGCGAAGAAAGAGGTACATCCCGGCCACCGCCACCTCGTAGGCGGCGATCAGGTTCAGCGTCCAGGCCAACCCGGACGGCAGGATGGCGAAGAGCCATGTGAGAGGGTATGCCCCCCCGGCGTTGAACCCACCGAGCAGGGGCGCGCCGCTGTAGATATAGGGATCGAGGAGGGGCAGGTGCCCGTGGATGAGGTCCTGTCCCACCAGGACCCGGAGGGGGAAGTTCTGGAGGAAGTTGTCCCCGTCCAGGAAGACCTGCCCGAAGCAGAGTGGGATGCCGAACACCACCACGGGGGCGGCGATGAGGATGGCCAGGCCGGCGTGGCTGCGGACCCAGGCCGGGATCCTCCGTCCACGCCGTCCCCTGGCCCTGACGTGAGGATCGGTGTCAGGCACGGGCGCTCAGTGGCCGCTCAAGTGACGAGTCCGTACCACCAGTTGATGACGTGGTTGATGAGCTCGGACCATTGGTTGCGGAACAGCAGGATCAAGATGAACGGCAGGAACATCAGAAACGGCTGGAGCTGGTAGTAGTTGGGCAGCAGTCGGGCGGGCAGCAGGCGCTCGAGCACGGCCGCTCCGTCCAGCGGCGGGCACGGGATCAGGTTGAACACGCCCAGCACGATGTTGGCGATGCCGCCGTAGAAGAGGAACTTCGAGTAGAGGGGAACTGCCCCGGTGGCCGGCAGGGTGTTGGCGAAGACGACGCCACACAGCGCGGCCAGGGCGAAGTTGGTGAGCGGTCCCACCAGAGACACGATCACCACGTGGTTGCGGGGGCTGCGGAGCCGGTTGGCATTGACGGGGACAGGCTTGGCCCACCCGTAGGCCCCGATGCCTGACAGGCTCAGTAGGGCAGGGACCAACAAGGTACCGATCGGGTCGATGTGGCGGATGGGATTGAGGTTCAGCCGGCCGGCGCGCTTGGCCGTGTCGTCGCCGAAGGCGAGCGCCACCACACCATGGGAGATCTCGTGGAGGATGATCGAGGGGATCAGGACCACGAAGTAGATGAGCTGGTTCGAATTGATCCTGCCCGAACGGACCAGCTCGGCCATGACCACCACCGCCACCGCCACTGCGATCCACATGAGCGGGGTGCCCGGTAGCTGCCGTCCTGAAGCTCGGCGGGTGCCCCCGGTACCGCCCCAGCCCATGCCGGCTGCCCGCCTAGTGCCGGGCGGCGTGACTGATGCAGTAGCGAGTGGCCGGCATGGCCTCGAGGCGCGCCGGGTCGATCGGCTGGCCGCACTCCTCGCACGTGCCGAAACTGCCGTCATCCAACTTGGCCAGGGCGTGAGCGACATCGCCCAGCGTCTCCTGCAGCTGACCGCCCAACGCCTCCGCCTCACCGCGTTCGGCGGTCACCTGACTGAGGTCGGCAAAATTGGGGTCGTAGGTGGGTCCGTCTCCATCCCCGAAGCCCAATTCGGACAGCTGAGATCGCAGTTGGGCCCGCTCCTCTTCGAGGAGGGTTCGGTAGTCGACGGTCGGGGCATCGCTCGGCACGGGTCAGAGCCTACTTGTCCCCGTTGCGTTGGGCGCGCGGGTGGGCACTTTCGTAGGCACGCCGGAGGTGTTCGGAGGACAGACGGGTGTAGAGCTGGGTCGTGGCGATCGAAACGTGGCCGAGCAGTTCTTGGACGACCCGGATGTCGGCACCGTGGGCCAGCATGTGGCTGGCGCAGGAATGGCGGAGCACGTGGGGGCTGACCTGGTCCGATAGACCCACGCGCCCAGCGTGACGCTTCAGCACGGCCCACGCCCCCTGGCGGCTCAGGCGACCACCCCGGGTGTTCAGAAACACCGCTTCTGCGTCGCCGCGGTGGGCCCAGCGATCCGGCGCCACGAGGGGCCGCCCCACCGGCGAGAGCCAGGCCGACAAAGTTTCCCGAGCCGGCCGTCCCAGCGGGACCAGCCGCTCCTTGGACCCCTTGCCGAAGACCCGGATCAGCCCGTCGTCGAACTGGAGGTCGCTCAGGGACAAGCCGACCACCTCGGAGATCCGGGCCCCCGTGCCGTAGAGCACCTCGAGCAGGGCACGATCCCGGAAGTCGAGCGGACCGACCCCGGCCACCGCGTGCAGGAGGGACAGGGTCTGGTCCTCGTCCAACGCCTTGGGCAGGCGCCTGGCCAATCGGGGCGACTGCAGGTCGGCGGTCGGGTCGACGGCGATGGCGCCCTCGCCGTAGAGGAAGCCGAAGAGGCCGCGCAGGCTGGCCAGGGTCCGGGAGACGGTGGCCGCGCTCTTCCCCTGGCCGCGGGCGAATTCGAGGTAGCCCTCGAGGTGCTCGGGGCGGACGGCGTCGGCCTCGATGCCGGTGTCGCGCAACCACTGCTCCCAGCCGACCAGGTCGCGCCGGTACGAGACGATCGTGTTCGAGGAGCGCCCCCGCTCCACCATCAGCCAGGACAGGTACTCCTCGGCCCCGATCGACAGAGGGGTGCTCATGGACAGTGTGGGTCAGCCGGCCCGCACGGAGCCCTGCCGGCGCCGCCGGGCCAGGGCCACCCCGAGGATGGTGACGGCGTCGACGATGGTCCCCTCGTCGACCAGTTCGTCGAAGCGGGACAGCGACAGCTCCTCGACGCTCATGAACCGCTCCTCGAGGCCCTGCCGGTTGGTGGGCACCGGGTGGAGGTCGGTGGCCAGGAAGACCGTGGTCACCTCGTCGCAGAAGCCGGGCGTGTTGAGGCAGTGGGTCAACAGGTCGAGGCGGCCGGCTCCCCGGCCCAGCTCCTCGGCCAGCTCCCGATGGGCGGTGGTCTCGGGTGGCTCCCCGTCGACGTCCCGGGTCCCGGCGGGCACCTCGAGGATCCAGCGGTCCACCGCCGGCCGGAACTGGCGCACGAGGAGCACCGAGTCCGCCTCGGTCAGGGGGACGATGGCGACCGCCCCCGGGTGCCGGATCACGTCTCGGTCGAAGCGGTTCCCGTCGGGGTCGACGAAGGAGGCCTTGACGGTGGAGACGATGAATCCCCGGTGGACCGTCTCGTCAGCGACATGGCGGAAGCCCGACGGGTCTGGTCGGGGACCCCGGCCCCCCCGGTCAGGGGAGGGGCCCAACGTCGATCAGCCGCGGCTCGCGACCCTCGGCGCGGGCCAGGGCGGCACCGACCAGCTCGCGGAAGAGCGGGTGGGGCCGGTCGGGCCGGCTCTTGAATTCGGGGTGGGCCTGGGTCCCGACCCAGAAGGGGTGGCCGGGGAGCTCGACGAACTCGACCAGCCGCCCGTCGGGAGACGTTCCCGAGCACGCCAGGCCGGCCTCCTCCAGGCGGTGCCGGAACCGGGGGTTGACCTCGTAGCGATGGCGGTGCCGTTCCTCGACCACCTCGGTGCCGTAGGCCTCGGCGACCTGGGACCCGGGGGCCAGGCGGGCGCCGTAGGAGCCGAGGCGCATGGTGCCGCCCATGTTGACCACGTCGTTCTGGTCGTCCATCAGGTCGATCACCGGGGCCCGCGTGGTGGGGTCGAACTCGCGCGAATTGGCGTCGTCCAGGCCGGCCAGGTTCCGGGACACCTCGATGACCATGACCTGCAGGCCCAGGCAGAGGCCGAGCAGCGGGATCTCGTGCTCCCGGGCGTAACCGGCGGCGGCGATCATCCCCTTCACGCCCCGCTCGCCGAAGCCGCCCGGGATCACGAAGCCATCGAACTCCCGGAGGCGGTCATGGGCCAGCAGATCGGGCACCTCGGCCGCCTGGATCCACTCGATCTCGACCTTGGCCCCGTGGTGGAACCCGGCGTGGCGAAGCGCCTCCACCACCGAGAGGTAGGCATCGGGCAGGTCGATGTACTTCCCGATGACGCCCATGCGCACCGGCCGGGTGGCCGACTCGACCTGGGCCACCAGCCGCTCCCAGTGGGACAGGTCGAGCGGGTACTCCTCCTCGGAGTACCGCAGCAGCCCGAGCACATAGGTGTCGAGGCCCTCCTCGTGGACGACCAGGGGGATCTCGTAGATGTTCCGGGCGTCGATGGCCGACACCACCGCCTCGATGGGCACGTCGCACAGGAGGGAGATCTTCCGCTTCAAGTCGTCGGAGATGAGCCGGTCCGATCGGCAGACGATCACGTCGGGCTGGATCCCCCGGCTGCGGAGCTCGGTGACCGAGTGCTGGGTGGGCTTGGTCTTCTGCTCCCCCGTCGTGCCCAGATAGGGAACCAGTGTGAGGTGTACGTAGCAGACGTTGTCGCGCCCCACGTCCCGCCGGAACTGGCGGATGGCCTCGATGAAGGGGACGATCTCGATGTCGCCCACCGTGCCGCCGATCTCGACGATGACCACGTCGATGTCCTCGGTGCCCAACCGTCGGATCCGCCCCTTGATCTCGTCGGTGACGTGCGGTATCACCTGCACCGTCTTGCCCAGGTAGTCGCCCCGGCGCTCCTTGGCGATCACCGACGAGTAGATGCGCCCGGTGGTGGTGTTCGACTCCTGGTGCAGGTTCTCGTCGATGAACCGCTCGTAGTGCCCGAGGTCGAGGTCGGTCTCGCCTCCGTCCTCGGTGACGAAGACCTCGCCGTGCTCGAATGGGTTCATCGTGCCCGGGTCCACATTGATATAGGGATCGAGCTTGCACATGGTGACCCGCAGTCCCCGGCACTTCAGCAGACGACCCAGCGACGAAGCTGTCAGTCCCTTCCCCAGTGAGGAGGACACGCCGCCGGTGACGAAGATGTACTTCGTCTCCCGTGGCCGGGCGGCCGGGGATGGTGCGCCCCCTGCGTGGTCTCCGGAGGGACTCGGCGGGGTTGGCGTGTCGGGCACCCCGTGACACTACCGGAACCGGCCGCGTCGTCGGGTGGACCACCGGGCGCCCTCGGGCGGTCTCCCGGCGCAACCGAGCTCAGCGAGAGGCCCGTCGCCGGGCCCGGGATCCCTCGAGCAGCTCCCGGGCGTGGCGCCGGGCCGTGTCGCTGTCGGGGCTCCCCGACAGCATCCGGCTCAATTCGACGATGCGTTCCTCGGGACCGAGCTCGGTGGTCACGGCCACGGTCCGTCCGTCGACCTCGCCCTTGCGCACCGACACCTGCCGGTCGGCGTGCGCAGCCACCTGGGCCAGGTGGGTGACCACCAGGACCTGGGTGCGCTCGGCCAGCGTGGCCAGGGCGGCGCCCACCGAGATGGCGGCCATGCCGCCGATCCCGGCATCGACCTCGTCGAACACGATCACCCCCGGCGAGCCGGTGAGGGCCAGCCGGACGGCCAGCATCGTGCGGGCCAACTCTCCGCCCGAGGCCACCTTGGCCATGGGCAGCGCGGGCTCGCCCGGGTTGGCCCCCAACAAGAAGGTGACCTGGTCGGCCGGCCCCTCGCCGGCCACGGACACCTCGAAGCGGGCCGAGGGCATGGCCAGCGTGCGGAGGGTCGACTCGATCTGGTCGGCCAGGACGGGGGCGGCCTGGTGGCGCCGACGGGCCACCACCGCTTCGGCGTCGGCCACCGCGGCTGCCGCTCGCTCGATCTCGCCGTCGAGGGCGACGGCCCGGGCCTCGGCCGACTCGAGGTCGGCCAGCTTGGCCCGGGCCTCAGCGGCGAAGGCGATGATCTCGCCCGGTGTGGTGCCGTACTTGCGCCCGAGCTCGTGGAGCAGCTGCCGCCGGGCCCGCACTGCGTCGAGCCGCTCGGGGTCGTCGTCCCAGGTCTCCACCACCGTGCGGAGCTCGGTACCGAGGTCGGCCAGCTCGGCCATCAGGGCGCGGCTCCGCTGCTCCATCCCGGCCAGGGGGGCCCGGTCGGCCAGGGCCCGGGCGGCCTCGGCCACCCGGTCCTGGGCGCTCGCGGCCTCGGCCTCGGTCCCGGTGCCGGTGAGGGCTTCGAGGGCGCGGGCGGCCGCCTCCCGATGGGCCGAGGCCGCAGCCAGCCGGTCCTCCTCGGCCGCCAGGCGGTCGTCCTCGGCCTCGTCCTCGAGCGCCGCCGCTTCGATCTCGGCCACCTGGTAGGCCAGCAG
>DATDHU010000018.1:0-29831 GCA_036521415.1 Acidimicrobiales bacterium
TTCCCCCAGTTGGTGACGGCATCCCAGCAGCCCGGAAACCTAATGCGCAACCTCCGCACTCAGTCGGCGGGCCGCACCCAGGAGAGCCCGTCGGCCGGAGCCATCGCCGCCGGACCAACCTCCGGCGCGGCCGATGCCACGGGCGGCGTCCTCGGTCCAGTCTTCTGGTCCTTGCGAGAGGGAACGGCCAGCCTGGTCGGCCGGCTGGTGGACCGGCTGTCGGCCTGGAACGTGGAGGTGCGGACGGGGACGACGGTCGACGGGCTGAGCCGGGACGGAGAACAGTGGCACTTGGCCCTGTCCGGCCCCGGGGACCGCTGCCTCACGGTGGACGGCGTCGTCCTGGCCATCCCCGCATACGGCGCCGATGCACTGCTCGCACCGCATGTCGCCTTGGCCGCCGAGCTGCTCTCGACGGTGGAGTACGCGTCGGTGGCCGTGGTCACGATGGCATTCCCCCGGGCTGCCCTGGCCGGCCCGCTGCGAGGCACGGGATTCTTGGTCCCGCGCCGGAGCACCATCAACGGCGGCGACGCCCTGATGACGGGTTGCACGTACCTCTCCGAGAAATGGCCACACCTGGACCGACCGGACGACGTGCTCGTGCGGGTGTCGGTCGGTCGCTTCGGCGACCGACGAGCCGATCGGCTCAGTGACGAAGCGTTGCTTGCGGCAGTGGTGGCCGAGCTCCGATCCGTGCTCCACCTTTCGACGCCCCCCACCGAGTACATCGTCACCCGCTGGCCCGACGCCTTCCCGCAGTATCGGGTGGGCCACCTGATCAAGGTGTCCATGATCGAGGGGGATGTCGCCACCGTGGGCGCCGTCGCCGTAGCCGGAGCCCATCTGCACGGCGTAGGCATCCCCGCCTGCATCGGGTCGGGGCGGACCGCGGCACGCGCCGTCCTCAGCGCCCTGGGCTCGCCCGACCGGCGCGGCTCCATTCGGTGACCACACCCACGCCGGGCCACCTCGGTGGCCCGGCATCCGACGTCCCATCGCCATCTGGACGGCCGGTGGCGCCGGAGCCGTCGCAGCCGGATGGATCGCCGGCCACCGGGGGCTGGGAGCAAGCGGCAATAACGGGCGGGGAGCAAACGGTCACCGGGGGCGCGGAGCAAACGGCCACCGAGGGCGGGGAACCAACGGCCAGCCCGCACGACGAGCAGAGCGGCGCCCCGCAGGACGACCAGCGCGCCCCGACGGAGGACGGGCAGCTGGGTCTCCCGGAGGACGAGCGGCCGGGACCGATCAAGGGCAGAGAACGGCCTCGATCGCCTCGCCCGGGTCGGGTGGCGGTGCCCTCCATCCTGGCCGGGGTCGGGCTGGCCCTCTCCCTGCCGCCATGGGGGTTCTGGATCCTGGCCTTTCCCGCTGCCGGGCTCCTCTGGTGGCGGTTGGACGGCCTCCGGCCCCGTACCCGACTGTGGTCCGGCTGGTTGGCCGGGCTCGGCTGCTTCGTCCCTGGGCTCATGTGGGCCCGTTCCTTTACCCTCGCCGGTGCGATCGCCCTCATCGTGATCGAGGCGCTGTTCCCCGCGGTGGCCTGCGTGGCGGTGCCCCCCCGTTTCATCGGAGCGCGGGCGCTGGCCTTTCCGGCGGCGATGACCCTGGCCGAGGCGGCCCGCATGTCGTGGCCGTTCGGAGGCCTTCCTATCGGCGGCGTCTTCCTGGGGCAGGCTGGAGGTCCGGTCCTCGGCATGGCCCGATTGGGCGGACCCCTCCTCCTGACGGCCGCTGTCTTTACCGGAGGCGTGGCCGTCGCCGCGCTGGCCCAGGCCGCCCTGGTGGCGGCGCGGGCGGGGAAGGGGTTCGGGACCCTCGCTCGGGCCGGTTCGGTTGCCCTCGTCGGGGTGGTGATCGTCACCATCGTCGCCGACCATGCTCCCGACGGGGGAGCACCCCGGGGCACGGTCACCGCGGCCGCAGTGCAAGGAGGTGGGGCCGTGGGGTTCCGGAAGTCCGAGGTGAGTCCCGCGGTCGTCTTCGCTGCCCAGCGTGCAGCCACAACCCACCTCGAGCAGCTCGACCACGGCCACGCGCCCCGGCTCGTCCTTTGGCCCGAGGACGTCGTCTCGTTGTCCTCACCCCTCGACGGCTCGCCAACCGAGGCAGCGCTGAGCGCACTGGCCAGACGGCTGGACACCACTTTGGTAGTCGGGGTCACCGAGACCGTGTCGTCGACCGCCTTCCGCAACGAGGTGGTGGCATGGGGCCCCAACGGCGACCTGGTTTCCCGATTCGAGAAGGTCCACCGGGTACCGTTCGGGGAATACGTCCCCTACCGAGGGTTCTTCGAGCACCTGGCCGACCTGTCCTCGGTCCCCCTCGATGCCATCCCCGGCGCGGGGTCCGGCCTCATGACAACGCCGGCAGCCCCGCTGGGCACGTTGGTGTCCTACGAGGTCTTCTACGCCGAGCGCGGGAGATCGTCGGTCCGAGCAGGTGCCCAGCTGCTCATCGTCCCGACCAACACCGCGTCGTACTCCACCGGCCAGGTGCCCAGCCAGGAGATCGCGGCCTCAAAGGTCCAAGCGGTGGAACAAGGCCGCGACCTGCTCCAAGCGGCGCCGACCGGATTCAGTGCCGTCGTCGACCACCGGGGGCGGCTCCTCAGCCGCTCCACCATCGGGGCGCAACAAGTGCTGACGGCAAACCTCGACCGACGGACCGGGCAGACACTCTTCGTCCGCTATGGCGATGCCCCGATCCTGATCCTGGCCGGATTGGCGTTCGTCGGAGGCTGGGTCCTGTTCGCCCGGGAGGAACGCGGGAAGGATCGCCGCATGGGCCACAGGAAGGACCCGGCTGCTGGCGCTGCTCGCGCGTGAACGAAGGGGCCGGCTACCGGCGCGTGAACGAAGCGGGATCGGCGGTCACACACCCCCCCGACCGTCGGAGCATGGGCGGTACTACCGGACATCAGTCGTAGTAGCCGGAGTGGATGTACACGCACGGGATTCCTTCGGCGTGGAACATGGCGAAGTTGTTGGGATCATCCTCGAACGCAAGTCGCAGGTCGAACCCGAACTCCCGCAGCTCGTCGACGGCATCGCGCTTGAACATCGTCACTTGGGCGTAGTCGCCCCTCGACCGCATAACCAGAAGGTCCCACCGCAACCCGTATCGGGCCAGCCACGCCAGCGTCTGAGGTTGCACGCGGAAGGGGCGGCCGGTGAGCAGCACCACCTGCAGCCGGGGGTCGAGCAGCTCCAGCAATCGGGCCAGCTCCTCGACAACCTGATCGTCGCCGCACGCCTCGAAGAACCGGTCCCAATCCCGGTGGCCCCGCTCCAAGAAGTGCTGGCGGCCGGCGGCGTCGGAGAGAACCCCGTCCATGTCGAAGACGACGGCATCTCCCGGCTGGGTAACCGGACCGTCGCGCCAGGCCCAGTTGGACGGGGTCCTCACCCCTGATCCGTCGAGGCAGGCCGGATTGGGTGGAGCCCCACGCTGGCGCTCCGATATCGAACTGTTTTGATGGCAGGACCCTGTGGGCCGGCCTGCACTGTGCCCGCTTGACCGGACGTAGCCGGCACTACCCCAGCTTGTGGTGCCACAGCCTCCTTTGCCCCATCCATCAGCGATTCACCTTTTCACCGGTAGTTTCTGCTCGTCGTGCGCACATTCCGTGCTGGTTCAGGGTTCTCTAAGCCTGTAGGCGAGCCTAACGCCAAGAGAACTCTACGATTGAGGGCGCGTGAACACGGAAATCCACAGGTGGGACCGACCATGACGCCCGAGGCCCCCACTCTCGGTACCCCCGCCGCCCAGCCTCGAAGCGGCTCCAACACGGTTCCAGACGCGCTCCCCGACGTCGACCGCGTCTCGACAATTGAACGCGTCTCGACGGCCGACCGCGTCTCGACGGCCGAACGCGCCTCGACAGCCGACACAGGTCCCGCCACTGGGGCGGCTGACGTAGACGCGGTCATCGAGATCCCCATCGGGCGACGGGTCATGGTGGTCAGCGACCTCTTGCTCAGCGGCGAGGCCACTCCATCGACGTTGGTGCTCACGGGTGAGTTGGCCCAGACCCTCGATGCCTGGGACGGACCAGGGATCCTGATCATCGCCGGCAACCTGTTCGACCTGACCGGGAACGGCCCGACGCTCGACGAGACACAGGCGGCGATGAAGGCGCACCCCAAGCTCCGGGATGCGCTGACTCGGTTCCTCGACGACGACGAACGCAGGGTCATCAGGCAGACCGGCACCCACGAGCCCGGTTATGACACCGACCCCCTCACCATGGCGGCCCTGGCCGACATGGGAGTGGAGCGGGCTGGCGCCGTCGACCTCATCCTGCACACCGCGTCGGGCGTCCGCACCGTGCGGGTCGAACCGGGCGAGCACGCCTACGCGTCACCGTCGAGCGTCACCGAGTCCGAATTCGATCCGGCTGCCGATGCCAAGCCTGGAGCGGTCGAGCGCTCACTGGCCGGAAAGAGCTGGCGCACCCTGGCCGAGCGATCCGAAGGCGATGCCCCGTGGCTCGAAGGCCTGCACCGCCTGAGCGATCCGTCCACGCTCTCCCGGTTCGTCACCTCCCGCCTGCTCTACCGGAGGCTCGGTCGGTACGCGTGGTGGCTGCTGGTCCCGTTCGCCATCGCCATCGCGCTGAAGTTCATCCTGACGCCGACCGTCCTCCGGCATGCCGGGACCGGGGTCGCCGGCCGCACGCTCCGGCACGTCCACGAAGCGGGGTGGGGCAGCCGGCTGTCGGTGGCCGCCCTGTTCGCCATCGCCGTCTTCGCCGTGTTGGCCCTGGCCCTCGGGTTACTGAGCCGTCGTGTGTGGTCGGTGCTCGGGGGCGGAGCTCTCAATGCAGTGCGCACCGAGGGCGCCGCCAACGACACCGCTCGGGACGCGGCTCGGGTGCTCGTGGCTGCCGGACACACCGGGCTGATCACCGCGGCCACGTTCCAACCGGAGTTGACCAGCCTCGGGGTCGGCTTCTACGCAAACGTGGGTGCAACCGCCGAGGTAGTCGAGGAGCAGGCTGGCCGGCTCGGCTTGCCGCCGGTGTTCATCCACCGTCAGCGACTGAGCTGGGTGGAGCTGGAGACGGGCGCCGATCTGCACGTCAGGTTGCTCCACGCCCAGACCGATCTCCGCTCGCACAGCGTGCTCGAGCGCCTGGTGTCGATCCGTCGCATGGTCCGCAGCCTGCATCCCACCGTGGTGGCCTCGTACCCCAAAGGCGAATCGTGGCCCCCGGCGTCGGATCTGCGCCAAGCCCATCGCCGGACGCGCCGGGTACGCCGCCTGGCCTCCGCCGCCATTCTGGTCGCCGGCGTCATCGACCTCCTCGACGCCATCACCCCACCCCTGCGCTCGCGGCTGCACGTGGTGTTGCAGGTGCTCCCGCTGCGAGCCTCGGAGTTGGCCGGCGCGCTGGTCGCCCTGGCCGGTATGGGCTTATTGGCTCTGGGCCGCGGCGTGCTGCGAGGTCAGCGCCGCGCCTGGCGGGTCTGCGTGGCGCTGCTCACCGTCACCTTGTTCTTGCACCTGCTGGCCGGGGGCGACGTAGAGGAGTCATTGTTCGCCCTGGCCGTCTTGATCGTCCTGCTCGTCAACCGACGGGACTTCCAGGCCGCCTCTGACTGGTCGTCACTGCGGTCGGCTGTCGTGGCCCTGGTGGGCGGAGCGGTGACCATCATCGCCCTCGCCGCCGTGTCCATCGAGATCTCCGCCCACTTCAGCCGGCACCATCGATTCCACATCTCGTGGGGCCAGGCCCTTTATGCCGCATCCGAGCGTCTCATCGGGATCCGCACCGTAGCCCTGCCCAACCGGTTCGACCGTTTCTTCGCCCCGAGCCTGCTGGTCATCGGTATCACCTTGGTGGGCGTGGCCCTCTTCCTCCTCTCCCGCCCGGTGGTGGACCGGCGCCTGACGACAGGTCGGGCCGCCGAATTCCGGGCCCGGGACATCGTGCGGCGGCACGGGCGGAGCACGCTCGACTACTTCGCCCTTCGCTCCGACAAGCAGTGGTTCTTCTTTCGGGACAGCCTGGTCGCCTACGCCATCTACGGGGGGATCTGCCTCATCGCCCCCGACCCCATCGGGCCGCGCAACGAGCGAGAGCAGGTGTGGGGCGCCTTCCGGCGCTTCGCCGACGATCATGGCTGGGTCCCGGCGATCATGGGTGCCGGCGAGGACTGGCTACCCATCTATCGCGAGTCGGGGATGCACAACGTGTACATCGGTGACGAAGCCGTCGTGGACGTACAGAGCTTCTCGCTGGCCGGCGGAAGCAAGAAGGGACTACGCCAGGCCCACAACCGGATCAAGAAGTACGGCTACACAGCCACATTCCATGACCCGTCCCGGCTCGACTACAAGGTGGCCGCAGACCTCGTCGCGCTAATGGGGCTGAGCCGTCGCGGCGAACAAGAGCGCGGGTTCTCCATGATGTTGGGTCGCATCTTCGACCCTCGGGACCAGGGTCTGCTCCTGGCGGTGGTCCACGGACCCGACGGATGTCCGGCGGCCATGTGCCAGTTCGTCCCGGCCACTGGCATCAACGGCTACTCCCTCGATCTCATGCGCCGAGATCCCGGCGACCACCCCAACGGGCTGTTGGACTTCGCGCTCTGTTCGACTATCGAGCACCTCAAGTCCGGTGGCTACGGCGGCCTCAGCCTCAACTTCGCCGCCCTCCGGTCGACCCTGGCCGGCGAGAAGGGCGACAGCACGGTGCAACGGGCGGAGCGGTGGTTCCTGAAGCGGGTGTCGAGCTTCGCCCAGATCGAGACGCTGTGGCGGTTCAACGCCAAGTACGACCCTGACTGGCTCCCGCGCTATGTGGCCTTCGATACGGCCGAGCACCTGGTTCCCGTGATCATGGCCATCCTCCGAGCCGAGTCCCTCTGGGAGATCCCCGTCCTGGGTCGCCTCCTGGCCGCCGGGGCGGACAAGCGTATGCAGGCGGCCAGGCGAGAGACCGATCAGGCCATCGCCGAGAGGCAGGGCACGGTCGATGCAGCATCCGACACCGCATCCGATGGAGCGTCCGATCCGGCGTCCCTCGGCGCATCCGACCTCCCCGACGGCGGAAGAAGCAACGGCGACGCACAGCCCACCGCCGGCGCCATCGAGAGCCCGGCGGCACGACGCTGATCTGATCGCACGCGCTGGAGCAGGACCGGAGTCAGGACGATTCGGTGCCGGTTCCGGTGCCGGTGCCCGTCCCGGTGCGCCCGTCGGTGCCCGCAGCCAGAGCCAGTCGCTGCCTGGCCAGCGCGCCGATCAGCCCGACGACGGCAAGGGCGATGATCACCGTGATGACGGCGACCCGGGGCGTCGGGTTGTCCCACACGATGAGCACGACGAACCCCACGGCCAGGGTCATCCACTGGAGGAGCCGACGATGGGCCCGGGTCCAGCGATGGACGGCGCTGTCGACGAACCATCGCGGCCTGTTGACCGATCGCGCCCAGGAACGGAGGCGGTCGTTCCCGGCGGCGATACCAGCCAGGGCGATGATCACCGAGACGAGGAGCACCACTCTGGTCGTCCCCAGCGGGAAGGCGGTCACCGCGTCATAGGCATTGGCCGCCGCGGCCCGGGGGATCGAGGACCGTAGCGCGCTCAGGTACTGGTCACGTCCCAGGGCCACGGCCACCAGTAGCAGACCCATGGCCACCGCCAACCCAATGGCAGCACGCACCAGGCCTCGGCGCCGGTTCGCGGTCAAGAAAATTCCACCGGCGTAACAGATCACGGACAGGATCGGGAGCAGATAGGCGAGTCGGTTGAGGGTACGGATCCACCCCTGGGCCTTCACCAGCTGGTCCGACTCGAACAGCACGAAGCTCGTGCCGGTGGCCGTGGGGACCTTGTCGAAGATGGTGATCCCCTGCTTGTCGAGGGCCTGTTTGACCCTCGCCTGCACGTTGCCCAAGTCGAGCGAGACCTTGCCCCGGTCAGCAGTGAGCGCTCCCGACTGGTCGCCGGTCAACAGCGACACGACCTGCCGGTGAGCGGCGCGGTTGGCCGAGACCCAGAGTCGTTCGAAGGCCGGCGACTGGACGAACTTGAGGGCAACCCGATTGGTCAGCGACTCGAGGCCCGATGAGATCGGAGCGGTCAGGAACCCGGCCCTGTCCGGCAAGGCGTTGGACACCCGATTTCGCACGTCCACCTTCTCGACCAGTTGCCGGCTCAGCGCACCGGCCACCGCCGACTGGATCGCCGGATCGGAGGCCAATGGCCCGACCGTGGCGATATAGGTGTCGGTGTCCAGCACCTCGTTGCGCGCGAACACGACCAGGATCGAGACGATCGCCAGCAGGCTGGCCAAGAAGACGAGCACCCACGCCGAAGCCCGTCGGAACCGACCCGGACGTCGAGGTACGGCCGGCGCCGCGTCTGCACCGGCCTCTTGGAGCTCCTCGTTCTCGCGGCGCAGCGCTGAGACTTCGACCCGGAGAGCATCGGGCTGTTCGTCCTCGGCGGCCACGGGCCAACACTACGAGGGCGGCCAGGAGCGTTGGGTGATGCGCTCGGCTGGTGCGATCCCCTAGATCCCGTCCTCCCTTTCGCGCCTACTCCGTCGTCTTCGCCACAGGAAGAGCCGGTCGGCCAGCGCACCGAGAACGGCGGTGACCAGGAGCACCCAGATGAGCCGCACGTTGGCGCTGAAGAAGACGAAGCTGACGTTCACCTTCTCGCTGTTCTTCACCACGAAGGCCACGAGGATGGCGACCAGGACCAGCGCGGCGACCACTCGGACGATGTCTCGCCGGTTCCGCTGTTTGTCCTCTGACGCTGGCGGGCTCGGCAGGCCGGTTGGGACAGTGCTCACGATCGACATCCCCTCTGTACGCCTCTGTAGGCTCACAATAATCCCAGCACCCGGCCGGGACAGGGACGGCCCGATCGGCGGCGGGCGCGCCGGCGGCGAATGGCCCGGGGCGACGGACTGACGCCGGTCTATGCGGGAAGGAAGTCCACGAGGAGCCGGTTGACCTCGGCGGGAGCCTCGAGCTGCATCCAATGGCCCTTGCCGTCCAGCCGCTCGTAGCGCCACGGACCGGAGACGTGAGCCGACGAGCGGGTCATCTGGCCCTCGGTCAGCGCCGGGTCTTCGCTGCTCCATACCCCCATGGTCGGAGCCTGGACGGCGGGCAGCTCGATGGGCGGCCCGAGATACGACTCGGGGGGAACGTTGGCTCGGTACCAGTTGAGGCCGGGAGTCAGCGAAGCGGTGGCATCCAGGTCGGCAATGACGGCATCGGCGTCCGGGTGGCGGCCCCACGCTCGGAAGTTGGCCCAATCGTCATCGGAGAGCCAGCGTTCGGCGACCGATTCGAACTGGAACAAGAGCATGTACCACGACTTCTCGAGCTGTTCGAACCCACCGGCTCGGAAGCTGGACGGGTGGCCGACCGAGAGGGTGGCGAGGTGGTCGACGCGCTCGGGAGCGACGGCGGCCATCGCCCACGCCACCGCTGCTCCCCAGTCGTGGCCGACCACATGGGCCCGCTGCACCCCGGCGTGGTCGAGCACTGCTCCGACGTCAGCAACCAGGAAGAGAATGTTGTATGCCTCGATCTCGGCCGGCTTGTCGGAGGCTCCATAGCCTCGCATGTCCGGGACGATGACCTTGAAGCCGGCGTCGGCCAATGAGGCGACCTGATGGCGCCACAGCCTTCCGGAGTCAGGAAAGCCGTGGAGCAGCACCACCGGCCGACCCTCGCCAGCCACCTCGTATTCGATGCCAACCCCGCTGCTATCTGCGCGCACCATGTTTCGCCTCCGGTCTGTCGAGAATTGGGTTCACGCCCTGATCATCGGCCAATGACCGTGACGCTCAGGCCGTGGCCATGGCGACCAGCTCATCCCGGCTGGGCCCGAGCGCCTGCCGGTCGCGCCAGTTGGCTCCGTGCTCGACGACCTTCTCGAACATTCCCGGGCGGGCGAGGACGACCTCGGGCAGTTCGATCACGCCGACGATGTCCATGAACGCGCGAAAGACGTCGGGGTCTTTCATGCTGGCGTCGGTGAGAGCCATGGTCATCTCGTAGGCAGGATCACCCGGATCGTAGACGGTGCCCTCGGTGATGGCGGCCATCTCGGCCAGGCGGTGGCGGTCGAACGACAGCGTGCTCTGGTACCACGGTTCGACGGTGGCTGCAGTTGCCGAGGCAAAGGCCTGGCACAGCTCAGCCGGCTGATCGGGCCCGGTGTGGCGGAGCGTGTCCCGCAGGGCCTGTGCGTGGAGCATCCCGATGGAAGCCCCCCGTCCGAGCGATGGGTTCGTGCAGGACCAGGCGTCGGCCACCGCCAGCACCCCGGTGGCCACCGGTACCCCGTTGGGGCTCAAGTCTCGGTGTCGGTCCTCGATCTTCGAGATGGTTGCGATCCGGTCCTCGATCGGGTCCCCGTCGAGCCAGTGCGCCACCGTGGGGAGCGACTGCACCGTGCGCTCCCATCGCTCGAGAGCCTTGAGCCCGAGGAGGGCACGATCCCCGGCGCGGGCGACGAGGGTGACCGACCAGGTGTCGTTGTCGGCCGGCAGGGTGAGCACGGAGATGGACCCGAAGGTTTGCAGGAAGCCCCCGAGGGCCACCGGCATCCCCCCATGGCGAGAACGGAAGTGCCGGCCAAGATAGGTGAACCCGCTGTCGTCCAGCTGTTCTCCCGGTGGCCGGGCGCCGAGGCCGCCCAACCACGCGGGGAGGGCCGAGCGCCGACCGCCGCAATCGATGACCACGTCGGCGCCGAGCTCCGCTCCCTCCGAGGTGCGGACCCCTCGCACGTGTGGTATTCCCTTGACCGCTTCGGGGCCCTGGAGGAGCCCGACCACAGCCACCCCCCGCCTGATGTTCAAGCCCGCGGTTTTCTCGGCCACCGACGCCACCGAGCGCTCGACCACGGCGCGGCGCCCGGAGAGCATCTGGTAACGGTCGTCTCCGTCACGGGTCCCACCGGTCATCGTGTCGGGAGCGTCGTTCACCGGGTTGACGCGCAGGGCACCGTCCCTGTCCAAGGCGGCGGCCACGTCGGGCAGATCGGCCTCGAGGATCTGGCGGTACCGGGGAAGGAAGAGGTGGGGCAGCCGGAATTGGTTGACCCCCTTGCGCTCCCAGTCGCTCCAGGCCTGCTTCCAGTCTTGGGGAGCCGGTTGTCGATCTCGCTCGAGCACGGTGACCTCGTGGTCGTCACGGGCGAGCAAGAGAGCGACGCCCATGCCGACGACGCCGCCGCCCACTATCAGGACCTCGGCCATGACCACGCTCCTTGCCTGTCGGGCGCCTACCCGGCGAAGCATAGGACGACGAGCTACCTCAGGAGACGAACAACAACGTGGCCTGGTGGGCGAAGTCGATGATCGGCTCGGGGATGATGCCGAAGACCACGGTGAAGGCGGCACAGATCGTGATGGCCACCCACGTGAGCCCGGGGACCTTGACCACCCGGGTGGCCACGTCCGCCTCCGCCGGTGCGTCGGTCATCAAGGCCAGGCTGGCGCGCTCGACCGCTCCGCCCTGGTGGGCCGGCCCATCGGCCGGCCCGACGTCGTGAGCCCCATCGGTCCCCGACAACGATCCGGCCCGGGCATCGAGGTCGTCGCCGCCACTTCCCGCGGACACGGCCGAGTCGACCTCACCGGCCACCGGGTCGGCGACGAGTCCCACGGGCGAGTACATGGTGATCCCCACCCGCAGATAGAAGAAGGCGGCCACCGCGGCCGATACCATGGCCACCACGGCCAGTGCGTAGGAATGGACATCGACGGAGGCCGCCACCACCTGGAACTTGGCCAGGAAGCCGGTGGTGAAGGGGATGCCGGCCTGGGCCAACAGGAAGACGGCGAACATCCCGGCCAGGAGGGGTTGTCGACGTCCCAGGCCCCGGTAGTCCGACAGCTGATGCCCGGTGTCCCCCATCCGGCCGACCACGGTGATGACGGCGAAGGTGCCGATGACCATGAACATGTAGGTGAACAGGTAGTAGAGCGACGCCGATACGCCTCTGGTGTCTGCCGCCTGCACACCTAACAGGATGAAACCGGCGTGGTTGATGGACGAGTAGGCCATCATGCGCTTGACGTCCCGCTGGACCAGGGCGAGCACGGCCCCGACCACCAGGCTGAGGATGGCCAGTCCCCACACGATGGGCTGCCAGTCGGTGCGCACGACCCCGAATGACGATACGAACACCCGTAACAAGGCGGCAAAGGCGCCGGCCTTGGCCACGGCCGCCATGAACCCGGTGATCGGCGAGGGCGACCCCTGGTAGACGTCGGGTGACCACATGTGGAAAGGAACGGCGGCGATCTTGAAGCCGAAGCCGACCAGCAACAGGGCCAGCCCGGCCAACAGCACACCGTTCGAGGCGATCACATTCTTGGTCAGGTAGTTGGCGATCTGGGGCAGGTTGGTCGTACCGGTGGCGCCGTAGGCGAGGGCGATGCCGTAGACGAAGATGGCCGATGAGAAGGCGCCGAGCACGAAGTACTTCAGCGCCGCTTCGCCCGATTCGGCCCGCTTGTGGTTGAACGCGGCCAGGACGTAGAGGGCGATCGACAGGATCTCGAGCCCGAGGAACACCACGATCAGGTCGTTGGCCGACCCCATGAGCATTGCCCCCGACGCCGACAGCATGGCCAGCACGTGGAACTCGGCGCCCTCGACCCCCTCACGACGGAGGTAGCCGTCCCCGATCAGGGCGGTGAGGAGCACGGTGATCGAGACCACGATCTGGATGAACACGCTGAAGCCGTCGTAGGCGATGGCCCCGGCAATGGTCACCGACGCCCCGTGCGTGGTCACGTCGTGCCACTGGACGATGGCCGCGACTAACGAGGCGACCGAGACCGCCACCGCGCCCCAGGTGCCCACGCCCACGCCGAACACCTTGCGCAGCAGGGAGGAAGCCCCCATGAGCAGCACGGCACCACCCATCATGATGAGGATGGGCAGGATGCTGAGGTAGTTGATGTGGGGGGTGTGGATGGCCGTGGTCGCCGAACCGGCCGCGGCCAGGAGGTTGGCCGGCATCACGGACGGCCTCCCGTGTTGCCGGCCGAGCTGGCCGCGAGCGGCTGCGACGGGCCGCCGGTGGCAACCGCCGGCTGCCGAGTGTTGGTGACCTTGTCCACGTGCAACAGCAGTTGGTTGACCGATGGGTTGATCCGGTCGAGCACCGGCTTCGGGTACACCCCGAGGAAGACGATGACGACGATGAGCGGCACCATGATCAGCCGCTCGGTCCAGCGCAGGTCGTGCGTCTTCTCGTCCTCGGGGTGGGGCTTGCCGTGGAACACCTGTTGGTACATCCAGAGCAGGTAGACGGCGGCCAGGACGGTGCCCACGGTGGCCGCAACCGCCCACCACCGGTGGACGAGGAACGTGCCCGACAGGATCAGGAACTCACCCACGAAGCCGTTGAGGCCGGGCAGCCCGATGGAGGCCATGACGAACAGGGTGAAGATGCCGGCCATCACCGGGGCGGACCACTGGAGCCCGCGGAGTTGGGACACCTGCCAGGTCTTCCGGCGCTCGTAGATCCAACCGATGAGGATGAACAGGGCGGCGATGATGAGCCCGTGGTTGATCATCTGGATCACGCCGCCCGAGACGCCCTGGGTGGTCAGGGCGAACGTGCCCAGGGCGATGAACCCGATGTGGGCCAGCGACGAGTAGGCCACCAGGCGCTTCATGTCCTTTTGCACGGCGGCCACGATGGCGCCGTAGAGGATGCCGATCACGGCCAGGGTCAACAGGAGGGGGGCCAGGGTCCTGGTCGCCTGGGGGAACAGGTTGAGGTCGAACCGAATGATCCCGTAGGTCCCCAACTTGGCCATGACCGCGGCCAAGATGACCGATCCCGCCGTGGGCGCCTGGGCATAGGCGTCGGGCGACCACGTGTGGAAAGGGAACAGTGGGGCTTTTACCGCGAAGGCGGCCGTGAACGCCAGGAATAGCAGCACCCCGGCGGTCCCCGAGAAGTGGGTGTGCATGAGGGCCGGGAGCTCGAAGGTCAGCACGCCCGTCTGGGACTGGTGGATGAAGGCCACGGCCAGGATCCCCACCAGCAAGAAGGCCGATCCG
The DNA here is from genome assembly GCA_036521415.1 of Acidimicrobiales bacterium. Lineage (GTDB taxonomy): Bacteria > Actinomycetota > Acidimicrobiia > Acidimicrobiales > RAAP-2 > DASXMT01. The sequence continues at coordinate 14,067 of DATDHU010000018.1, forward strand.
CCGAAGGTATAGATGAAGAACTTGACCGCGGCATAGCCCCGGCGGGCGTAGCCCCAGCCGCCGATGAGGAAGTACACCGGCACCAGCGTCAGCTCGAAGAACAGGAAGAACAACATCAAGTCGAGCGAGACGAAGCTCCCGAGGCACGCCGTCTCGAGCACCAGGAGCCAGGCCACGAAGCTACGGGGATCTCGCCTCGACCGTGCGCCCAGGATGCACAGCGGGAACAGCAGGGCCGACAGGAGGACCAGGAAGAGGGAGATCCCGTCGATGCCCAGCGACCAGTGGATGCCGAGTGCCTTGGCCCAGACGTGGTCCGAGGTCAGCTGGTATCCGCCGAACCCGGTGCGGAACTTGAAGGCGATGGTCACGGCCACCACCAGGGTCACAACCGTCACCACCAACCCGACCGCTTCGTGAAACCACTTGGCCACCGAGGCGGTGGGGATCAGCGCCACCACTGCCGCGCCGATGGCGGGGACGAGCACCAGGACGGTGAGAAAGGGAAAGGAGGCCGGGTGGCTCACTACGACCACCACAGCCGGGACAGCATGAAGGCGAGCACGCCAACCACCCCGAGCACGATGGCCAAGGCGTAGTTTCGGACGTATCCGGACTGCGCCTTGCGGACCAGGCCGCCGGTCCGGCGGACCAGGGTGCCCACCCCGTTCACCGCACCGTCGATGATCCCGTCCTCGACCACCGTGGCCGAGAACTGGGCCAGCCGGGTACCGCCCCGGCTGAAGACGAAGTCGATCAGGGCGTCGAAGAACCACCACCGCCGCAAGAAGGTGGGCTCGAGCTCCGGCCGGCTGGCCCGACGGGTCCACAGGACGAGCGCGATGACCACGCCGATGACGGCGATGACCGAGTCGGTGATGGCCAGCTCCCACTGGACCGCAGTGCTCTCGTGGGCGTTGTACATGTTGGTCCCGAACACCGGGTTCACCCACTTCAACAAGGAGTAACGGGTCGTCCACGGGAAGCTGAGCACCCCGCCGAAGAAGGCCAGAATGGCCAGCACGATGAGGGGGATGCGCATGGGCCACGGTGACTCGTGGGGCTCGGTCATGACCCCTTCGGCGTGCACACTGGGGTCACCGGGGTCGATCGGCGGCTTGTTCCAGCGGTCCTTGCCGAAGAAGGCCAGTCCCGACAGTCGGCTCATGTAGTAGGCGGTGAGGAGGGCGGTCGCCAGTCCCACTCCCCAGAGGACCGGGTGCCGGGCCCAGGCGGCATCGAGCACATCGCCCTTGGCCCAGAATCCGGACAGCGGCGGGATGCCGGCTATGGCCAGCCAGCCGACGGTGAAGGTCCAAAAGGTGAGCTTGATGTACCTCCGCAGATTGCCCATGCGCTTGAGGTCCTGTTCGTCGTGGAGCCCGTGGATGACCGAGCCGGCTCCCAGGAACAGGAGCCCCTTGAAGAAGGCGTGGGCCACCATCAAGAAGATGGCAGCCTCGTAGGCGCCGGTCCCGATGGCCAGGAACATGTACCCGAGCTGGGAGACGGTGGAGAAGGCCAGCACCTTCTTAATGTCGTTCTGCGCACAGGCGATGGTGGCGGCGACGAAGGCCGTGACCGCGCCGACGATGGCCACGGTCAGGGCGGCGTCGGGTGAGGCGGCCAGGAGCGGGTTGACCCGGCACATCAGGTAGACACCGGCCGTGACCATGGTGGCCGCATGGATGAGGGCCGAGACCGGCGTCGGGCCCTCCATGGCGTCGGCCAACCAGGGGAACAGCGGGAGCTGGGCCGACTTGCCCACCGCGCCCAGGAACAGCAGGAGGGTGATGGCCGTGATGTTGCCCGGGCCGATCTCCGAGAGGTGGGAGAAGACGATCTGGTAGTTGAGCGACCCCACCTTCTCGAAGGTCAGGAACATGGCCAACAGGAAGCCGACGTCGCCGACCCGGTTGTAGATGAACGCCTTCTTGCCTGCGCTGGCGGCCGAGTCCCGGGTGAACCAGAACGAGATCAGCCAGTACGAGCAGGCGCCCACCCCCTCCCATCCGATGAAGGTCATCAACATGTTCGACCCGAGCACCAGGATCAACATCGAGGCAACGAACAGGTTCATGTACAAGAAGAACTTGGGGTAGTCCCGGTCGCCCTTCATGTACGAGATCGAGTACAGGTGGATGAGCGTGCTGATGCCCGTGATGAACAGCACCATGGTCATCGACAGCGGGTCGACATAGAAGGCCGCGTTGACGTGGAGGCCCCCCACCGGCAGGAAGGTGTAAAGGGTCTGGGTGTACGACCGCACCGGGGTGTGCACGTTCAGCAGGGCGAAGAAGACGACGACCGATACCACGAAGGACGCGGCCACGAAAGCGGTGGCCACCGCACCGGCCCGGGGGTCGCCCATCCGCCGGCCGAAGAGCACCTGGAAGGCAAAACCGACAAGGGGCAGCAAGACGATGAGGTACGTGAGGTGCAACATCGGCGGAGTCAGCCCTTCATCAGGTGGAGGTCGTCCGCAGTGGCGTTGGCCCGGCGTCGGAAGATGGCCACGACGATGCCGAGACCGACGACCACCTCAGCGGCCGCCACCACCAGCACGAAGAAGACCAGGACCTGCCCGCCGATATCGTTCAACATCCGGGCGAAGGTGACGAAGGTCAGATTGGCGGCGTTGAGCATCAGCTCCACGCACATGAACATCACCAGGACATTGCGCCGGACCAGCAGCCCGAGGGCGCCGATGGAGAACAATGCGGCTGCAAGTCCCAGATACCAGGCCCCGGCGATGCTCACGGTGCCACCTCCTCGTCGACGGTCTCAATGGGCGAATGGCTGGCTCCGCCGGCCGGAGAGACAGCCCGGCTGGAGGGATCGGCCCCAACGGTCGCAGGGTCGGCGGTCGGGTGACCGGTCGGGTCGCCGTCACCGGTGGTCGGCTCGCCCGCACCGATCGCCGGGTCGGCAGTGTCGGTGGTGTCGCCGATCGGATCGCGGCCATCGCCGCTCGACCGGTTGGGATCGGCGTTCGAGTCGATCGACTCGGGCGTCCCGCCGGCCGACGTCGGAGGGCGGCGGGCCAGGACCACGGCGCCGACCACGGCGATGACCAGCAGGGCGGAGGTCACTTCGAAGGGCAACAGGTAGGTGGTGAACACGGACCGACCCAACTTGGCCACATTGCTGCCCGGGCCGTTGGCCGCGCCGGCCACCGAGGCCTTGCCCGTGGTCCAGTGGGAGACGAGGCCCAAGATGAGCACGCCGGCCAGGCCGAGCGCGGTCAGCGCGGCGGCCAGGGGGCGCTGGCCGCGCAAGGGCTCGACCCTCACGCTCTCGGTCTTGTCCACCCCCAGGTACATGATGACGAAGAGGAACAACACCACGATGGCACCGGCGTAGACGATGACCTGCACCGCAGCCAGGAAATCGGCCCGCTGGAGCACGAAGAGCACGGCGATCCCGAACAGGGTCATGACCAGCATCAAGGCGGCGTGGACCGGGTTTCGGGCGATGACCACCCCGATGGCACCGGCCAGCACGATGGCCGCAGCCACTGCGAAGGTGCCGATGTCGGTCCACGAGGCATGCGTGGCCGCCAGCGGGGCGAGGATGGCCCCGTTCACGAACGTGAGCATTACCGGCCGGCCCCGGCCTGGCCGGCGCTTCCCCCGTCAGACCCGGCATCGCCGCTCGATGGTCGGTCCGGCCCGGCGTCGGCATTGTCGGGCGCAGCTCTCGCCGGCCCGACGCTCTCGGGCAGGGTGTCGGACACGGCCCGCGCCGTCTTGCCCCGGTCGGTGTTCCCGGCCGTCAACGCCTCGGTGTAGGCCGCGTCCGCTTTGGCCTTGTGCTTGCGGCTGGCGCTGGGCGCGAACCGCTCGGCCTTCTCGATCATCCGGCCGATGGCACCGCGGGGGCCCCGCTTGGCCGCCGGCAGGTCAGCCGGGCTCAGGTGGCGCTCGAGCGTCTCGCGCAGGGGCTTGGATCCGGTGGTGCCATCGTCCCGGTTGCCGCTCTGGCCCGCTTCGGGGGCGCGGACCCCGTAGCCCAGGTCGCCGGACCACTGGACCTGGCCCTCGTAGTCGGCACTGCCCGACGGGGAGGTGGCTCGCATCCATCCGGAGGTGTAGAGGTCGTCACCCTCCCGCCAGTCCTCCCACGGCAGCTTCTTCGGCATGCCGGTGTCGTCGACCAGAAGCTCCTCTTTGGTGTAGATGGCGTCGGACCGGTTGGTGAAGGAGAACTCGAACATCTTCGACTCGGTGATGGCCTCGGTGGGACACGCTTCCACGCACAGGTCGCAGTGGATGCAGCGCAAGAAGTTGATCTCGTAGATGAAGCCGTAGCGTTCGCCGGGCGAGACCGGGTCGTCCGGCGGGTTGTCCAGGCCGCGCACGTAGATGCAGTCGGCCGGGCACACACCGGCGCAGAGCTCGCACCCGATGCACTTCTCCATCCCGTCCTCGTACCGGTTGAGGACGTGGCGGCCGTGCTGGCGCGGTTGCTTGGGTCGCTTCTCTTCCGGGTACTGCCGGGTCACCGGCAGGCGCCCCAGGTGCTCGAGGGTCAGCTTGAAGCCGCCCAGGAAGTTCTGCCGCTGGCGAGGAGGTTCGGGGGTGGCCATTACTCCTCCCTCGGCTCGGGCGGGAGGGGGACCAGTTGGGGACGATGCCAGAGTCGCCGGCCCACGGGCGGGAGGATCGGCTCCTCCTCCTCCCGGGTATCGCCGACGGAGAAGGCCCGTTTGAGGCCCACGGCGCAGGCCACGACGGCAACGGCGATGCCCAGCCCCCACCAGGCGTCGATCACGAACCCGGCCACGATCATGAGCCAGGCCAACGACAGCGGGATGAGCCGCTTCCAGCCCAGGTCCATGAGCTGGTCGTAGCGCATCCGGGGCAGTGCGGCCCGCAGCCACACGTAGAGGAACAAGAACACGATGGTCTTGGCCAGGAACCACAGGATGGGCCACAGCCAATAGGTATGGGGAATGTGGGGGATGGGCCCGTCGGGGCCGCCGAAGAACAGGGTGACCACGATGGCCGACATGGTGATGGTGTTCATGAACTCGGCCAGGTAGAAGAGGGCGAACCGGATCGATGAGTACTCGGTGTTGAACCCGCCGACCAGTTCGGAGTCGGCCTCGGTCAGGTCGAACGGGGGCCGGTTGGTCTCGGCGGTGACGGCGACCAGGAAGATGAAGAACGGGACGACGCCGAGTCGGATGACGTTCCACTGCCACAGGTGCTGGGCTTGGGCGTCGACGATGGTCCGGGTGGACAAGGCCCCGGTGATGAGGACCACGGTCACCACGGACAGCCCCATCGCTGCCTCGTACGAGATCATCTGGGCCGATGCCCGTACCGACCCGAGGAGGGGGTACTTGGAGCCTGAGGACCAGCCGGCCAGCATGATCCCGTAGACGCTGATGGACGACATGGCCAACAGCCACAGGATCCCCATGGGCGGGTCGGCCAGCTGCAGGTCGAAGGTGTGGCCGGCCACGGTGACCTGTCCGCCGATGGGCACGATGGCGAAGCTCAGGAAGGCCGGGAGGATCACCAGGTACGGCGCCAGCTTGAAGACGAACCGGTCCGACTGTCCGGGGACCAGGTCCTCCTTGAAGAACAGCTTGATCCCGTCGGCCAGGGTCTGCAGCATGCCGAAGGGCCCCGCCCGGTTGGGGCCGATGCGGCTCTGCATGTCGGAGATGACCTTGCGCTCGAACCAGATCATCAGGATCACCGACACCATCAGGGCGGCGAAGACCACGACCGCCTTGATGAGGACGATCAGGAAGATGGCCAACCCCACGTTGTTGGTCGGGAAGAGCGGGTCGGTGGCCAAGAGGGGCGAGACGGTATGGACGATGGGGGTCATGGCGTCTCCATCCGCAGCTCGGTGACCGGCATCGAGGAGTCGATCAGGTCGCCGGCCGTTCCTTCGGCCAGCGGGACGTTGAAGTCGACGGCCACCACCCCTCGGGGCAGGGCCGGGTCCGGTGCGACCTCCAGCACGGCCGACGCCCTGGCCGTCTTGACCCGGACCCGACCACCGGCGCTCAGGCCGAGGTCATCGAGGTCGTGAGGGTTGGCCCGCAGCGGCGCCGCGCCCACCAGCCCGGCCAGTGAGGGGACGGCCTGCACGGCGGCGCCATCGTCGTACAGCCGGCGACCGGCTACCAGGCGATGGGAATAACTGTCGGTGGTGGGCACCCGGGGGGCGCCGATGTCGACCGGGCCGCTGATCTGCGCCGGCCGGCCGGGCGCAGCCCCGGATGCGCCGGTCCCGGCTGCGGTGCCGGTCCCAGCTGCGGCCCCGCTACCGGCGACGGCGGTCCCAGCTCCGGCGCGAGTGGCGACCCCGTTGCCGACCCGGGGGCCGACGGCCAGGTCGGCCGTCGGGAACTCGGAGAAGCCGGCTCGAGGAGGCGCGCCCTGGCGCTCCACCGACTCCACGCCGGGAACGGCGATCGGGTCGAGCGGCGCAGCCAACTGGCGGCGGCACAGCTCCACCGGCGTAGAGGTCATCGGGGCGACGATGCCGTCCACCGAGGCGGCCACCTCGAGCACGGCCGCGGTGATCCCCCGGTAGGCCGGCGCCAGCCGCTCGATCTCGTCCCAGACGGCGGCGACCGAGTCGAGGCCCAGGTCCCCGCCGAGGTGCGCGGCCAGCTCGGCGGCGATCACCCAGTCGGCCCAGGCCTGGCCGGGCGCGACCAGCTTCTGGCCCACCCGGCTGATGCGGCCCTCGATATTGGTGGTGGTCCCCGGTCGCTCGTGGTCGGCCGCCACCGGCAGGACCACGTCGGCCGCCGCCGTCGAGGCGTCGGGCGAGGTGGACACGGACACGATGAAGTCGATGTTGTCGAGGGCCCGTCGGGCGAGGCCCCGGTCGGGGAAGTCGGTCCGGGGATCGGCTCCCAACAGGACGAGCGCACCGAGGTGGCCGGACTCGGCCGCACCGAGCATGCCGGCGGTGTCGAGCCCGCGCTCGGCGGGCACCGAGCCCCACGCGGCGGTAAACCAGTCGCGGCCGGCGTCGAGGGTGGTGCGCCCCGGGAGCAGGCCGGGTGACAGTCCCATGTCCAGCGCCCCGTTCACGTTGCCCCGGCGCAGCGCAGGGAGGAAGCGGGCCCGGGGCAGCGCGGCAGCAAGGGTCTGGGCCGCCTCGGCCACCAGGGCGGCGTCCTCGGCCAGGGACGGACGGCCCACCACCACCACCACGTTCTCGGCGGTCAGCAGCTCCCTGGCCTCGGCCAGCACGGCGGCGTCGACGCCTTCGGGAACGGGAGCGCCCTCGGCGGCCACCAGCGCGGCGGCCAGCGCGGTGGCCTCGCCCGCCCGGTACCGGAGGGCGGCGCGGGCGAACGGGGTGAGCGAGCTGTCCTGGGGTGACAGCTCGACCACGGACAGGTCGTCGTCGACCACGGCGGAGCGCAGGCGCAAGAAGAGGATCGGGAGCTCCTGGCGGAGATCGCCGGATAGCAACACGACGGTGTCGGCCGAGGCCGCCTGGTCGATGGTGGCCCGGGGGAGGCCCAGCACCACCTCGGCCCGAAGGCCGTCGCCCAACTGGGCGTCGATCGAATCGGTGCCCAGGATGCCCTTGGCCAACTTGGCCCAGGTGTAGGCCCCCTCGTTGGTCAGCCGGGCACCGCCGATGATCCCCACGCCGGCACCGCTGCCGGGCGAGCCGCCCGTCTTCGGGCCGGCTGCCCGCTGCAGGCCGTCGGCCACCGCCCGGAGGGCCTCGTACCAGGTGGCCGGGACCAGCTCGCCGTTCTTGCGCACCATCGGCTCGATCAGGCGCTCGTCGCTGTTGACCGCCTCGTAGGCGAAGCGGCCCTTGTCGCACAGCCAGCCGTGGTTGACCGGCTCGGCGTCGATGCCCATCAGCCGGGTGACCCGGTTGGCCGACGACTGCACGGCCACCCGGCACCCCACCGCACAGGTGGTGCAGGTGGACTCGACCTGGTCCAGGTCCCAGGGGCGGGCGGTGAACCGGTACTGGGTGGCGGTCAGCGCCCCGACCGGGCAGATCTGGATGGTGTTGCCCGAGAAGTACGAGGTGAACGGCAGCTCGGGGAACGTGTTGACCTCGATGGAATCGCCACGCCCGATGAAGTCGATCTCGGCCTCGCCGGCGATCTCGGCGGCGAAGCGGGTGCAGCGCCCGCACTGGATGCACCGTTCCCGGTCGAGGAGCACCAGGTCGGAGATGGGGATGGGCTTCTCGAAGTGGCGCTTCTCCTCCACGAATCGGCTCTCGCCCGGGCCGTGGGCCAGGGTCTGGTCCTGCAGGGGGCACTCGCCCCCCTTGTCGCAGACGGGGCAGTCGAGGGGGTGGTTGATCAGCAGGAACTCGAGCACCCCGTCCTGGGCCTTCTTCACCTTGTCCGAGGTGGTCACCACCTCGCCGCCCTCGGCCACCTCGACGAAGCACGCCGGCTGCAGCGACGCACCCCGCGGGCCGCTCACCTCGACCAGGCACATCCGGCACATGCCGACCGGCTTCATGCGGGGGTGGTAGCAGAACCGGGGGATGAAGGTCCCGGCTCGCTCGGCCGCGGCGATGATCATCTCCCCCTTGCGCCCGGTCACCTGCCGTCCGTCGAGGGTGAAGGTGACTGCGTCCTCGGTCGAAGTGGGCTCACTCATAGGGGCAGCCCCCCTCTTTGATGTGGACCAGGAACTCGTCGCGGAACATCTCGATGGCCGACGCGATCGACGAGGGGATCGAGGGGCCGAGGACGCAGATGGTGGTCTGCTGGGGCGGCCAGGTGAGCCCGGGGGCGATGTTGTCGCAGACGTCGAGCAGCAGGTCGAGGTCCTCTGCGCGTCCCCGTCCCGACTCGATCCGCTCCATCACCTTGAGCAGCCAGCCCGACCCCTCCCGGCAGGGGGTGCACTGGCCGCACGACTCCCGGGCGAAGAACTTGGTGATTCGCCACGAGGCCCGCACCGGACAGGTGTGGTCGTCCATGACCACGACCGAGCCCGACCCCAACATGGACCCGGCGTCGGCCACCTCGTCCTGGCCCAGGGGCAGGTCCACCTGGTCGGGACCGAACCACGGGGCCGACACGCCGCCGGGGATGAACGCCTTCAGCTCCCGGCCGTGGCGGATCCCGCCGCCCAGGACTGGGGCGTGGATGAGGTCGTGGAACGTGGTCTTCACCATCTCCACCTCGAACACGCCGGGCTTGTTGACGTGGCCGGCCAGGGCGAACAGCCGGGTACCGGTGGAACGCCCCGCCCCCAGTGCGGTGAAGGCATCCCGGCCGTGGCCGATGATCCAGGGCAGGCTCGACATGGTCTCCACGTTGTTGACCACGGTCGGCTCGCCGTAGAGACCGATGGCGGCAGGGAAGAACGGCGGCTTGATGCGGGGGAAGCCGCGCTTGCCCTCGAGCGATTCGAGCAGCGCGGTCTCCTCGCCGCAGATGTAGGCGCCGGCACCCGGGTGCACCACCACGTCGATGGAGAAACCGGAGTCGAATATGTTCTGTCCCACCGCGCCGTGGGCATAGGCATCGTTGAGGGCGGCCTGCACCCGCTCGAGCCCGAGGGCGAACTCCCCTCGGATGTAGATGAAGGTCTGGGTCACCTGCAGGGCGTAGGCGGCGATGAGCACGCCCTCGAGCAGCTGGTGGGGGTCGCGCTCGATCAGCAGGTGGTCCTTGAACGTGGCCGGCTCGCTCTCGTCGCCGTTGATCACGAGGTAGGTGACCGGCGCTTTGCGCAGCATGGACCACTTGCGGCCGGCCGGGAACCCGGCCCCGCCCCGACCGAGCAGGCTGACCGCATCCACCTCGGCCGCCACCGCCTCGGGCGTCATGGTCAACGCCTTGCGCAGGCCGTCGTACCCGCCCGTGGCCAGGTAGCGCTCGAGGGTATGGGAGTCGTCGTAGCCGAGCCGCGAGGTGACGATCTTGGGCGCGTCGGTGATGGTCATCAGGCGTCGGTTCCCTCGGGGTGGTCGCCAACACCGCCGGCGCCACTCGACCCACTTGACCCCGCCGTGCCCGTGGGCGGTCCGGAAGCCGAGGCGTCCTTGCTGGCGATGTCTTGGCCGGCCTGGTCGGCCGCCTTCACCTGGTCCTCGGTGCTGGCCTGGTCGGCCGTCTTGGCCGCCTCGGCTGCGCCGGCCGCCTCGGCCGCGCTGGCCTGGTCTGCCGCCTCGGCTGCTTTGGCTGCCTCGGCCGCTTTGGCCTCGTCGGCCGCCTTGGCCTCGGCCGCACGCGCGCTGATGGCCTCGACCATGGCTTGGCGTTCAGCTGCGATCTGCTCGCGGCCCACGGCCAGGCCGCCGGTCCGGCGCACCCGGTTCAGCGTGCCGTGCCGGGGGATCTCCTCGTCACGGGCACCGCTGCGCAGCTCTGCCACCAAGCGATCGAACGTCTCGGGGCTCTGGGCTCCCACGAAGCGGTGGTTCACCTGGACACACGGGGCCCGGTCACAGTCGGCCAGGCACTCGGCCTCCTCCAGGGTGATCGTGCCGTCGGGCGTCGTGCCGCCGCTGTTGACCTGGAGGCTCGACTCGGCATGCTCGAGGAGCTCCAGCGCCCCGTTCAGCAGGCAGGCGATGTTGGTGCACACCGACACCACGCGGGTGCCCACCGGCTCGGTGTACAACATGTCGTAGAACGAGGCCGTGCCCAGCACCTCGGCCGGGGTGGTCTCCAGCAGGTTGGCGATGTCGGCCATGGCCTCGGGGGTGAGCCAACCGTCTTGCTCCTGGGCCAGGTGGCAAAGCGGGATCAGGGCCGAGCGAGGCTCGGGGTAGACGGCGATCAACTCACGGGCCCGGGTCATCGTGTCCGCGCTGAGGTGGGTGCTGGCGCTCAACGGTCGACCTCACCCATGACCGGGTCGATCGACGAGATGTCGGCGATGGCATCGGCGATCAGACCTCCCCGCATGATCACCGGCAGGCCCTGCAGGTTGACGAAGCTCGGCCCGCGGATGTGCATCCGGTAGGGCTTGCCCGAGCCGTCGGAGACCAGGTAGCACCCGAGCTCTCCCCGGGGCGACTCCACCGCCACGTACACCTCGCCCTCGGGGACCTTGAAGCCCTCGGTGAACACCTTGAAATGGTGGATGAGCGCCTCCATCGACTCGTCGATACGGGCCCGGGGCGGCGGGGTGACCTTCTTGTCCTGCACCCGGTAGTCGCCGGCCGGCATCTTCTCCACGATCTGGCGGATGATCCTGACCGACTCCCGGATCTCGTTGAGGCGGACCGAGTAGCGGTCGAAGTTGTCGCCGTAGGTGCCCACGATGACGTCGAACTCGACCTCGTCGTAGCGCAGGTAGGGCATCGAGCGCCGGAGGTCCCAGGGCACGCCGGTGGACCGGAGGATGGGACCGGTCAGCGACAGGGCCAGGGCCTCCTCGGCCGAGATGCGACCGATGGCCTCGGTGCGCTCCCGGAAGATGGGCTGTCCGGTCAGCAACTCGTCGTACTCGTCCGTCCGGGGCAGGACGGTGTCGCAGATGATGGCCACGTCGTCCTCCCACCCGTCGGGCAGGTCGGCGGCCACCCCGCCGGGCCGGATGAAGTTGTGGTTCATGCGCAGGCCGGTGGCCTTCTCGAAGAAGGCCAGCACCATCTCGCGCTCGCGGAAGCCATAGATCATCATCGACGTCGACCCGAGGTCCATGCCGTTGGTGGCCATCCACATGAGGTGGGAGGACAGGCGGTTCAGCTCGACCATCAACATGCGGATCCAGGTGGCCCGCTCCGGCATCTCCACGCCGAGGAGCGCCTCGGTCGCCAGCGAGAAGACCAGCTCGTTGTGCAGCGGGGCCAGGTAGTCCATCCGGGTGACGTTGGTCGCACCCTGGACGTAGGTCAGCTCCTCCCCCGTCTTCTCCATGCCGGTGTGGAGGTAGCCCACGACCGGCTTGGTCCGGAGCACGGTCTCGCCGTCGAGCTCGATCATGAGCCGCAGCACGCCGTGGGTCGACGGGTGCTGTGGCCCCATGTTGATGATCATCGTCTCGTCGTCGCTGCGCTCGATGTCGATATCCGACGGGTCGATCACCTGGCCCTCGGGCATGCGGAGGACGGCACCCACCTCGCGGCGGAGCTCGCTCGGCTCGGTGACGTTGCGCCGGCTCAGCTCCTGGAGGCCCTCGGAGGTCTCGGCCACCAGCATGAGGGCCTCGTTGCCCAGGGCGGCCTCGTCCTCGGCGATGCCGTCGGGCCGGGGCACGGCGGTGCCGCTCTTCCCGGCGCCTGTCCCTCCGGCTGTCCCACCGGCCGTTCCACCGGCTGCAGCGTCCGCCCCACCGCCTGCGGTGTCTGTCCCGGCAGTTGCCGCGTCGGCCCCGCCGGTTGCAGCTTCCGTGGTCCCTGCTGTGGCGTCGTCCGTCTTGCCGGCGGCGGCAGCGTCGTCCGTGCGTGTCCTCGACTCCGGGTCGCTCATCTCGGCCCCGGGGCTCCCTTGAACTGCACCGGCACGCGACCGACGCCGTAGTCCTTCCGGAGCGGGTGGCCCTCCCAGTCCTCGGGCATGAGGATCCGGGTCAGGTCGGGATGACCCTCGAACAACACCCCGAAGAGGTCGAAAGCCTCCCGTTCCATGGCCTCCACCCCCGGATAGAGCGAGAACAACGAGGGGGCCACGGGGTCGCCCTCGGGCACCTGCAGGCGGACACGGACCCGCTTGCACCGGGACAGCGACAACAGGTTGACCACCACCTCGAACCGCTCAGGGGCGACACCCTCGGGCAGTCGCCGGCCGGGGTGGGTGAGGTAGTCGACGGCACAGAGGTCGGAGCACGTCTCGAACCCGGAGTCCCGGAATTCCTCCACCACGGACACGTACCGGTCACGGGAGGGGTAGGCCACGTCCTGGTCGGATTGGAGCAGGTCGCGCACCGAGCCGCCCCCCGACTCGCTGACCAACCCGGCGCCGGCCGAACCCGTGGACATGCCGGCCGAGCCCGTGCCCGCCACGGCGCTCACAGGGGCTCTCCCACGCTGCGGGCGATGACCGGGTTTCGCTTGGGCGTCCCCAGGCGGACGGCGTCGGGGCGCTCCGGCGTCCAACCGGCCGTGTCCTCGTCGTCATGGGTGCGGGCGTCGTCGGTGTCACCACCCTCGTCGTCGGTCTGGAAGCGACCGGACTCCACGTCGGCCGGCCCAGACTTCCATTCCGGGCCCCGGCGGGCGATCTCACCGGTGCGCACCTTCTCGTGGAGGGTGAGGATGGTGTGCATGAGCGTCTCGGGGGTCGGTGGGCAGCCGGGGGCGTAGGCGTCGACCGGGACGACCTGGTCGACGCCCTGGACGATGGCGTAGTTGTTGAACATGCCACCGGTGCTGGCGCACACGCCCATGGAGATGACCCACTTGGGCTCCATCATCTGGTCGTAGACCTGGCGGAGCACCGGTGCCATCTTCTGGGACACCCGTCCGGCCACGATCATGAGGTCGGCCTGGCGGGGCGAGGCCCGGAAGACCTCCATGCCGAAGCGGGCAAGGTCGAAGTCGGCCGCCCCCACCGACATCATCTCGATGGCGCAGCAGGCCAGGCCGAAGGTGGCCGGCCACATCGACGAGCGACGGGCCCACTTCACCAGGTCCTCGAGCCGGCCGGTCAGGAAATTGTGCTGGAGGTCCTCGAGGCCCATCGCCCCGCCCTACGCAGCCTGCCCGGGGCCGGTCGGCCTCGCCGGGTCGGTGCTGGCGGGTCGGGTGGCGGCTGCCGCCGGGGCAGCCGGCCGGTCGCCCAGAGGGGCGAGGGGATCGGGGGTGCCGCTGATGCGGGCGATGGTGGACTCGGAGGTGCGCGCGGGCATGGCGCCCTCCAGCTTCTTGGCCGGGCCCCAGGTCAGGGCGCCGTTGCTCACCAGGTAGAGGAGCGACACGAAGACGATCCCGGCGAAGACCAGTATCTCGACCAAGCCGAAAGTCTGCAGCTGCCGGAAGACCACGGCCCACGGGTACAAGAAGATGATCTCGATGTCGAAGATGATGAAGATCATGGCGATCAGGTAGAACCGGACCGGGAAACGGGTGGGGGGCTCGATGTTGGGGACGATGCCGCACTCGTAGGGGGCGACCTTGGCCGCCGTGGGCTTCTTCTTCGGGGCGAGCATGGACGACCCCACGAAGGAGAGGCCGGCAAAGAGCATGCCCAGGACAAAGAGCACGAGGATCGGGAGATAACTGTCCACAGCGGATTCGTTTTACCACGCTGGCCTGCGGGCAGGCACATCGGAGCCGGGCGTGCTCCGACCCGGTCGGACCGGGCCTACCATCGGTGGTCGTGACCGCTCAACCCGCCAGCCCAGGCGACGCTCCGGGGAAGCGTCCCGCCGACGAACGTGCCCTCCCCGACGACGACCGCGTGCACGACGTCCTGATCGTCGGCGGTGGTCCCTCGGGCTCGGCCTGTGCCTACTGGCTGGCCGAGGCGGGCTGGGATGTGGCCCTGGTGGAGAAGAAGGTCTTCCCCCGGGCGAAGACCTGCGGGGACGGCCTCACCCCTCGTGCCGTCCGCCAGATCGCCGACATGGGCATCGAGGCCTCGCTGACCGGGGCGCACCGCTACCAGGGCCTGCGGGCCAACGCCTACGGCAAGGTGCTCGAGCTTCCCTGGCCCGAGCACCCCAGCGTCCCCTCCTACGGCTACGTGATCACCCGCCACGACCTGGACCAGATCATCAACGAGCTGGCCGAGAAGGCCGGGGCCACCGTCTGGCAGGGGACCGAGGCCGTCGCCCCCATCCTGGCCGACGCTCCCGGCCGGACCGGTGCCCGTGTGCAGCAGGGATCATCAGCCGCCGCTGCCGGGACCTCGGCTCCTCTGGACCGGGAGGCGGCTCTCAGCCTGCCGTCGTGCCTCGGCGCCGTGGTGAAGGACAAAGAGAGTGGGGAGACCCGCGAGATCCGGGCCCGTTACGTGGTGGTGGCCGACGGGGCCAACTCGCGGTTCGGGCGGATGCTGGGCACCGGCCGGAACCGGAACCAGCCCATGGGCATGGCCTTGCGGGGCTACTACCGCTCGCCGGGGCACGACCAGACGTACATCGAGTCGCATCTCGACATCCGGGACTCGGACCGCAACGTGGTGCCCGGCTACGGCTGGATCTTCCCCCTCGGCGACGGCCGGGTCAACGTGGGGGTGGGCCTGCTCTCCACCGACCGCCGCTGGAAGGGTGTCAACACCTCCCACCTGATGGACGCCTTCGTGGCCTGGGCCCCGAAGGACTGGGAGCTGTCACCCGAAACGTGCCTCGGGCCGCCCACCGGGGGCAAGCTGCCCATGGGGCTGTCGGTCGGCCCTCGGGTCGGCCCCACCGTCCTGGTCATCGGGGACGCCGCCGGCTCGATCAACCCGTTCAACGGCGAGGGCATCGCCTACGGCTACGAGACCGGGCGCCTGGCCGCGGCTTCGCTGGGCGAGGCTCTGTCGGGCGACGGGGAGTTGGCCCTGGCCCGGTACGAGCAGCGCCTCGAGGATGCCTACGGCCTCTACTACCGGGTGGCACGCGCCTTCATCAAGATGATCAGCCAACCGGAGCTCATGAAGGTCTGCGTGGGGACGGGGATGCACTCCCAGAGCCTGATGTCGTGGCTGCTGCGCATCATGGCCAACCTGCTCCGACCCGACGAGCTTGGGCCGGCGGAGGCCGCCTATCGGGTCCTGGCCACGGTGGCCCGCACCTGGCCCGAGCCCGCCGCCTGAACTGGTCTCTGTCAGGTCCGCCCGGTCAGGTCCGCCCTGCGGCGGCGACGCGCATGACCATCGCCGTGTAGGCGGAGTCCACGGCGTCAGACGAGACC
>DATDHU010000019.1:0-2063 GCA_036521415.1 Acidimicrobiales bacterium
AGGGCTGGTCGTCGATCACGTTGTAGCCCCAACAGGCCAGGTCGAAGTTCTTGTCCACGATGACCTGCAGCTCGGTGGTGGTGAGCGGGGCGCTGTCGGTGACGTTGAGCTTGATGCCGATGGCGTCGAGCATCGACTCCACCGCCACCGGGGTGGACTGCTCGACGTTGGGGCAGACCATGTTCAGCGAGCCGTTCCACCCGGTGGCCTTCACCTGGCTGACCAGCGACCGGGCCTTGTTCAGGTCGTAGGGGATGGCCTTCTCGGTGGAGCTGTACCACTTCGAGCCCTTCGGGAAGATCAGGGTGCTGGTGGGACCGGTGCCCTGGTTCACCCGCTCGTTGAACACCTGGTCATTGAAGGCGAGCGAGACGGCCTCCCGGAGCTTGGGATTGGCAAGCGGGGAGGTGGTCCTGTTGTTCATGAGGACGATCGTGCCCAGGTCGAACTTGGTCACCAGCGCGTTGATCCCGTTGGTCTCGGCCTCCGCCACCGAGGGGGCGTCGATGAGGAGGGCCGACTGGAGCTGGCCGGACTGGAACGCCTGCAGGGTGGCCGGGCCGCCCGGGATGAACACGAACTTGAGCGAGCTCAGCTTGGGCTTGGCCAGCGCGTAGCTCGTGTTCGGGGTGAGGGTGAGCGCCTCGCCCGGTTGGAAGCTCGCCACCTTGAACGGCCCGGCGCCGATGGCCGTGGCGTTGGCGTTCCCCGCGTCGACCTGGGCGATGTAGCTCGGCGCGGCGATGGCACCCGGCGTGTAGGCCAGCACGAAGGGGAAGCCCGACCACGGCTCGGTCAACGTGAAGTCGACCGTGGTGACGTCGGGGGCGTTGATCGACTGGATCAGGTGGAGGATACCGCCGGCGGTTGCGTGCTTGGACGGGTCCATGTCCCGCTGGAAGTTCTGCACCACGGCGTTGGAGTCGAAGGGCGTGCCGTCGGAGAAGGTCATCTTGGGACGGAGCTTCAAGGTCCACTGGGTGAAGTCGGCGTTGTGGGTGAGGCTCTGGGCCAGGTAGGGCACGTACGAGTTGGTCTCCGTGTCGTACCGCATCAGGTAGCCGTAGACGGCGCCCGCCTCACTGCCGCCCGACGTGCCGCCTCCGGCGATATGGATCGGGTCGAGGCTGGTGATGCCGGCCACCTCGCCGAAGGTCAGCGAGCCGCCCGACGCGGACGTCGCCGCGCCGGCCGGTACGGCTGTGCCGGGGATAGCCAGGCCGACGAGCATGGCCGTCACGGCCGTGACGATGGCGAACCGTTGGAAATGCCCCGCCCGATGTCGTACCCACATGGTGCCGACCCCCCTCCGGGAGGATGCCTCCCGTGCCCCAGGTTGCACCTGGTAGATTCCAAATATGCAATGCGGCCTTGTAATACTGGATTCAACTGTATGGCGACACTACGGATCGTGTCAACGTGGTGACCGCTGAGAGGAGCACCGGGCCGGGAGCAGCTCGCAGCAAGGGCGTGCGGGTCGAGCGGATATCGCCCCCCACGAGCCGGGTCATCGCCGTGCTCGACGCGTTGGCGGCCCGGCCCGACGACCGGCTGAGCCTCTCCGACATCGCCCGGGCGTCCGGCGCCGCCCCGGCCACCTGCCTCGGCATCCTCAACGAGCTGGCCCGGGCCCACTACGTGGTCCGACGGGCCAACAAGTCCTACTCCCTGGGGCCGGCCGTCGTGGGCCTCGGCCGGGCCGCCTCCCAGGGCTCCGCCCTGGTTGAGCTGGTGCGGCCCCATCTGGTCCGGCTGAGCACGGCCCAGCAGTTGCCGTGCACGTTCTCGGCCGTGCTGGGCGAGGACATCGTCGTGCTCGACAGCACCGAGGTGCCGGGCGGGCCCGCCGGCGTTCCCGGCGTGGGCCAGCGTTATGCCTTCGTCCCGCCGTCGGGGGTGGCCTTCGTGGCCTGGCACGACGACGCGGTGGTCGACGAGTGGCTACGGAAGCCACCCTTCGGATCCGGGCACGTCGACCGGGACCGCATCTGGCGGGCCATCGAGTTCTGCCGGGCCCACGGCTACATGGTCGAGGCGGGCACCGAGGAGGTGCGGCGCACCTA
>DATDHU010000020.1:0-78366 GCA_036521415.1 Acidimicrobiales bacterium
TCCGGGCCCGGGAGCTCGTGTCCCGGGGGGACGTGATCGTCGGCGTCCGGGCCGAGGTTGGCGACGAGCCGCTGTCGGTGGGGGCGCGCCGGGGGGTGGTCCTGGCCTGTGGCGGGTTCGAATGGAACGCCCAGATGGTCCAGGCCTTCATCGGCCACGCCCTGGAACCGCTCAGCCCACCGGGCAACGAGGGAGACGGGCACGTCATGGCCATGCAAGCGGGGGCCGTCCTGGCCAACATGTGGACGTACTGGGGACAGCCGGCCATGCTCGACCCGGCCGTGACCTACGAGGGACGCCCGGCCCTGCAATTCTCCACCGGTCGAAACCTTCCCGGCTCCATCATCGTGAACAAGCGGGGTGAACGGTTCGTCAACGAGGGCGCGTCCTACCAAGACATGCCGCGGGCATTCGGCACCTACGACCCCGTCGCCATCGACTATCCCAACGAGGCGCCGGTCTGGATGGTCTTCGACCACCGCCTGCGAGAGTCGACCATGATCCTCTCGCTCGTACCCGGCGGCCCCGTCCCCGAATGGGTCGTCTCGGCACCCACGGTGGGGGAGTTGGCCGAGAAGGTCGACGTCGACCCTGGTGCGCTCCAGCGGACGCTCGATCGGTTCAACAGCCATGCCGCCCAGGGGGAGGATCCGGACTTCCATCGTGGGACCCTGTGGTGGGAGGCCTTCATGTCCGGCGGCCCGTCCGCCGAGAAGTGCGTCGGGCCGGTCGAGGTGGCACCGTTCTACGCGGTGCAGATCCACGACGGCACGCTCGGCACGCAGGGGGGCCCGTTGGTCGACCAGCACGCACGGGTGCTCCGGTATCGGGGAGGGGTCGTCGAGGGTCTCTACGCGGCGGGGAACGCGTCGGCTTGTGTCTTCGGCCCGGCCTACCCGGGTGGCGGAGCCACGCTCGGCCCCGCACTCACGTTCGGCTACCTCGCCGGCCGCCACGCCGCCACCCGGGCCGCCCAGGCGATCGGGGAATCGATGGTTGGAACGACGAACGGGGGAAGACCGTGACCGAACGAGATGGGACGGCGCCGTGCCGCTGCTGCGACGAGCAGGCGGTCACGAAGGTCCTCTACACCTACGCCGAGCGGATCGACGCCGGCGATTTCGAAGGGTTGGGGGACCTGTTCGCCGAGGCCGAGATCACCTTCGAGGAGAGCCCGGACCGGGTCATCCGGGGTCGGGACGAGGCACGCCAGATGTACGAGCAGTTCACTCGGCGCTACCAGGACAACGGGACGCCCCACACCCGCCACATGATCACCAATGTCATCGTCGACGTGGACGACACCGGGGACCGTGCGGCGGCCCGCTCATCGTTCTGCGTCATGCAACGGACCGACACGTTCCCGCTCCAGCCGGTGATCGTGGGCCGGTACCGCGACGAACTGGCCAAGACGAGCGGGCAGTGGCATTTCACCCATCGGCACATGTTGAGCGACCACGTGGGCGACCTGAGCCAACACATGCTGGTGGACCCCTTCTGAGACCCGAGGCGCGTGAGACCCGAGGCGCGTGAGACTGGTGGCGTGTGAGACCCGTCAAGTCCGACGGACCGAAGCCCTGGGCGGCGTCGTGACCGCGCCGGGCCCCGAACCGGCCGTCCGGTTCGGCACCGGGACGACGGTCAAGGACTACGACTGGTATCGGCGTTGGCTCCCGGTGGCCGAATCGTGCGGGTTCGAGATGCTCACCACCGGTGACTCCCAGTGCTTGTGGGCCGACCCCTTCGTCTCCATGGCCGTGGCCGCCGACCGGACGACCCGCCCGCGGCT
This sequence comes from Acidimicrobiales bacterium, assembly GCA_036521415.1. GTDB lineage: Bacteria > Actinomycetota > Acidimicrobiia > Acidimicrobiales > RAAP-2 > DASXMT01. Next base: position 1,790 of record DATDHU010000020.1, read on the forward strand.
CGGCATCACCGTGTCCAATCCGATGACCCGACATCCGGCCGTGGTGGCAAGTTCGCTGGTCGCGCTGCAGAACCTGTCGGGCGATCGCATGGTGTACGGGGTGAGCACCGGCGACAGCGCGTTGCGAGCCATCGCCGTGCACCCGGCCCGCCTGGCCGAGCTCGAGGAGTTCGCATGGGCGGTGAAGGGACTGTGCGCCGGCGAGACGGTGACCTGGCGGGGGACAGAACTGGTGCTGCGCTGGGGGTCGCGTCCGGTCCCGCTGTGGATGGCGGCCGAGGGCCCGAGGACCCAGTTCCTGGCCGGTCAAGTCGCCGACGGTGTCATCCTCTCCAACGCGCTGGACGCAGGGGTGATGGCCCAGGCGCGCGCCAACGTGGAAGCCGGTGCCGCCTCGGTCGGACGATCGGCGGATGACATCGAGCTCTGGTGCATGGCCGCCATGTGCCTGGCCGATTCGGAGCGCGAGGGCGTGGACAAGCTGAAGTTCCTCCTGGCCGGTACGGCCAACCACGTGTACCGCTTCCACATGGACCAAAAGGGAGTTCCGGCCGAGCACGTGCGGGCCCTGGCCGTACTCCAGGAACGGTACGACTCCCGGCACCACGCCACGCCTGAGCGGGCAGGAGCGAACGCCGAGCTGGTGGAGGAGCTGGGCCTGGTCGACTTCCTTGCTGGACGATCGGTCATCGCCGGGACGCCGGAGCAGTGTGTGCAGCGGATCCGTCAGGTCGCCCGAGCCGGCGCCACCAATCTCATCGTGAGCCAGTTCGTCAACGACCCCTTCGAGTTCATGGAGGTGTTCGCCCGGGACATCGGTCCCGCGTTTGCCTGCTAGTCGATCCCGGGCTCACCGGCCAGGATCCCCCGGGCATAGTCCGCCACCGGGGTTCCGTCGAAGAAGCCGGCGTTCATGCCGCCGTGGAGCCTGATGGCGTTGTCACAGGCAAAGGCCCGGAACTGGTCGCCGTCGAGTTGACCCTGTTCGACCAGTTCGTATGCCTCGGGTACGACCCCTCGCATGTCGGCGACGTCCCAGTGCCCCAGATCGGAGCCGAGCACCGGCTGGAGCAGGGCACCGTGGGGATTGACACTCCGGGCGAACGCCCACGGGATGGTGGCTTCGTCCGCCTCGCAGCCGAAGTAGAAGCGGTCGAATTGGGCCACGATGTCCTCGGAACCTTCGATACCGCACGCCCGGAAGTCGTCGGTCTCCATCGGGGGGTTGTCGCTCTGGCCCCGCATGGCGTCGCGCAACGACGGATCGGCGAACAGGTCGCCCCCGTAGCGAAGAAGCAGATCGTCCCACTCACCGGCATCGACCAGGTCGGGATCGAGCAGTCCGATGTGGCGCCCACCGCGCTTGTCCCACCGGCCGATCAGGTCGCACAGCAACTGCACCCCCCAGGACACGCCGCACTCCATGAAGCCGAAGTTGAGCGTGGGAAAGCGATGGGTCACACCGCCGAAGAACACGGCCTTGGCGAAGGCATCGGCGCTGGCGGCGAACGTGCCGATGTGGTTGTACATGTACCGGGTGGAGGACTGCCGGAGCTCCACACCCATCGTGGGGGCATGGACGGTGACGGCGACGCCCAATTCGACGCAGCGCGCCCAGACCGGGTCGTAGTCGTGCACGCTGTCCAGGCCGAGTACGTCGAGCCATTGGGCGCCTGGTCCGGCATCGGGCATCGGTCGGGCCACGTAGCTGTTGAGAAGTACCGCCTTGAAGCCCAACTGGCCAACGGCGTGGTCGAGCTCGGCGACCGCCTCATCGGGGGTGTGCATGGGGATCACCGCCGCCGCCGCCATCCGGTCGCCGAGTCCGTCGAGGGCGTCGGCCAGGTAGGTGTTGACGGCCCGACAGGCCACGGTGCGGAGGGCATCGTCGGGATGGCCCATGCAGGTGAGCCCCACGCTCGGGTACAAGACGGAGAAGTCGATGCCCAGCTCGTCGAGCCGTTCGTGCATGAGGCGGGGCAGAAACCCGGTGGCCCGGTCGCGGGCGGTGGCCGGAAGGGTCCACCAGGCCGGGATGGCCCGCCGCATGGTGCGGGGGCGCTCTGGGTCGAGCCGTTCGTGCAACGGGGACCGGCGGGAGGAGTAGGTGGGCGACGAGCCGATGAACCGGTCGGCCACATCCGATCCCCCGATGCGGCGCATGTACTCGGTGAGCGCCGGAAGTGACTCGACCACATGGCCGTCGCTGTCCACGATGGGGTGGTCGATCTTGGACCGCACCGACTGGGGATCGGGGACGTGCATGGATGCTCCTCGTGACGGGCGAATCCTATCGGCGGGCCGCCGCGCTCCCGGTGCGAGCGGCACCCTCGGCCTCGGAGATCGGTCGGTAGACTCCGTTCGACCCCAGGGTAAGGAGCGCTGATGGGCAGGTCCGGATGCCGGGTGATCGATGCCCACCATCACGTCGGAAGCGTGCCGTCGTTGATGGCTCAAGTGGCCGACTCCGGTCCCCGTGGCCTCGAGCTCGATCTGGTCCCCTTCGGCGACCCCTCGGAGGTGACAGAACGCATATCCGTGATGGACGCCAACGGCATCGACCAGGCGGTGGTCATCCCCACCCATGAGTACCTGCGCCCGGCTGGGATTGCCGACACCCGCCGGGTCAACGACGCCATCGCCGGCTATCGCGATGCCAACCCCCACCGGTTCCCGGTCGCGGTGGGGATCGTGGAGCCGCTCCACGGACGCCATGCCTTCGACGAATTGCTGAGGGCCCGCGACGAGCTGGGCTTGGTCGGCATCAGCTTCCACACCCGGTTCCAAGGGGTGTCGACCGACAGCTACCTGGTGCGGGCGTTGGTCGAGCGGATGGTCGACTTGCACCTGGTGCCGTTCATGCATGCCTACGCAGGATCGCCGGATGAGGCCCCCTGGATGGTCACCGGGCTGGGCCGTGCGTTCCCGGACGCAACCATGATCGTGCTGGACGGATTCTCCGGTCTCGAGCGGAGCGCCAAGGAAGTGTCGGTGGCGGCCGAGGCCGCACCGAACCTCGTGTTCGACACCAGCCTGGCCTACAGCTTCGACTTCGTGGAACGGTTTGTGGGCAACTTCGGGGCCGAGCGGGTGGTGTTCGGCACCGACATGTACTCGCCGCCGCTGGCCTACCGCCGGAGCACCGTACTCGACCAGCTGCTCGATTCCGGGCTCGACAGCGACCAGACGTCCATGATCCTGTCGGACAACCTCGACCGGATCCTGGGCCTCGATCCGGAGCCTTAGCCTGATCCGACCCGGGCCCCGGGAGCGTGGCCGCCCACAGCCTCGGTGATCTCGTCGGCGGACCGTCGGAGGTCTAATCCCGTGCCATCGATCTCCCCACCGGTCATGCGCCGCTCGACGTGGATGGACAGCGTGAGCACGGGGTGACCCCCGCCGTCGAACACCGGGGCCGAGAGGGCGTTGACCGAGTACCGACGGTCGGCTCGCAGCCGGGCGGGGAGGTACTCGACCTGCCCGATCTTGTCCATGAGCAGGTCGATGGCGTCCTGCATCTCCTCGGACAGTTGCTTGCCGTCGAATATGGCCAGGGCGTCGCGGAACCGGGCCAGCGAGTCGTTCTCGCTCTGGACGTCGTAGCCCCGGTTCCGGACGGCGTCGAGCGCGGCCCGCAGGTCGGAGACCCGATTGAGCGGAGATGCCCGATCGAGCCACTCACGTTGGTGCTTCTCGTCCATCCAGGCCACCTGCACGGCACCGAAGGGCGGTACGACCGGCACGCGTTGGCCGACGTGGCTCCATGACCGGGCGTGGTTGTCGCCGGGGTTCGGGCTGGCCCAGTCGATCACGGTGATGAACCCGTTCTCGATGATGGAGGCCACGCACTCGGCGTTGTGCTTGTTGGCCAGGTGGCGGACTGCGGGGCCGGCCATCCGGACGGCGGGGAAGGCCAGCTCGGCCGCCCGCCCTGCTGCGATCAGAGCGGGCCCCAGCAGGTAGCCCTTGGTCCGGGGCGAACGCACGACGTAGCCGGCGTCGAGCAAGGCCCGGATCACCGCGTAACACGTGGCCTTGCTGATGGCCAGCTCGCTGACGATCTCGGACAGCTTGAACTCGTGGTCCGGGCGGGAGACGAGGAGGGCGATGACTGCGATGACCCGTCCGGTGGGCGGCGAGACGCTCCGGCGGGGTCCGTTGCCAAGGGTCGGATCGGCCGGGGTCATCAGGACGAATACCCTAGTGGATGGCGTAAACCACGCCGGCTCGGCCGCTGTCGCCGGCGCTGGGCCGGCCTCCCTCGTGTTCGAATATGTAGCCTGGTTGGTTTGATATTTTGTAAAGGTACTCGGCAGGAGTCGGCGGGGTCTCGTCCCGTAACCAATCGCCCGGAGGTGACCGTGCCCACGTTTGACCATCTGGACGAGATCGACCGACTGCTGTCCACGACCAAGGCCGTTCGACGGCGGCTCGATCTGCACCGTCCCGTGTCCCGGCAGGTGGTCAGCGAGTGCATCCGGCTGGCCTGTTTCGCCCCGAACGCCTCGAACGCGCAGGACTGGCGTTGGGTTGTCGTCGACGACCCCGAGCAACGACGGCGAGTAGGTGAGCACTACCGGGCCCTGATCGAGCCCCCGGTGTCCCAGATGCTCGAGTCGAAGGTCCAGTCCGGTAATGAGGCCGGCGCCCGCATCTCCCGATCCATCCTGTACCTGGCCGAGCACATGGGCGAGGTCCCGATCCTGGTCATCCCCTGCTACGACATCGACGCGGCCGAGAGCCGCTATCGCGCCCTCATCACCGATCCGGCGCTGCAGGAGGCGGCGGTGGGCGCGACCGGCGAGATGACGCCGGGCATGTACGCCTCGATACTCCCGGCCGTGTGGAGCTTCCAGCTGGCTTTGCGCAGCCGTGGACTCGGATCGGTGATGACGACGGCCCACCAGGCCGACCAACCGGGCATGGCCAAGATCCTCGACATCCCCCCGGGATGGGCCCAGACGGCGCTGATCCCGGTGGCCTACACCACCGGCGGGGACTTCACACCGCCGCCCCGGGAGCCGGTCGAACGGGTCATCGTCTGGAACCGCGGCACGCCGTGAACGGACGGCGGCAGGCCCCGGATGGACCGTCCGAGCGAGGAGGGAACGGGAAGCGCCGTCAGCTCGACAGTCGGGGCAAGACCTGTTCGACATAGAGGGACAGGCACTCCCAGCCCTTGTCGATGGGCATGCCGCCAACCAGCGGGTGCAGCGCGAAGGTCGCCGGGGCGCCCGTCTCTTCGCTCTCGTCGGCCCGAGCCACGCATTCGCCCGGGGTGAGCACCTCGTAGATGCCCTCGGACCGCAGTTCGCCGACCGTGGTCGCACGGGAATGGACAGCCGAGTGGATATCGGGCGTCTGCCACCCGGCGTACACCGTGGCCTCGTGGAGGAAGTACCGGCCGAGGTCTGCCCACGCCCGATCGGGATCCTCGGCGACGTACGTGGTCGAGAACTGGCCGGGCGGCATGATGCACATGCCCTGCGTCCCTCGTTCCTTGCACTGCTCGTAGTAATAGCCCTCCAGCTCGGGGAGGTGGGCGGCCGGGGCCAGGGGGAGCCCGAATCGGGCCGCCCGCCGGGCTGATGGCCTGGACGTCCCCCCGATGAGCAACGTCGGGTGGGGCTGGGTGAGCGGCTTCGGGGTGACCATGATCTCGTTTCCCCCGTACTCGAACGGCTCGCCCGTCCAGGCCTTGAGCAACGCGTCGACCGCCTCGTCCATGAGCCGCCCGCGCTCCGACCACGACTTCCCGTGGGCCGCATACTCCTCGGGGCGGTACCCGAGGCCTCCGACGATCGTGAGGCGACCACCACTGGCCAGGTCGAGGACGGCGATGTCCTCGGCCAACCGGAGCGGATCGTGCAGCGGCAAGAGGAGCGCCATGACGGTGATGGGGATGCGCGGGCAACGTCCGAAGATCAGACCTGCGGTGACCAGTGGGGACGGGCTCCAACCGTCGTCGGCCCCGTGATGCTCCTCCAGGGTGACCATATCCAGGCCGTGCACATCGGCGTAGGCGGCCATGTCGACGGATGCCTGGTAGCGGGCGGCCATCTCCTGGGGGTCCAACCCCGGTTGGACCTGATTGAAGCGAACTAGCGACACCACCATGTGGCCACCCCCCTGTCGTCCGGGCCCCACCGTCGTCGAGGCCCTGTCGTCCGGGCCCCACGGTCGTCGAGGCCCTGTCGTCCGGGCCCCACGGTCGTTGGGCCTTGCCCCGACCCTACTGTGACGGCTGTTGTACGGTTGCCGATAGTCGAAACATACGTCTGAATATTCGTCTGAATGGGCAGATGAATGGGCAGACCGATCTTCCGGCGGCCCATGGAGCTGCGGGCAACGGTTCATCGGGGCGTGGGCGACAAAGAGCACGACAACGAGCACGACAAAGAGCACGACAACGAGAACGACAAAGGACACAGGCACCGGAGGGGAACCATGGGAAAGCTCGACGGCAAGGTGGCGCTCATCACCGGGGGCGCGCGGGGGCAGGGACGGAGCCACGCGCTGGCGCTGGCCCACGAGGGTTGCGACATCGCCTTCTGTGACATCTCCGAACCGGTGAAGACCACGCTCTACCGGACGGCCACCGAGGAGGACCGGATCGAGACGCAGAAGCTCGTGTCCGAGACCGGCCGTCGTTGTGTGGCCGTCGAGGCCGACGTGCGTGACCGGCCGGCGATGAAGGCGTTCGTGGCTCGGACAATCGACGAGTTGGGCCCCATCGACATCGTGTTGGCCAACGCGGGGATCACGGCGTTCGCGCCGGCCTGGGAGACGCCCTACGAGATGTGGGACGAGACCATTGACATCTGCCTCAACGGAGTGTGGAACACCTGCCGTGAGGTCATGCCCTCCATGGTCGAGCGGCGCAGGGGCACCATCGTGATCACGTCATCGAACGCCGGCCTCACCCCCATCCCGAACGTGGCCCCCTACGTCGCCGCCAAGCACGGCATCACCGGCTTGATGAAGGTGCTCGCCGTGGAGCTGGCCCCGTTCGACATCCGGGTCAATGCCGTGCACCCCTGCGGGGTGGCCACCGATCTGGTCCTCAACCAGCCCGGCCTCGACCTCTTTGCCGGGAAAGAGGGCGCCACCTTCGAGGACGCCGAGGCGGGGATGAAGAGCCTGAACCTCCTCGACGTGGCGTTGATCCAGCCCCAAGACGTGTCGGAGGCCATTCTCTACCTGGTGAGCGATGCCGCCCGCTATGTCACCGGCCTCTCGCTCACCGTGGACGCCGGCACCACGATCTGCCCTCCGGGGAGCTTCCGGGGTTGGGAGGCCTGAGCCCCGGAACGGCCACTCCACGACCAGGGGGTTCTCAGAGCCGGCCGGGACGGGAATGCTGACCCGGCTGGTACGGTTTACATGGTCGAACAGTCATGCAGGTGACTCGGCAACGAGCCGGTCACCGCCGACAGTGAAGGATCGTGATAGCTGTGCCGACGTTCAGGGAGATGCTGGCCGAGGCCAAGGCGGCCGTCCGGGAGGTCGAGCCGGCCCAGGCCGAAGAGGAGCTCGGGAGGGACAAGGCCGTCGTCCTCGACGTCCGGGAGCCCGACGAGTACGAGCAGGGCGCACTGCCCGGCGCGGTCCACATCCCCAGGGGCACGTTGGAGACCTCGGTCGAGGGCAAGATTCCGGACAAGTCGTCGCACGTGGTCGTCTACTGCGCCGGCGGCACCCGCTCGGCGTTCGCGGCCAAGACGCTCCAAGAGCTCGGCTACAGCGATGTGGCCTCGGTGATCGGCGGCTTCAACCGCTGGAAGGACGAGGGCCGCCCCTGGACGACGCCGCAATCCCTCTCCTCGGAGCAACGCAATCGCTACCAGCGCCACCTGTTGCTTCCCGAGGTGGGTGAGACCGGCCAGCTGAAGCTCCTCGACGCCAAGGTCCTGTTGCTCGGCGCCGGCGGGCTGGGCTCGCCCGCCGCCTTGTACCTCGCCGCCGCCGGGGTGGGGACGCTCGGGATCATCGACATGGACGTCGTCGACGCCTCCAACCTGCAGCGACAGATCCTTCACAACACCGACCGGATCGGCGAGCGCAAGGTCGACTCGGCCAAGAAGACGCTCACCGCCCTCAACCCCGACGTGAACGTTGTCACCTTCGATGTCCGGCTGGGCGCCGACAACATCCTCGACATCATCGACGGCTACGACGTCATCGTGGACGGGACGGACAACTTCCCCACCCGCTACCTGGTGAACGACGCCTCCCTGAAGAAGCGGATCCCGGTCGTCCACGGGTCGATCTTCCGCTTCGAGGGCCAGGTCACCGTGTTCAACCCGTACGAGGGGCCCTGCTACCGCTGCATGATCCCCGAGCCTCCCCCGGCTGAGCTGGCCCCCAGCTGCTCGGAGGCTGGCGTGCTCGGCGTGCTGTGCGGGATCATCGGCTCCCTGCAGGCCACCGAGGCCATCAAGATCATCCTCGGGATCGGGGAGACTCTCCAGGGTCGCTTACTGGCCTACGACGCGCTGGAGCAGAGCTTCCGCACGTTCAAGGTCCATCGTGATCCGGCTTGCCCGACCTGCGGCCCCGATGCCGGCGAGATCGTCATCGCCGAGTACGACGAGCTGTGCCTGCCCCACGCCGTCGCTCCCGCTTCGGCGTAGGGAACACGTCGCGGCCAGCGGGCCGCAAGAGACCGGAGCGGGCATCCGGGGGCCTCACCCCGTGACGAGACCTCCGCACTGCTTCAGACGGCCGCACTGCTACTGCCGGTAGCCCTCCACCGTGGAGTCGCCTCGCATGACCGCGTCGTCGGGGTTCTTCCCGGCCCCCCGCAGCGCTCGACGCTGGCGGAGCAGGTCCCAGAGCACATCGAGGTGGATGTCGATGCGGCGCTCGCGGCTCCGCTCGTCGTCGGTGAGGGCCTGACCGGAAGCAACCTGCTCGTGGAGCTGCCGCTCCTCGGCCACGAGCTCGTCGATCTGGTGGATGACGTCTTCGTCCTTCATACTGCGAGCGTACCGGGAGCCGCCGGTCGGGGTGCAGGCCGCTCGGCCGGCACGACCTGTCGAGTGCCCCGCAGGCCGTGCCCGGCCGCCATGGCCTGATCGGTACCTGTTCCGGCCGGTGGTGGCAGGATGGATCGATGAGCGTCTGCCCTGCTCGAGCCCGAGGTCCCCGCTGAGGTGACCCCGTCGGCGGGCCTGGGCGAGGCCCCGGACGTGGTGGTCGCCGACGACTCGTCGGAGCTCACCGAACCGACCGCACCAGCACCAAGCGCGCACGTGTCGGGCCAAAGCCGGCATCGGGCGGCGCCACGCCCGGGCACGATTGTCCGGGTCGCCAGCCACCTGGTCATCTGGTCGGTGATCTGGGTGCCCACGGTCACGGAGCTGTCGAAGGGTTGGCGGCCCCTTTTCGATGACGCCACCATCTCCCAGCGGGCCTTCCAGGTCTTCTCGCTCCATTCGCCGCTGGTGGGGCCGTACTCGGTGGCCTCGGGGAGCGGCACTCACCCCGTCTTCGACCTGGGGCCCCTGCTGTTTTGGCTGCTGGCCGTTCCCGTTCACATCGACCCGGCCCAGGGCGCCCTGTGGGGGGCCGCCGTCTCTGGCGCCGTGGTCCTGTCGGTCGCTGCCGAGGCGGCTTGGGCCCGGGCAGGCTGGATCGGCTGTGCCGCAGTGGCCGCCGTCGTGGTCGACCTGGCGTGGACCGAGCCCGAGGTGTTCAGGCACCTGGTCTGGAACCCGTATATCGGTCTCGTTTTCTTCGTTGCCTCGGTGGTCCTGGCCCTGGTCGTCGCGTCGGGATCGCTCGGTTGGTGGCCCGTGCTGGTCCTCACCGCGTCGGTTGCCTCGCAGTGCCACCTCGTCTTTGCCGTCACCGCCGTGGCGCTTGCCCTGCTCGCTCCCGTGGTGGGCCTGATCCGCGGTGGACTGCCGGGTCGGGCCCGGTGGCTGTGGGCCGGGATCGGCGTCGGTGTGGCCTGCTGGATCGCCCCGCTCATCCAGCAATTCACCACCAACCCCGGCAACCTGACCCTCCTGGCCCGAACCGGGCGCCATCAGGCGGGGATGGGCAGCGCCTTCGGCCTGCAGGTCCTGGCCGGACTGAGCTCGCCTCACCCGATCTGGCTGGTCCAGTCGTCCCCCGACTTCAAGCCCACCTTGGAGCTGGTCCATGGTCACCCAGCGGTCGTCGGCGTCGTGGTTCTGGTCCTGATCGGGGCCGTCACTGTTCTGGCCTGGGTGTTCGGGAAGAAGGACCTGGCCGCCGCCGGGGCGGTCGCCGCCATCTGCTCGCTGGGGACGGTGGTCACCTTCACGTCCTTTCCCGCCGCCGACTGGCTGCTGATCACCTACCTGCACATCTTCTGGTGGATCCCGGGCATCCTGCTGTGGGTCGTGGCCGGCTGGGCTCTGGTGCTGGTGGCGCGTGCTGCGGTCCGTCGGCTCACCGGTCGTCCGGGCGGCACGCAGCCACAGCCGATCCGGCAGGGTCCGAGCGGCACGCAGCCACAGCCGATCCAGCAGGGTCCGAGCGGCCGGCAGACACAGCCGATCCAGCAGGGTCCGAGCGGCCGGCAGACACAGCCGTGGACCCATGGTCGTCGGTGGGGCTGTGTCGCGGTGCTGGCCGCTTGCGCCCTCATCATTTCGACACTGTTCGGCGCCCGGAACCTGGTCGTGCCCACGTCGGCGCTGGACGTCGACTGGAGCGGGGTGGCCCAGGTCGATCGCATCTCCCCGGCGGTCGAGGCGCTGGTGCCCCGGGGACCGGTCGGCCTCGAGTTCGCGGCCTATTTCCGTCTCCGCTTCCCCGACAACGGGATCGCGCTCGGCGTGGTCTACCGGCTCACGGTCGACGGCTGGCACCCGGGCCTGTACGGACCGCTGGGCGAGACCACCGGCTCGGTCGTCCCGCCGGGCTCGCGGTGGCCGATCGTGATCGTGACCCTGAGGGCCGGATCGGCGATGGCCACGGTGGCCCGGAGCGGGTGACCGAGCACCTCCGGGCCGAAACCGGTCCAGAGGACGGCGGCCGAGGCGGGCACGACCGGAGAACCTGAGAACAACGCTCTTGGCGCCGCTCTAACCTGTCGCTTATGGCATCGAAGAGCACGCCGCCCAACGAGCGACGCACCGACTCCGGCATCGAGATCCACCCGGTCTACACCGCCGAGGACCTGGACGGCTGGGACCCGGCGGAGCAGTTGGGCGAGCCGGGAGCGTACCCGTACACACGTGGCATCCGGGCGGACATGTACCGGGGACGACTCTGGACCATGCGCCAGTACGCCGGGTTCGGCGACGCCGCATCGACGAATCAGCGGTTCAAGTTCCTCCTCGGAGCGGGTCAGACCGGCCTGTCCTGCGCCTTCGACCTCCCCACCCAGATGGGCTACGACTCCGACCACTCCCGGGCCGAGGGTGAGGTGGGCAAGGTGGGGGTCGCCATCGACTCCTTGGCCGACATGCGGCTGCTCCTGGCCAACCTCCCGCTCGACAAAGTCACCACCTCGATGACCATCAATGCCACCGCCGCCATCCTCCTGCTCTTCTACCAACTGGTCGCCGAGGAGAACGGGGTCGACCCCAAGGCACTGGGGGGGACCATCCAGAACGACATCCTGAAGGAGTACGTCGCCCGCGGCACGTACATCTACCCGCCTCGGCCGTCGATGCGCCTGGTCACCGACACCTTCTCCTATTGCGCCGAGAACCTGCCGGCGTGGAACACGATCTCCATCTCCGGGTACCACATTCGCGAGGCGGGCTCCACGGCCGTCCAGGAGATCGCCTTCACCATCGCCAACGGGATCGCCTACGTGGAGGCGGCTCTCGCCGCTGGCCTGGATGTCGACGCCTTCGCCCCCCGGCTGAGCTTCTTCTGGAACGCCCACAACAACCTGTTCGAAGAGGTGGCCAAGTACCGGGCCGCCCGGCGCATGTGGGCCAAGATCATGACCGAGCGATTCAAGGCCACGAACGAGAAGTCCACACTGCTGCGCTTCCACACCCAGACCGGCGGCTCGACCCTGACCGCCCAACAGCCCGAGAACAACATCGTGCGGGTGACCGTCCAGGCCCTGGCCGCCGCCCTCGGGGGTACCCAGAGCCTGCACACCAATGGGTTCGACGAGGCCCTGGGCCTCCCGACAGAGAAGGCGGCGAAGATCGCGCTCCGGACCCAACAGATCGTGGGCTACGAGTCGGGGATCGCCGACACGGTCGATCCTCTGGCCGGCTCCTACTACGTCGAGTCCCTGACCGATGAGGTGGAAGCAGGAGCCTGGGACTACCTCGAACGCATCGACGGCATGGGTGGGGCGGTCGACGCCATCGAAGCCCAGTTCATGCAGCAGGAGATCGAACAGGCGGCCTACGCCTACGCCAAGGCGATCGACGACAACGAGAAGATCGTCATCGGCGTGAACAAGTTTGCCGATGACGCCAACGAGCCCAACGACGTGTTTCCCATCGACGTCGAGCTGCAGCGTTCCCAGATCGCGTCGGTCCAGAAGGTCAGGGCAGATCGTGACCAGGCGGCCGTCGATGCGGCACTGTCGGACATCGAGGCTGCAGCCCGCGGGACTCAGAACCTGCTCGTGCCCATGAAGGAGGCGCTCGGGTCCATGGCCACCCTGGGCGAGGTCTCCGATGTGCTGCGCGGCGTCTTCGGGGAGTTCAGGCCGGGCGGCTGATCGAGTCCTCAGTGTGTGTCCAGTCGGCTGGGGGGAGTAACCGAGTTCGGAGTGCGGTGACCGAGTCGGAAGTGCGGTGACCGAGTCGGGAGTGTGATGATGAAAGGAGCGACATGGACCTGGGCCAAGTAGGCATCTGGAGCGGGCAGTTCCGGTCCAAGGACACCGGTGCGGCGCGGGACGCAGCCCGAGAGCTCGAGGGGCTGGGGTATGGCGCCCTGTGGATCCCCGGGGGAGCGGGCGGGGACATCTTCGGCGACGTCACCCGCGTGCTCAGCGCCACCACGACCTTGCCGGTGGTCACCGGCATCCTCAACGTCTGGATGCACGACCCCAGCGAGGTGGCGTCCGAGCACGCCCGAATCGGCGCCGCCTATCCGGAACGGTTCCTGCTCGGGCTCGGGGTGAGCCACGCCATGCTGGTCGAGGCCCAGGGCGATCGCCGCTACGAGCGCCCCCGCACCAAGATGGCCGACTACCTCGACGCCCTCGACTCGGCCGTCCCAGCGGTCGGTCGAGAGGACCGGGTCCTGGCCGCACTGGGGCCCAAGATGCTCGAGCTGGCCCGGGACCGCTCCGCCGGCGCGCACCCCTACCTGACCACCCCGAAGCACACCGGCGAAGCCCGATCGACACTCGGTGCCGGTCCACTGCTGGCCCCCGAGCAGATGGTCGTCCTGGACCCCGATCCATCCAGAGCGCGCGCCGTTGCTCGCCAAACCCTGTCCCGCTACCTCATACTGCCCAACTACACCAACAACCTGAAGCGGCTGGGGTTCAGCGAAGCCGACCTGGCCGATGGGGGTAGCGACCACCTGGTCGACGGGATCATCGCCTGGGGCGACATCGCCGCCATTGCCGGCCGGGTCAAAGAGCACCTGGACGCCGGCGCTGACCATGTCTGCCTGCAGGTCCTGACCGACACGCCCGGCGTCTACCCGATCACGCAGTGGCGCCAGCTGGCCGCCGTCATCTCGGGGCTGAGCAATTAGGTTCAACAGCTCCTACCCAGGCCTCACAGCCGGGGCTCTTGAGCCCGAGCGCACCATTGGTAATCGACCACAGACAGTGACCGGTCACCGGCCTGTGAGCCGGCGGGGGCGGGCGCAGACGGCTTCGAAAATCGCCTCCCTTCGTGTCCGTCCCGGTATGGATCTGTTCCACGTCTCGGCGAAAGGGCCGCGCGGCGACATCGCTCGGGCGAATCAATTCGCCCAAAGGCGGGCAGAACAAACACCGGCGGGAAGCCCAGGCCCTCGGTCTGGCGACATCCGGGTGGCCAGATCACAAGCGACAACTGCCCGTTGTCTCGTCGTAGAAGCTCACGGACAGTGGGATTAGCGAACGTTCCCACCGATGGCCACCCGACGCCATCAGACCTCGAGGGCCGCCGTTCAGTAACAGGTCCTGAAGAACAGGGCCTCAGAAAAGGGCCTCAGAAAAGGGCCTCAGAAAATGGGCTTCAGGAACGGGCCAGCAGTCGGTCGCGCAATGCGCCGTCGGCGGCGGCATCGACGGCGGTCCAGGCCATGGCCAGTGCCCCATCGCGGAGGGCGGCATCGGCCGATTCGGTGATGCAGGCAGCGGCGAATTCCGGTTGGTGGTTGACCGCCCCACCGGAGTCCAGCGCGATGAGCGGGTGGATGGTGGGGATGACCAGCGAGACGTTGCCCATGTCGGTGGACAGGATGGGGAGCGCGGCGCGCTCGTCGTCGAGGGTGAACCGTCGGCCGAGCGCCTCGGCGTTGACGCGGTACGCGTCGAGCAGTCCCCGGTCGCTCTCCATGTGGGAGTAGACCGGTGCGAGCTCCTTGTAGCGCACGCTTGCTCCCGTGGCCGTACTCCCGGCCTCGAAGCAGGCCCGCACCTTCGGCTCCAGGACCTCGAGGTCCTGGAGCGTCAGGGCCCGGACCATGTACCGCGCCGACACCGCCGCTGGAATGATGTTTGGTGCCGACCCTCCCTCGGTCACCACGCCGTGCAGCTGGTTCCCGGGCCGGAGCTGCTGGCGCAGCAGGCCCAGCGCCACCTGGGCGACGGTCATGGCGTCGGCGGCGTTCACGCCTTCCCACGGGGCGGCCGAGGCATGGGCACTCTTCCCGGTGAAGTGCACGTCGAAATGGGAGACGGCGAGGATTGTGCCGGCCAGCGCCTCGGTGGACCACGGGTGCACCATCATGGCGGCGTGGACGCCGTCGAACACCCCTCGCTCGAGGAGCAGGATCTTCCCGCCGCCGCCCTCCTCGGCCGGCGTTCCGACCACCCGGACGGTCAGCCCCAGCTCGTCGGCGACGGCGGCCAAACCCAGGCCGGCCCCGACCGCACTGGCGGCGATGATGTTGTGGCCGCAGGCGTGACCGACGTCGGGGAGTGCGTCGTACTCGGCGCACAGCGCTACGACAAGGGGCCCCGAACCGAACTCGGCGCTGAAGGCGGTAGGAAGGTCGCCGACCCCCTCGGCGACGGTGAAACCCCCGTCAGACAGGGCGCCGGCCGTCCAGCCCGCCGCCCGCTCCTCCTCGTAGGAGAGCTCAGGGTGTGCGTGGATGGTGTGGCTGAGCTCGATCAGGGAACCCAGAGCGGCGTCAATAGTGTTCTCGACCGACTGCTTTGCCGATGCCATGTCGGCGGTCACCTCGCTCACTGGCTGCCCCTACTCGATGATGGCGACCACGTCGCCCGGCCCCACCGCGTCGCCCGCCGCCACCTTGATCTCCTTGACCGTCCCGGCCTTCTCGCTGACCACGTTGTTCTCCATCTTCATGGCCTCGAGCACGCAGATGGTCTGCCCCAGTTCCACCTCGTCACCCACCGCGACGGTCACCTTGACGATGGTCCCCTGCATGGGCACGGCCACCGTCCCTGAACCCGTGGCCCCCCCGGCTGCCTTGGGCCGCCTGAGCCCGGTGGCACGGGGGGACGAGGCGGCGACGGCCACCTCACCGAGATCGGGAACCCACAACTTCACCTGATATCGCCGCCCGTCGACTTCGGCGGTCACGTTTCGCAATACCGTGGCCTCCGGCTCATCGCCGTCGGCAGCCGGGTCCGGCTCCCGGCCCACATCGGCGGTGACCGAGCTCAGGTCCAGGGTCTGTTCCACCCAGTTGGTGGAGTGGGTAGCGGCGGCAAAGTCGGGATGGGACAGGATGACGACGTCGGCGGGGAGGGTGGTGGCCACGCCGCTCACCACCGTTTCCTCGATGGCCCGGAGCATCCGCAGCCGCGCCGCCTCCCGGTCGCGGCCCCAGACCACCAGCTTGGCCACCAAGTTGTCGTAGTACTGGCTGATGGTGTCGCCTCGGCCGTACCCGGCGTCGAGGCGCACCCCGGGACCGCCGGGAGCGACGAACTCGGTGATGGTGCCCGGTGACGGGGTGAACGCCCCACCGGTCGGGTCCTCGGCATTGATGCGCACCTCGATGGCGTGGCCATCCCGGGCCACGTCGTCTTGGCCGAATCCAAGCGGCTCACCCGATGCCACCCGTAGCTGCCACTCCACCAGGTCGAGCCCGGTGACCAGCTCGGTGACCGGGTGCTCCACCTGCAGACGCGTGTTCATCTCCAAGAAGAAGAACTCGCCGTCCTGGTAGAGGAACTCGACGGTGCCGGCATTGATATAGCCACAGGCCTCGGCCACTCGCACCGCGGCCGCGCCCATGGCTTGGCGGATCTCGTCGGGAAAGTCGGGGGCCGGGCTCTCTTCCACCAGCTTCTGGTGGCGTCGCTGGCACGAGCAATCTCGCTCGCCCAGCCACAGGGTGGTGCCATGGGTGTCGGCGATGACTTGCATCTCGATGTGACGGGGCCAGGCCAGGTAGCGCTCGACGTAGCACTCGTCTCGCCCGAAGTAGGCCAGTGCCTCCCGCTGTGCCGACTCCAAGGCGTCGGCGGCCTGTGCTGCGCCCTCCACCACTTTCATCCCGCGCCCACCACCGCCGAAGGCGGCCTTGATGGCGACGGGCCATCCGGCCTCGTTGCCGAAGGCAATCACCTCGCCAGGCGAGGTCAGTACCTCGCTGCGCCCCGGGACGCCCGAGACGCCGGCCTTCTCCGCCGCGTGCCGGGAGCTGATCTTGTCACCCATGACCTCGATGGCCTCGGGCGGCGGGCCGATGAAGGTCACACCCCGGTCGGTGATGGCCCGGGCGAAGTCGGTGTTCTCCGAGAAGAAGCCGTAGCCGGGGTGCACGGCATCCGCCCCGCTCTTCTCGATGGCACCGAGGATGGCCTCGGTGTTGAGATAGCTCTCGGCAGCGGTCTGGCCGCCGAGGGCATAGGCCTCGTCTGCCAGTCGAACATGGAGTGCGTCCCGGTCGAGCTCGGAGTAGACGGCCACCGTGGCCACCCCCATCTCGCGGCAGGTCCGTATGACACGGACGGCGATCTCCCCCCGGTTGGCGATGAGAACCTTCTTCAGCACGCTGGGCCTTTCGAATCTGGACGAGCGACGATCCCTGGACCGCCGACGAGCGCTACAACACTGGCACGGCCCGTAGGGTACGTGCCATGCCGGAGGCGACCGATCACACGCCAGAGCCGAGCACCCCCGTGCCCAAGCCAACCCCCCCGTGCCGGAGCCGACCGGCCCGAGGGGGCCAGGGCCGATGCCGAGGGTAGTGCCCGGCCCGAGCGGCACCCGGTTCGCCGAGGTGCGCTGGTTCGACGAGCTCGACTCCACCAACCGGTACCTGTTGAGCGAGGCCCGGGCGGGAGCGGGCGAGGGACTGGTGGTCGTGGCCGATCACCAGAGTGCCGGCCGAGGCCGGTTGGGAAGGCGCTGGGAGGCACCGCCGGGGGCAAACCTGTTGGCGTCGGTGCTCTTGCGACCCCACTTGCCATTCGAAGCGCGCCACCTGGCCAGTGCCGTCGTCGCCCTGGCCGCGGCCGACGCCTGCGCCGCGCTCGGCGGCGTGGCCGCGAGCATCAAGTGGCCCAACGACCTCCTGGTCGATGGGCGCAAGCTGGCCGGAGTGCTGGCCGAGGCCGATGTGGGCACCGAAGGTCGGGCACCCATCGTGGTGGGTATCGGCATCAACGTGGCCTGGCCAGCGGCGACGACCGTGGGCGGGCCCACTGACCCACCCGCCCGCGAGCCGGGCGGCCCCGGCGGGCCCGGCGGCCGGTCCAGTCACCAAGGCGACCGGGGCCCCCGAATCGACGAACGTGACCTGGCCGACTCGGCCACGTCGCTCCTGCGAGAGACGGGCCGTCCCGTCGACCGTGCCCGCCTCCTCGACCGCTTGCTGGTCGAGCTCGAGCCCCGGGCGGCCGCCCTGTCCTCAGCTGGAGGTCGGATCGGCCAGGCCGCCGAGTTGAGGAGCCGGTGCACGACCATCGGTACTCGGGTCAGGGTGGAATCGTCTGATTCCACGTTCAACGGGATGGCCGTGGACGTGACCGCCGAGGGCCATCTGGTCGTTGACGTCGACGACCAGGGGCCACGGACAGTGGTGGTTGGTGACGTGATCCATCTGCGGACGGCCCCCGATCAGGGGCGCGGCCCGGGGTAAACTCGTTCGCTCATGCGACTTCTGGTCACCGGCGGTGCCGGATTCATTGGGTCCAACTTTGTCCGATTCTGGGCGGGCCGCCATCCCAACGACGCTGTCGTCGCCTACGACGTGCTCACCTATGCCGGGAACCGGCCCAACCTGGCCGACGTGGAGGACCGGATCTCCTTTGTCCACGGTGACATCTGCGACTTGGACCAGGTGGCCCAGACGCTGGACAAGCACCAGATCGACGTGATCGTGAACTTCGCCGCCGAGTCGCACAACTCGCTCGCCATCTTGGACCCCACCCGGTTCTTCCAGACCAACGTCATCGGGACCCAGACCCTGCTCGAGGCGGCACGGAGCCACGGCATCTCCCGCTTTCACCACATCTCCACCTGTGAGGTCTACGGAGACCTGGCCCTCGACAGCGACGAGCTATTCACCGAGGAGACGCCCTACCGGCCGCGCACGCCCTACAACGCCTCCAAGGCGGCCGCCGATCACGCCGTGCGGGCCTACGGGGAGACCTTCGGGGTCCCGGCCACCATCACCAACTGCTGCAACAACTTCGGGCCCTACCAGTTCCCCGAGAAGGTCATCCCGTTGTTCACGGCCAAGGCCCTCGACGACCAGCCCCTGACCATGTACGCCTCGACCCAGAACCGACGCGAGTGGCTGCATGTGGACGACCACTGCCGGGCCATCGAGGCGGTGCTCCATCACGGGGAAGAAGGGGAGACCTACAACGTCGGTAGCGGGACAGAGGCCAGCATCGAGGAGATAGCCGACGCTGTGCTGGCCGCCACCGGCCGCCCCTCGACGCTCAAGGAGATCGTTCCCGACCGTCCCAGCCACGACCGGCGCTACCTGCTCGATTCGAGCAAGATCCACAAAGCTCTGGGCTGGGAGCCCACCATCGGCTTCGCCGAAGGACTGGCCGCCACAGTCAGGTGGTACGCCGAGCATCGCAGCTGGTGGGAGCCACTCCGCGACCGCGCCCCGGTGGTGGAAGGGGCCTGGTCCGCGGGCACGTCATGACCGGCTCATTGCGCATCTTGCTCACCGGGGCGAACGGGCAGCTCGGCCAGGACCTCCAGGCCGTCCTGTCCGGCCGTCCACCCGACGGGGGCGACCCCGGGTCAGCGGTGGCCGCCGCCGCCGACCAAGTGGTCGGGTCAGCTGAACAGGTCATCGTGCTGGCCACCGATATCGACACGCTGGACGTGGCCGACCGGGGTGCGGTCGAGAATGCCTTCGACGAGTTCCGCCCGGACGTGGTCGTGCACGCTGGGGCCTATACCGCAGTCGACGCCTGCGAGTCGGATGCCGACACCGCCTTTGCCGTGAACGGGGCGGGAACCGGCCACATCGCCGAATCCAGCGCCCGGGCCGGCGCCCACCTGCTCTACGTCTCCACCGACTACGTGTTCGACGGCACCTCCGACCGGCCCTACCAGGAGGGCGACAAGCCCAACCCCCGATCGGTCTACGGTCGATCCAAGTTGGCCGGCGAGGTCGAGGTGGCCCGGTCGTCGCCGGGTGCAACCGTGGTGCGCACCTCCTGGGTCAGCGGCGCACACGGTTCCAACATGACCAGGACCGTCCTGGGGCTGGGGGCGAGACCGGACGGCGGACCGCTCCGATTCGTCGACGACCAGCACGGGTCCCCCACCTTCACGGCGGACCTGGCGCCGGCCATCGTGCGACTGGCCATCGAGCGGCGTCCCGGGACCTTCCACGTGACCAACCAAGGCACCACATCCTGGTTCGAGTTTGCCCGGGCCGTGCTGACGGTGGTCGGCCTCGATCCGGGCCGGGTCGAGCCGATCACCACCTCGCAGCTGGATCCGCCCCGCCCCGCCCCCCGGCCCACCAACTCGAGGCTCGACAATGCGGCCCTGCGCCTGGCCGGCCTGCCGCTCCTCCCGGCGTGGGAGGATGCCCTGGCCCGCCTGGTGCCGGTGTTGTTGGAGGCGGCCGACCACGCGCCGGCGGGATAGACGCCCCGCCAGCCGAGACCCACGACCTGCCCAGCGAGATAGAGGGCCCGAGGTAACAGAGGAGAGCCGTGACCGCATCTGGCCGCCATGTACGACAGATCAGCGGTGAGGCCGTGCCCGCACCAGCTGATCAGGATGCGAGCGGGCCCGCGGTTACCGGCCCGACCCCAGCCCGGCCGGCGGAAAAGGGCGCAGCGTTCCGGGCCCTCCCTCATGGTCGCGGCCGGACGGTGGCCGTGATCGGGGTGGGATACGTGGGCTTGCCCACCGCGGCCACGCTGGCCCACATGGGCCACCGGGTGACCTGTGGGGACGTCGATGCGTCCAAGATCGCGCTGCTGCAGCAGGGACACATCTCCATCGTCGAGGAGCACCTCGAGGAGCTGGTACAAGAGGGCCAGGCCGCCGGGCGTCTCACCTTTGTGACCGGGGCCACCATGGCGGTGGCGGACGCCGAGTTCGTCTTTCTCTGCGTTCCCACGCCCCAAGGGGACGACGGCTCCGCCGACCTGTCCTATGTCGAATCGGTGGCGGCCGAGATCGCCCCGCACCTGGCGTCGGGATCGATCATCGTGAACAAGTCAACGGTCCCCGTCGGCTCGACGATGGTGGTGGAGCGGGTGCTCGGACGCAAGGACGTCGAGGTGGTTTCGAACCCCGAATTCCTCCGGGAGGGCACGGCCGTGGCCGACAGCCTCCACCCTGAGCGCATCGTGGTCGGTGCGGCCGATCAGGCCGCCGCGGCCAGGGTCGGCGAGCTGTTCTCCGGCACGCACGCGCCGCTCCTGATCACCGACGCGGCGACGGCCGAGACGATCAAGTACGCGTCGAACGCCTTCCTGGCCACCAAATTGAGCTTCGTCAACGCCGTGGCCGGACTGTGCGAGGCGGTGGGGGCCGATGTCCGAGATGTGATTCTCGGCCTGGGATACGACAAGCGCATCGGGTTCGAGTACCTGCGACCGGGCCCGGGTTGGGGCGGTAGCTGCCTACCCAAGGACACCAGGGCGCTCGTCCACATCGCCGAACAGGCTGGATACGACTTCTCGTTCCTGCAAGGGGCGATCCGGACCAACAGCGAGCAGTTCCTCCGGGTGGTCGGCAAGGTGGAGGACGCCGTCGGTGGAACCGTGGACGGCCTGGTCATCGCCGTGTGGGGCCTGACGTTCAAGGCGGGTACCGATGACCTCCGCAACTCGCCGGCCATGGAGATCGTCCGGCGCCTGTTGCGAGGCGGCGCCCGGGTTCAGGCCTACGATCCCACGATCACCGTTCCGTTGGGTGAAGCGTCGACTCCGGTGGTCGAGCTCGACGGTGCTGACGAGCTCGACGGTGCAGACGGGCTCGGGGGATCCGGTGACGGGCTCGAGGGCTCTGGTGATGTCGAGGTGCGTGCCTTCCCCGACGCCTATACCGCCTGCGACGGCGCCGCAGCCGTGGTGGTGCTCACCGAGTGGGACGAGTTCCGCTGGCTGGACTTCGAGAAGGTGCGGGATGCAATGGCCTCGGCGACGGTGGTCGATGCGCGCAACCTTCTCGATCCGGCCCAGCTCCGGCGTATCGGGTTCGAGTACACCGGAATCGGCCGCCGATGAGCCTGTGTGCCGTGGTCACCGGTGGCGCCGGGTTCCTCGGTTCCCATCTGTGCGACCGGCTGATCGAACGGGGCGACGAGGTGGTCTGTGTCGACGACTTCTCGACCGGTCGGCGGGCCAACGTCGCCCATCTGGAGGACCATCCCGCATTCACCCTGGTGCGCGCCGATGTGGCGTCGGAGCTGCCGGTGGATGGCCCGGTCGGGGCGGTGCTGCACCTGGCCAGCGCGGCCTCCCCACCGGACTACCTCGATCGTCCGTTGGAGACCCTGGCCGTCGGAAGCGAGGGGACGAGACGGTGCCTGGAGCTGGCCCAGCGCTCCGCGGCCCGGTTCATCCTGGCCTCCACCAGCGAGGTCTACGGCGATCCGGCCGTCCACCCCCAGCCCGAGAGCTATTGGGGAAACGTGAACTCGGTGGGCCCTCGCAGCGTTTATGACGAGGCCAAGCGATTCGCCGAGGCGATCACCGTGGCCCATCACCGGGCGTTGGGCACCAATGTCGGCATCGTACGGATCTTCAATACCTATGGCCCCCGGCTGCGTCCGCGCGACGGGCGGGTGGTGTCGAACTTCATCGAGCAAGCGCTCCGTGGTGAGCCGCTGACGGTGTACGGAGACGGCGCACAGACCAGGAGCCTGTGTTATGTCGATGACGAGATCGGGGGGTTGCTCGCCCTGTTGGACTCGGACCTGGTCGGCCCGGTCAACATCGGGAACCCCGATGAGCACACGGTGCTGGAGCTTGCCCAGCTGATCATCGAGCTCACCGGCTCCACCTCGGACATCGTGCACGTGCCCCTGCCCATCGATGACCCGACCCGCCGCAAGCCGGACATCTCCCTGGCCGCCAGCGCGCTCGGTTGGCATCCCGTGGTCGGGCTCGAAGACGGCTTGCTGCAGACGGCGGCATACTTCTCCAACTCCGGTGGTGGCGACCACGACAAGGTCGTCGGACAGAAAGGTCAGGGCTGATCATGAGCACGACGGATGGCACGGGCGGCGGGGAAAGCGCCACCGAGCTCCCTTTTCAGACACGGACGTACCGCACACTGACCGTGATCGTTCCCGTGTTCAACGAGCGGAGCACGGTCGGCGAGATCATCCGTCGTATCCGGGCGGTCGACATCCCACTCACCGTTGACGTGATCGCCGTCGACGACGGGTCGTCGGACGGGACGGACAAGGTACTCGCCGCAGTCGAGGACTCCACGGTCCGGGTGCTCAGCCACCCGGTCAACCGGGGCAAGGGTGCGGCCATCCGCAGCGCGCTGAAGGTAGCCCGCGGTGACCTCATCCTCATCCAGGACGCCGATCTTGAGTACGACCCCGAGGACTGGCCCCGTATGCTCGACCCGATTCTGCGCGGTAAGGCCCGAGTCGTGTACGGAAGCCGGTTCACCGGTGAACGAAAGAACATGCTCCCGCTCCACTGGATCGGCAATCGCTTCTTGTCGCTGGTGACCAACGTGCTCTACTCCTCGACCCTGTCGGATATGGAGACGTGCTACAAGCTCTTCGACCGCCAGGCCATCGCCGGGATCACCGTGCAGTCCGATCGCTTCGACTTCGAGCCGGAGATCACCGCCAAGGTGCTCCGCCGGGGGTTCAGGATCTACGAGGTGCCCATCTCCTATGCCGGCCGGGAGTCCACCGAAGGCAAGAAGATCACCTGGCGGGATGGGATCGGTGCGCTGAAGGCATTGGTCAAGTACCGCTTTACCCGGCTCGACTCATGAGCGGGCCGGCTGGGGGCACGGGCGACAGCGTCCTTCCAGCCGATGAGGCCGGTGCTTGCACCCCTATCAGCGGCCGGGTGGCCGCCGTCGTGGTCAACTTCGAATCGGGCCCGGCGCTGGCCGAGTGTCTCCGAACGCTCGTAGCCGAGTCGCCGGCCGAGGTGGTCGTGGTCGACAACGGATCCACTGACGGGTCGGTGGCTCGGGCCCGACAGGAATTCCCGCCGGTCGAGGTGGTCGTACCGGGTCGGAACCTCGGCTACGGTGCCGCCGCCAACCGCGGCGCGGCCGCCACCAGCGCAGAGTTGATCCTGGTGTGCAATCCCGACCTTTCTGTCAATCCCGGTGCGTTGGCCGCGCTGGTCGCCATCCTCGACGAACAGCCCGAGGTGGCAGTGACCGGACCGTTGATCCGCACGCCGTCGGGGGAGCGGTACCCGTCGGCCCGTCGGTTTCCCTCGCTCATCGACGCTGCCGGTCACGCCGCCCTGGGATTGTTCGTGCCCGACAACCGGTTCACCCGGAACTACCAGCGCAGCAACGTCGCCACAGCCGACGGAGTTCCGCAACGGGTCGACTGGTTGTCCGGGGCCTGCCTCCTGGTCCGCCGTTCGGCCTTCGAAGCAGTCGGCGGGTTCGACGAGGCCTACTTCATGTACGCAGAGGATGTCGACCTGTGCTGGCGGCTGGCCCGCGCCGGCTGGAAGGCGACTTTTGTCCCCACCGCAGAGGTGGTGCACACCCAGGGCGTGTCCACCGACCATCACCCCTACCGAATGATCGTCGAGCACCATCGCTCCCTCCTCCGATTCGCGTGGCGGTCGACGTCAGGCTGGAGACGGTTGTTGTTACCGCTGGTGACGGTGGGAATCGGCGGGCGGGCCGTCCTGGCCGCCGTTCGCCGCCTGTCGGCCCGATGAGCGCGGCGAACCCCGCCCGATGAGCGCGGGCGACCCCGGTCCTGTGAGCAGGGCGACCTCAGGTCCTCTGAGCAGGGCGACCCGGCCGGTGAGCCGGGCAACACGGCCCGAGGGGCGTGCGGGACCATCGAGCGGCAGGTTGTAGGGTGTCGGTCCGATGGCCAGCGACTCAACAGGCAAATGGGTAGCGCGTGCGGCGTCGACCGGTGGGGGGCGCACGTACCGCGGACAGGCGCCGGTCAATTGGTACCTCAGCCTGGTCCTCATTGTGATCGTAGGCCTTCTCCTGGTCGGCTTCAGTCGCTACCAGCGCGCCCATCCGACGTCGTCGTCTGCCGGCGCGCCGACCACATCGGACGTCTGGCACGTGGCCCTGGGTATCGACGTGTGCGGGACCATGCAGCCAAACCTCCCGGCCAACACCGGCGGCACGGCCGGGCTCACCGCCACCGGCACCGGAGTC
Source organism: Acidimicrobiales bacterium (assembly GCA_036521415.1). GTDB lineage: Bacteria > Actinomycetota > Acidimicrobiia > Acidimicrobiales > RAAP-2 > DASXMT01. The sequence continues at coordinate 26,677 of DATDHU010000020.1, forward strand.
CTCACCGTGTCTCCGAAGAACGCCTCGGAGTCGGGTGGCAACGCCACACTCGGCAAGTTCGTCTCCGAGTACCACGGACTCACCCTGACATCGACGACGCTCGGGTACCCCGGTAAGTCGGTCATGTCCAACACTGAGCAATGCCCGACGGGAACGCCACAAGCCGGAAAGCAAGGGTTCGTCACTGTGAAGACATGGCCCAACTTCGAGTCGAAGGTCGGCACCGTGGTGAGCGGCGATCCGACCGAGGTCAAGTTGGCCAACAACCAGATGATCACCATCGCCTTCGTGTCCGCTGGCGCCATCGTGCCCAAGCCGCCGGCCTCGACCATCACCAGCCTGATCACGGCGGCATCCGGCGCCTCGAGCACGTCGACCACGGCGCCGCCTTCTGGCACCACGGCACCCACGACCACGGTGCCCGGCGCGACCACCACGCCCACGACGACGGCACCCACGACGACAGCACCCACCGCGACCACCGCGCCTCCCACAACGACGAAGCCCACCACTGCACCCACGACGACAGCACCGACCGGGACGAGCGGAACCACGAAGTGAGAGCCGTCGTCCTCGTGGGTGGCGAGGGGACGAGACTCCGCCCCTTGACGCTGACCACGCCCAAGCAGATGCTCCCGGTCATGGAGGTGCCCATGATCGAGCGAGTTCTGGGCCAGCTGGCCGCCCATGGAATCGAAGAGGCCGTCCTGTCCCTCGGCTACCGGCCTGACGCCTTCATCAATGCCTACCCCGAAGGCTCCGCCGGCGGGGTCCGCCTGTCCTATGCGGTGGAGCCAGAGCCGCTCGATACGGCCGGTGCCATCCGGTTCGCCGCCGACCACGCCGGGCTCGGCGAGACGTTCGTGGTCGTCAACGGCGACGTGCTCACCGACCTGGACATCACGTCCCTGGCCGAGTTCCACCGCAGCCACCGGGCCGAGGCCACCATCAGCCTGACCCCGGTGGAGGACCCGTCGTCCTACGGCGTGGTCCCGACGGACGCTCAGGGCAAGGTGGAGGCGTTCATCGAGAAACCGCCTCGAGACGAGGTGCCGACCAACCTGATCAACGCCGGGACCTACGTGCTCGAGCCCGAGGTGCTGGACCGGATTCCCAAGGCCCGGCGGGTGTCGATCGAACGCGAGACGTTCCCCGCGTTGGTGGAGGCGGGGTCGCTGTTCGCCTTGGGCTCCGACGTGTACTGGATCGATACCGGAACGCCGGCGTCGTACCTTCGTGCCCACCTCGACCTGTTGACCGGGCGGCGCGGCACCGTACCCGCACCGGGTGCCGCACTCGACCCGGAAGTGGGTGAGGGGGTGTGGGTCATCGGCGACGTCTCCGCCGAGGGTGCTGCGGTGACCGGGTCGTTGCTCGCCTCCGGCGCCCGCCTCGAGCCCGGCGCGGTGGTCGGAGGCTCGGTGATCGGGAGCGGGGCCGTTGTCGAGGAGGGGGCAACCGTGCTCGGCTCCGTGCTCCTCCCCGGGTCGCGGGTGGCGGCTCGGGCCACGGTAGAAGGCTCGATCGTGGGGCCGGGCGCTACCATCGGGCAGCGATGCTCGATCCGGCCTCTCTCCGTCATCGGTGCCGGTGTGGTGATGCCGTCGGGGTCGACCGCCGACGGCGAGCGTGTCCCTCCCGGAGCCTGACACCGTGCGGGCCCTAGTCACGGGGGGAGCCGGTTTCATCGGCTCCACCCTGGTCGACCGACTCCTGGCCGAGGGCCAATCCGTCGACGTGGTCGACAACCTCTCGACCGGCTCGCTCGGCAACCTGACCGACGCCCGATCGGCCGCCGGACGGAACCTGACCTTTCACAACCTCGACGTGCGCTCGGTCGAGATCGTCGAGCTCATGGTGAAGCGCCGGCCTGAGGTGGTCTTCCACCTGGCCGCCCAGGCCGACGTCCGGGTCTCGGTCGCCCAGCCGGTCTTCGATGCCGACGTCAACCTGCTCGGCACCCTCCGGGTGCTCGAGGGAGCCCGGGCCGCAGCCGCCGGCCGGGTGGTGTTCGCGGCCAGTGGGGGCACCCTCTACGGGGACCCCGATCCAGCCGACCTCCCCCTTCCCGAGTCGCACCCCCATCGACCCCTCTCGCCCTACGGGGTGTCCAAGAAGGCAGCCATCGACTACCTCGTCGCCTACCGCGAGCTGCACTCCCTGGAGTTCTCGGCCCTGGCCCTGGCCAACGTCTACGGGCCCCGCCAGGATCCACACGGCGAGGCCGGGGTGGTGGCCATCTTCGGCGAGCGCCTGTTGCGGGGTCAACCCGTCACCATCTTCGGCGACGGCGAGCAGACACGGGACTTCGTGTACGTCGACGACGTGGTCGATGCGTTCGTTCGCGGCGCCACCAGGGGCGGGGGGTTGGTGTGCAACATCGGAACGGGGACAGAGACCTCGGTCAACGTGCTGTACCGGGAGATGGTCGACCAGGCCGGCCTCGAGGCCACCGCCACCTACGCCCCCCTCCGCCAGGGCGAGCTCCTCCGCAGCAGCCTCGACCCGGGCCGCGCCGGCATCCAGCTCGGTTGGAAGCCGTGGACCAGCCTGGCCACCGGCACCGCCGCCGTGCTCGATTTCATCCGTCAGCGCCTAGCCGAGGAGACCTGAGCCGGCCGGCCGGATCCCGTCGCTGCTCCGCATCAACTAAGGTGGTGCAGCCCTGGTGCGCGATGAGTCGTGACTGACTCGATGTTCCTTTTCTTTCTGCGCTCCGTACTCAGTTACTCATCGCACGAAAGCGCGCCCACATGCCCCCCTCCTTCGCCGACCTCGGCGTCCCCTCCGACCTGGTTTCCGCCCTCGAGCGACGATCGATCACCACTCCGTTCCCCATTCAGGCCATGACCGTGCCCGATGCCCTGGCCGGGCGCGACCTGTGCGGCAAGGCCCCCACCGGTTCGGGCAAGACGCTGGCCTTCGGCATCGGCGCCGTGGCCCGGTTGGCGGGCAAGCCGTCGCGCCCGGGCCATCCGCGAGTCCTGGTGCTGACACCGACCCGTGAGCTGTGCGCCCAGGTGGCCAGCGAGATCGAGACGCTGGCCGCGGCCCGCGGCCTTCGGGTGGCCTCGTTCTACGGTGGCGTGGGATACGGTCCACAGCTGAAGTCGTTGGCCCGAGGGGTCGACGTGGCCGTGGCCTGTCCGGGGCGGATCACCGACCTGATCGAGCGACGGAGCATCCATCTCGGCAACGTCGAGATCGTGGTGATCGATGAAGCCGATCGCATGGCCGACATGGGGTTCCTGCCCGACGTCCGCCGGTTGCTCGACAAGACGCCGGACAGCCGCCAGACCGTCCTGTTCTCGGCCACGCTGGACGGCGACATCGACGTTCTCGTGCGGCGCTACCAGAACAAGCCGGTGCGCCACGAGATCGAGGCGACCGAGGAGAGCATCTCACTCGCCCACCACGTGTTCTGGAGGGTGGCCGCCGGGGATCGGGTGGGGACCGCCGCCGACGTTGTGACCGCCTCGGGCCCCACCATCATCTTCTGCCGGACCAAGCACGCCACCGACCGGATGGCCCGCCAGCTCGACACCCGGGGTGTCAGGGCGGCGGCGATCCACGGGGACCGCAGCCAAAAACAGCGGGAGCGGGCCCTGGCCTCGTTCATGCGGGGGGACGTGGACGCGCTGGTGGCGACCGACGTGGCCGCACGGGGCATTCACGTCGACGGGGTCACGGCCGTCGTCCACTTCGACCCGCCGGCAGACGCCAAGGACTACGTGCACCGTTCCGGCCGGACGGCTCGTGCCGGCGCGTCGGGCGTGGTGGTCAGCTTGGTTACCCCGGACAAGGCCGGCGCGGTCAGGAAGTTGCAGCGTGATTTGGGCGTGCCCACCGTCACCGGCGCACCCGACCTCGCCGCTCTGGCCGCCGTCCTGGGCGAGGGTTCGGTGGAGACGGTGAGGAGGACGCGGGCCGAGCGTGACGCCCGAGTGCGGCGCCACGGGTTCGAGAACACCGATCGCAGCCGTCGCCTCAACCGGTCTGGCTCTGGTTCCGCCTCGGGCGGGACGCCGCATCGGAAGAAGCGCCCTGGAGACGGTGGGCCCAAGCGGACCGGATGGTCGGGACCGACCACGTCGTCACCACGCCGGCCCGATCGCGACTCGGGCTGGCCGGCCGACGCGAAGCCGTCGCGTGGGCGCCGCCCGGGTGAGGGCGCCGCAGCCTCGAAGCCCGGCGCCCCATCCCGGCCCAACCGCCATCTGAAGGCGGGTGGCGGCACGAAGAAGCGCGGTCCGAAGCAGGGCTACAGCCGGTAGCCCCAGCGCGCTCGCGCCACCCGGCGGAGCCGCATGCCGGCCCGCCTCGGCGCCGGTCGGGGCCTACAGTTTGGCCATGCCACCCGACACGAAGCCGACCGTCACCATCCCCGCTGAGCAGCCGCCGAACGGCCTGACCATCGAGGAGATCGAGGAGGGCGGAGGTGCCGAGGCGCAGCCCGGCGCCGAGGTCCAGGTGCACTACGTGGGCGTGGCCTGGTCGAACGGCAAGGAGTTCGACTCGTCGTGGGACCGCAACGAGTACTTCGAGTTCCCGCTCGGAGCCGGGCACGTCATCGCCGGTTGGGACCAGGGTGTTGCCGGGATGCGGGTGGGCGGCCGCCGACGGCTGACCATCCCACCCCACCTCGGCTACGGCTCGCGAGGGGCCGGGGGTGCGATCGGGCCCGACGAGACGCTGGTGTTCGTCGTCGACCTGATCGGGATTCGCTGAGCCTCCTGCTCAGCACGCCATCGGCGACCTAGCGGAACAGGTCCTCACCCGGTGGCCGCACGATCTCGGCGGCCACCGACGCGGGCCGGATCCATGCCGGGTCGACCCCGCGCAGGATGGCCGCCGGCACGCCGCGATCCTTGCCCATGACCAGCTCGGCCGCAGAGGCCAGCTCGTCGGCTATGCACACCTCGGTGGCCACGAGCACGCGTCCCGACGCGTCCAGCGTCCCCTTGAGATCGACGACCCCGGCCACACCGGCGATCCCGATGGCGACATCGGTGACCCCCTTGCGCCACGGGCGCCCGAACGTGTCGGAGACGACCACCCCGACTGAGACGCCGTGACGGTGGTGCAGCGCCTCGCGGATGCGGCGGGCCGACCGGTCCGGATCGACCGGCAGCAGGGCGGCGGTGCCCTCGTCCACGTTGGACAGGTCCACGCCGGCGTTGGCACAGATGAACCCGTGGCTGGTCTCGGCGATGATCAGCTCGTCGCGGCGGCGGAGGATCCGGACCGACTCCGACTCGACCAGCCTGGCCTTGGCCGCGGGATCGTCGGGGTCGATACCCACCAGCCGGCCCTCGGCCTTGGACACCACCTTCTGGGTCACCACCAGCACATCCCCGTCCCGCAGTGAAAGGCCGGGAGCAGCCACGATCAGCTCGGCCAGGTCGTCACCGGGTCCGACCTCGCCCATGCCGGTGACAGGGATCACCGAGAGGGTGGGCACCGGCTTCGGCCCACCGGTCGGCTCCTCACTCGCCGTTGGTGAGCCGGATCGGGCATCATCGGCGCCGACGGGCAGATCAGGCACGGTTGACGCCCAGGACGGTTCGGGCCAGCTCGGCCGCCCGTTCGACGGTTGACATGACCGTGGGGGCCACGATGCAGCGCACTCCCTCGGCCTCGACCGCCTCGGCCAGGGTCGCGTCAGCCTCGTCGACGACCAGCGTGCCCACCCAGGAGGCGTACCAGCGGGCCACACCGACCACCGACGCCTCGAACCCGAGCTCGGCGAGCAGGCGGTCGGCCGGGCCCTTGAGAGCGGCGCCGGCCACGATGGGGGAGACGGCCACGATCTGGTCGCGCCGGGACACCAGCGCCTGGCGGACGCCGGGCACGGCCAGGAGCGGGTCGATCGACACCACGGGGTTGGACGGGCAGACCACGATGGACGAGGCGGTGGCGATGGCGTCGACCACGCCGGGGGCGGGTCGGGCCGACTCGGCGCCCTCGAAGCGCACCCCAGAGACAGCCACGTCGTGGTGCATATGGACGAAGTACTCCTGGAAGGCCACCTCGGGCCCTTCGGCCAACTGCAGCCGGGTGCGGACCGGGTCGTCCGACACGGGGACCAGGCGCACGTCGACGCCCCAGGTGCGGGTCAGCTGGGCCGTGACCTGGCTCAGGGTGTCGCCCTCGGCCAGGCGTTGCGTGCGGAAGCAATGAGTGGCCAGATCCTTGTCGCCCAAGCGGAACCAGGTCAGGCCACCCAGTTTCTCGAGCGCATCCATCACCGTCCACGACTCGCCGGTCAGGCCCCAGCCGGTCTCGGCGTTGATGGCGCCGGCCAGGGTGTAGAGCACCGTATCGAGGTCAGGAGAGATATGGAGCCCGTGCAGCTCGGTGTCATCGCCGACGTTCACGATGGCAGTGATGTCGGAGGGGGGAAGGACACGGACCACCCCGCGCAGGAAGCGGGCGGCCCCGACACCTCCGGCGAGGGCTACGAGCATCGAGGGCAGGCTAGTCACTATCACCAGGCGTGCGGGTCTCCCTCGGCCCATGTGCAAGGCTCCGTGCGTGCCGCCGGAGCGATCAGCGACCGCGGGGTCGGGGACCGCTCCGCCCGCTCCCTCATCCGACACCCGCCTCTCCGTGGCCCTCGATGCCACCCCCCTGCTCGGTCGCCCCACCGGTGTCGGTGTCTTCTGCGCCGGGGCGCTCGGCGGTTTGGCCCAACTCGACGACGTGGACGTCTCCGCCTTCGCCATCAGCTGGAGGAGGCGCCAGGGCATCGTCGACCTGGTCCCGCCGGCCGTGTCCACCCGCCAACGAGCCATGCCTGCTCGTCCCCTGCATGCGTCGTGGCGCCGCTGGAGCGAGCCCCCCGTCGAGTGGTTCGTCGGGTCCCACCAGGTGGTGCACGGCACAAATTTCGTCGTGCCCCCGACGCGGCGAGCGGCCCGGGTGGTCACCGTGCACGACCTCACCATCGTGCGCTACCCGGAGCTGTGCGACGCCTCCACGCTCCGGTTCCCTGCCCTCATTCGTCGGGCCGTTGCTTCGGGGGCCTGGGTCCACACCCCGTCCCGGTTCGTGGCCGAGGAGGTCATCGAGGCGTTCCACCTCCCACCCGAGCGGGTGCGCGCCGTCCATCACGGGGTGCCCGCGCTGCCTGGTCACGAATTGTTCCGACAGGCCGCGCCTCCCCTCCCCCCGGGCACGTCCCGGTACGTACTGGCCGTCGGCACGGTGGAGCCGAGGAAGGACTACCCCACCCTGGTGGCCGCGTTCGGGCTGGTGGCCGAGCGCCGTCCCGACGTGGCCCTGGTCGTCGTGGGATCCGAGGGTTGGGGGTCCGCCGAATTCCTGGCCGCAGTGCAGGCGTCGCCCGCGAGCGATCGCATCGTCCGTCCCGGCTTCCTCGACGACCGGACCCTGGGCGAGGTGCTGCGCGGCGCGGCCGTGCTGGCCTACCCGTCGCTCTACGAGGGGTTCGGCTTCCCACCCGTTCAGGCCATGGCCGAGGGGGTGCCGGTGGTGACGACCAGGGTCGGGGCCATCCCCGAAGTGGTGGGGGACGGCGCCTCCCTGGTCGAACCTCGTGACCCCGAGGCCCTGGCCGCCGCGCTGGACGCGGCATTGGCCGGTGGTGACGAGCTCACCGCCCAGATCGACCGGGGCCGGCGCCGTGCCGAAACGTTCACCTGGTCGGCCTGTGCCGCCGGTCTCGTCGGCCTCTACCGCGACGCCGTCGCCGGGGCCGGCCGATGAGCTCCCGGCCGCGGGTGCTCCTGCTCGTGGAGCAAGTGCGGCGCAAGGCCGCCGGCGGGATCGGTACCTATGTCCGGAGCCTGATCCAGGGTCTGGCCGACCTGCCCTCCGAGGACCGGCCCGAGATCGAGCTGTTCGCCAGCCGTCCGAGCGCCAACCCCGATCTCCTGGCCACGATGGGGTTCCCGTTGCGCACGTCGGCCCTTCCCGGGCCCTTGTTGACCCGGGCCTGGGACCGCGGGCTGCTCGGGGCACCCGGTGGGTACGACCTGATCCACGCCCTGTCCATCGCCACTCCGGATCCCGGATCCGCCGCCCTGGTGTCGACGGTGCACGACCTCCTCTGGCGGCACGTTCCCGAGACCTACCCGGCACGCGGCCGGGCCTGGCACGAGGCGGCCCTGCGACGGGCGCTGGCCCGTTCCGACCGGTTCCTCGTCCCCTCGGACGTGGTGGCCGCAGACCTTGTCGTTGCCGGGGCCTCGCCCGACCGCATCTCCGTGGTCCCCATGGGGTGCGATCATCTTCCCCCGCCGGACCAGGTGGCGGTCGACGCGCTGCTTGGCCGGCTCGGGGTGGCCGGGCCGTTCCTGCTCAGTGTCGGGACGATGGAGCCCCGCAAGAACCTGGTCCGGCTGGCTCTCGCCTACGACAGGATCCGGTCCTCCCTCCCCGAGCCCTGGCCGCTGGTGGTGGTGGGACCGAGCGGATGGGGGGAACAGCTCGGCGAGCACTCGGGAATGGTGCTGGCCGGTCTGGTCACGCCGGCCGAGCTCGCCGGGCTCTACGCGCGGGCCCGCCTGCTCGCCTATGTCCCATTGATGGAGGGGTTCGGACTGCCGCCGGTGGAGGCAATGCTGGCGGGCGCACCGGTGGTGGCCAGTGACGTCCCCAGTAGCGGCTCCGCCGCCTACCAGGTCGATCCCTTCGACACCGACTCGATTGCCGAGGGATTGTTGGTGGTGGCCACCGACGATGGCTGTCGGGAACGACTGCAGGCGGCCGGTCGGCTCCGCGCTGCGGAGCTCAGCTGGTCCTCCATCGCCCGGCGGCACGTGGACCTCTGGGAGGAGGTCGGCGGTGGGTGAGGTGGGCTCGGCACCGGCCCCCGAGCAGCAGGGCCAAGGCTCCGACCGGGTGGCTTCGGCCTCCGGACGGTTGGCCCTGACCCTCGATGTCTCGGCCGTTCCGGCCGATCCGGTGGGGGCCGGGCAGTACACCCTGCACCTGGCGGCGGCCCTGGCCCGGCGGCCCGACCTGGACCTGACCCTGATCGGCCGCCGGACCGACCGGGAACGGTGGGGAGAGACCGCCCCCGGTGCCCGCCTGGTGGCGGCCGCCCCGCGACGACGTCCGCTCCGCCTGGCCTGGGAGCAGGTGGCGCTGCCCGGTCTGGTGCGCCGGCTCGGTGCCTCGGTCCACCACGGTCCCCACTACACGATGCCCGAGCACTCGTCGGTCCCCGCGGTGGTGACCGTGCACGACCTCAGCTTCTTCGAGGCACCCGAGTGGCACGACCGGTCGAAGGTGGTGCTGTTCAAGCGGGCCATTCGGGTGGCTGCCCACCGCGCCACCGCCGTGGTCTGCCCCAGTCGGGCCACCGCAGACCAACTGGCCCGGTGGTGCCGGGTCGACGCCGAGGTCTTCGTGGCCCATCACGGCGTCGACGCCCGGCGCTTCGGGACCCAGGAGCCCGAGACCGGCGCCGATGCCGCCGCCCTCGCCCGCATCGACGCCCGACTGGGCGATGGCCGGCCCTTTCTGGTGTTCGTTGGCACGCTCGAACCCCGCAAGGACGTGCCCTCCCTCGTTCACGCCTTCGACCGGATTGCCGATCGGCACCCCGATGCCCTGTTGGTACTGGCCGGCGGGGATGGCTGGGGCACCGGCGAGGTCGACCGCGCCATCGCCGCGGCTTCGTCGGGCCATCGGGTGGTGCGCACCGGGTACGTGGCCGATGCCGCCGTCCCCGCCCTTCTCCGCTCGGCAGTGGCCGCCGCCTACCCCGCCCTCTACGAAGGGTTCGGGCTCCCGGCCCTCGAGGCCCTGTCGTGCGGGACGCCGTTGATCACCACGTCGGGAACGGCCATGGAGGAGGTGGCGGGCGACGCCGCCACCCTGGTGGCCCCCGGGGACAGGGCTGGCCTGGCCGAAGCCCTCGACGCCGCGTTGGCGACCGGCTCGGCCGGCGGCACCGGTGACGACGACCAGAAACGGCGAACGGGACTCGGGATCGCCGCCGCCCACACGTGGGAGCTGAGCGCCACCCGGCACATGGAGGCCTACCGGTACGCCACCGGGGGCAACGGCCGTTCAGGCCAGGGGGAACCAGCCGTTGTCCCGCCAGCCGAGCCGGTAGGGTGACCGGTCGTGCGCTCGCTGATCACCGGAGGCCGAGGATTCGTCGGCACGTGGCTGGCCGACCATCTGCGTGAGCGGGGCGACGAGGTGGTGGCCATTGACTACGAAGTCGACGTCACCGATCCGGTTGCGCTGCTCGATGCGGTGTCCGCCGCCGCTCCCGATGCCATCTACCACCTGGCCGCGCTGACCCACGTCGGGGACTCGTGGAACGACCCGTTGCGGGTACTCCAGGTCAACGTGCTCGGCACTGCGGCGCTGCTGGCCGCGGCCCGACAGTGCGGGACCGACCCCCGGGTCCTGATCACCAGCTCGGCCGAGGTGTACGGAGCGGTCACCGATCCCTCGCTCATGCCCCTGGACGAGCTGACCCCGACAGCACCCCTCACCCCCTACGCGGCGAGCAAGCTGGCCGCCGAGGTCCTCATCGGGCAGGCGTTCCGCGGGCACGGGCAGGCGGTGATCGTGGTACGGCCGTTCAACCACATCGGACCTGGTCAGACCCCGAACTTCGCCGTCCCCGCACTGGCCAAGCGGATCGTCGAAGCCGATCGGCGGGGGGACGAGTCCATCGCCGTGGGCAACCTGGCCGCCCGTCGGGACTTCACTGACGTCCGCGACGTCGTCCAGGCCTACCGGATGCTGATCGAATCGGGGACCCCCGGTGACGTGTACAACGTTTGCTCGGGGCACGACGTCGCCATCGAGGAGATCGCCAATTCCCTCCTGCGCCTGGCGGGCACGTCGCTCGGGTTCGAGACCGATCCGGCGTTGGTCCGGCCGGTGGAGGTGCCGGTGCTCCGGGGCGACCCCACCCGTTTGCAGCATGCAACCGGGTGGAAGCCCGAGATACCGCTCGATCAGACCCTGGCCGACGTCCTCGAGTACTGGCGCCGGCACGCAGACTGATCGCCGGAGCGCCTGACGGCCGGATGCCCGGGGCCGGGCGCGAAGAACGACCCGCCGGAGCGGGCCGTTCTTCAAAGGACCGGAGGGGGGTTCCGGTTCCTGCGGCCGACACGCCACTGGGGCGAGCGGCCTGTCCGGCGAACGACCCAGGGGGGCGGGCCGTTGTTCGCCGAATACCTGGACGCTGCTCAGGCGCCCGTCTTGATCAGACTGCGGATCTGCGAGCGAGCCTCGCGAGCCTGGACGTGGATCTGGCTGGCCAGATCACGAGCGGGGACCGGGAGGCGCTGCTCAAGAGGCACGATAGCCGCTTCGATCCGCTCGATCACGTCTTCGACCCTGGCATCGACGTCGTGCACGGCTCTGGTGACGTCGTGCACGGTTTTGGTCACGTCGGAGCGAACCTCGCTCCAGCGCGTCTCGAACTCGGTCCGGGGGTCCGCCAGCCGCTTCTTGAGCTCCTGGCGCTGCACCTGGGCCTTTTGAAAGCCGATGACGCCGAGGCCGACGGCGACGTAGCCGGCGTCCTTGGCTACCGTGGTGACGTCCTTGGCCGTGGCGCTGAGGGTGTGGGGGAAATCTGGCATCGTCATCTCCTTGCGATGGTCTGAACGGAGCATCGGAGCGCTCCTGATAGATACAAGTGTATGCGTTGTGATAAACGATTGCAAGCACCCGGCGCGACCGGGCATTGAGGCGTTCGTGGCGGGCCCATTTCGACACGAAACGCTCCTGAGCTGGACACTTCTCGCCACCCCCTCGCCGGCCCGATAGCCTCTGCTCCCTGATGGAATCGCTGGCACCGCCGGTTGTCGCCGTCATCGTCGCCCATGATCCCGGTCAGTGGTTCGAGGAGACGCTGGCTTCGTTCGGATCGCAGACCTATGAGGAGCTGTCCATCCTCGTGCTCGACGCGGCCAGCGCCGGGGACCTCACCGAGCGCGTCGCCGACGTCCTGCCGAACGCGTATGTGCGCCGGTTCAGCCAGAACAGGGGATTCGGGGCCACCGCCAACGAGGTCAGCTCGATGGTCGGCGGGGCCGCTTACTACGTGATCTGCCACGACGACGTGACCCTGGCTCCCGATGCGGTGCAGTTCCTGGTGGAAGAGGCGTTTCGCTCCAACGCCGGCATCGTGTCGCCCAAGCTGGTGAGCTGGGACGACCCCGGCCGCCTCCTCGAGGTGGGCATGACCGCCGACAAGGGTGGCTCGGTGGTGGGCCGGGTGCAGCCCCAGGAGATCGACCACGGCCAGCACGACTCGGTCAGGGACGTCTTCGTGGCCCCGGGGGGGTGCACGCTCATCCGCGCCGACCTCTTCAGCGAGCTCGGCGGCTTCGACCCGGCCATCGTGGCGATGGGCGAGGATCTCGACTTCTGCTGGCGCGCCCAGGTGGCCGGGGCCCGGATCATCGTTGCCCCCGACGCCCGGGTCCGGCACCGCGAGGGACTGGCCAGCGGTGAGCGGGCGCTCGAGCAGTCGCTAGTCGACCGGGTCGGTCCGGCCGAGGATATGCAGGGACCGTCGGCATCGGGGCCGTTCGAGGCTCCCGAGGTGCCATCGGGCGAGCTGCTGGCCGACAGCGTCGGCGACATCCCGGCGGCGACCCCGCCGTCGACCCACCGGAAGCGCCGGCGCCAGGACGCGGCTGTCACCTCGGCCACCCCTGCGAGCACCGTCCCGACCACGCTCCAGGAGTTGCAGCGGCGCCACGAGCTGCTCGCCGTCCTGAAGTGCTACGGGCCGTTCCACCTCGCACGCGTGTTGCCCCAGATCGTCCTCTTGACCCTGGGCGAGGTGGTGGTGGCCGGATTGGCCGGGAACCGGGTCCGTGCCCGCGCCGTCGTGCGGGCGTGGCGTTGGAACCTCGGCCGGTTGGGTGTGATCCGGCGGCAGCGCAAGGAGCTGAAGGGTCATCGCCGGCTCAGCGACTCTGAGATCCGCGTCCAGCAGGTGGGGGGGAGCGCCCGACTGTCGGCGTACGTCCGCCGGGTCTTCCAGCACGGATTCCACGGCGCCCACGTCGACGAGCTGGCCGCCGCCGCGGCCTACGACGTTCACGAGAACGACCTGGCCGGGGGAGCCGTGGCCGAAGTCCCCGGGCGGCCCGGCACCGATACCGCAAGCGGGGGTATCGCAGACGCGGGTATCGCAGACGCGGGCACCGGGGTGGATGCGACGGAGCGGGGGAGGATGTCGGGGCAGGGCATCGTCACCGCCTGGGTGGTGGCCTTCATCGTCGTGCTCATCGGTTCGCGGGGGCTGTTGACGACCCCGATCCCCGCCGTCGGCCAGTTCGCCACGTTGCCCGGGTGGGGAACGGTCTTCCATGTGTTCGCAACCGGTTGGCACCCGTCGGGGGTCGGCACCACGGCACCGGCGTCGCCCGCCTTCGCCATCCTCGGCGTGCTCGGCACAATCCTGCTCGGGGCGATGGGGCTGACCCTGAAGGTGGCCATCTTCGCCTGCATCCCGCTCGGCGCCTGGGGGGCGGTCAGGCTCATGCGTCCCTTCGGCTCCCAGCGGGCCGGCATGGTGGCCGGAATTGCCTATCTGGCCGTTCCGTTGCCCTACAGCGCCCTGGCCCTCGGCCGTTGGGAGGCGTTGATCGTCTATGCCGGATCGCCGTGGGTGCTCACCTTGTTGTTCCGGGCCACTGCGCTGGCCCCGTTCACGACCGGGGTCGCAGGGCGGATCGCCGCACCCGACTGGGGTCGACGCCCGCCCCCGCGGTCCCGGGCCTTGCGGCGCGTCCTCACCCTGGGCGTGCTCGAGGCCGTGCTCGTCTCGTTTGCGCCGGCCGCCGTCTTCGTGGTCCTGGGTGTAGCCGTGGCCCTGCTTGTGTCGGCCGCGATCCTCGGCGCCTGGCAGTCGTCGATCAGGGCGCTCGTCACCGCGGTGGGGGCCACCGTTGTCGCCACCGTCCTGTGCCTTCCATGGCTGATCGGCACCGTGACCGCCGGCCGGGGGGCGATCAGCGTCTTCGGGGTGGCCAGCGCACCGTCGACGGCCCCCTCGTGGGGCGGCCTGCTCCGCTTCGCCGTTGGCCCGATCGGTGTGTCCCCGCTGGCCTGGGGATTCATCGTCGCCGCCCTGCTGCCTCTCCTGATCGGTCGGGGAGCCCGATTCCGTTGGGCGACCCGCTGCTGGTCGATCGCCATCGTGTTCTGGCTCCTGGCCTGGGTCATCGGCCGGGGGTGGGCCGGCAGCCTCGCCGTCGACCCCATGATCCTGTTGGGCCCGGCGGCGGCGGCCATCACCATGGCCATCGGTCTCGGGATCGCTGCGTTCGAGGAGGACCTGCGGGCCGCCACCTTCGGCTGGAAGCAGGCGGCGACGGGGATCGCGGCAATCGCCGTCGTGCTCGGCGCGTTGCCGACCGTCATCTCGGCGTTGCCCGGCCGGTGGGACCTGCCCACCACCGACACCGCCCAGACCATCGGCTGGATGCCCGCCAAGGTGGCTGCCGGTGCCTTCCGGATCCTGTGGCTGGGCGACCCACGAGCCCTCAACCTGGGCAGCTGGTCAGCGGGCGGCGGGCTGGCCTACGCCACCTCGGAGAACGGGGCTCCCGACGCCACCTGGCTGTGGAATGCAGCCGATCAGGGGCCGGCCCGGACGTTGGCCAACGCCGTCGACCTGGCCCGCGGCGGCGAGACCAACCGGCTCGGCCAGCTCCTGGCCCCATCCGGTGTCCGCTACGTGGCCGTGGTCACGGCCATCGCCCCGTTCATCCCTGGCCTGCAGGAGACCCAGCGGTACCCTCTGCCCGCTGACCTGGACCCGGCCTTGGCCCAGCAGCTCGACCTCCACCCGGTCGTGTCCCAGAGCGGTATCACCGTGTACGAGAACGCCGACTGGATCCCGATGCGAGCCGAACTGCCGGCCGCGTCGGGGAAGGGCGCCGCCGGCCCTGACACGTCGATGCCGCCCCCGCTGGGCAGCGTACCGGGTACGCCGATCGTGGCCGGCCTCCGACCCGTCCTGCCCGGCCCGGCCGCCGCATCGTCGTACCAGGGGCCCTTGGTGCCCGGCACCGTCCTGGCCGCGCTGGCCCCGGCCAATCGATGGGCGCTGACTGCTCCGAACGGGCAGGGTCTGTCGAGCTCGCACTCGTTCGGATGGGCCGCCCGCTACACGGTCACCAGCTCGGGCACGGGAACCCTGCGCTTCACGACCGACCTCTGGACCCCGCTGGGTGTGGCCTTTCAGATCGTGGTGTGGCTGGCCGCCCTGGGTGTGCTGGTGAGACGCCGCCGGGTCGGGGGGTGGCGCCTCCGCCGTCTTGGCCAAGCCGGCACCGCCGGTCAGCCGCGGGCAGGAGAGCAGGTCCTCTCGGCGCCCGGCGAGGTGCGATCGTGATCGCCCCGGGGCGGGCTGGCCGCCCCCGCCGGCGGGAGAGCGAACAGGTAGCCGGGCGCCGCCTGGCCATCGTGGTGCTCGTGGTGGCCGTGGTCGTGGTGGTCGCCCTCGTCGACCGCACGGCTCCGCCCCCCGCCCCCGCTGCCGCCCCGGTCCTGAGTGCCATGACCATCCCCAGCGCCGGCGCACCGACCTCGTCGTGGTATTGCGCCGGTGGCACCACCGGCACCGGATCCCAGGCCAACACGACTATCTACGTGACCAACACCGGGAACCGCACGGTCGCCGGGGCGGTGTCGACAACGGTCTTCACGGGCAAGGCCCCGGCGTCGACCCACCAGACCATCTCGGTGCCGCCCAACGGCGCCGTCGCCGTCAACCCGGGCATCGACGCTCCCGTCGGCTACGGCGCCACCACGGTGACGCTGGCCGGGGGAGGGATCGGGGTGACCCAGGTCGCCGCCGGTCCCGACGGGTGGTCCACCGCCCCGTGCGCCTCGGTCACATCGAACAGCTGGTACTTCGCCGCAGGAGCGACCACGGCCGGGAACCAGCTTGTCCTGGCCCTGTACAACCCGACGTCCACCGACGCCGTGGCCGATGTCTCCTTCGACACCAACGACGGGGTGATCACGCCGCAGCTCTACCAGGGCCTGGTGGTGCCGGCCGGCCAGTTGGTGGTCGAGAACGTCGGCGACTACGTGCAGAACCGGTCCACCATTGCCACGGTGGTGGCGGCGCAGTCCGGCCAGATCGTGGCCGACCAGCTGCAACTGACCAGTTCGGCGAAGAGCGGGCTGTCGCTGTCGCTGGGGGCGCCGGCCGTGCGGCCGCACTGGTACTTCGCCCAGACCACCAATTCGTCCGGTGCCGGGTCGTCGGTGTCGCTGCTGTTGTCGAACCCCGGGCGGACGCCCGAGACGGCGGTGATCAGCGTCGGACTCGTCCAGGGCGAGGTGGCCCCGGTCACGGTGGACATCCCGGCCGCGTCCGTCGTCCCCTTCGCCGCCAGCGGGGAGAACCGGATACCCCATCAGGTCCCCTATTCGGTGGACGTCTCCTCGACGGGCGGCCCAGGGCTGGTGGTGGCCCGGGCGGTCCTGGGCCCCAACGGGGCCTCGCTTCCCGCCTTCGGGACCATGCTGGGCACTCCCCAGATTGGCAACGACTGGCTCGTCCCGGCCCCCGGAGCAGGTACCGCTCCCGGGGTCCAGGGCGCAGCGGTGGCCAGCCTTTCCGTGTCCAACCCGGGCCCGGCCATGGCCAGGGTCACGGTGGGGCCCCTCGGGGGGACACCGGCCCAGGCCAAGCTGCTCTTGATCAAGCCCCATTCGCTCCTGGTGCTGGCCGAGGCACCCGTTGGCGGCCTGATCACCCTCGACGTCCGATCCGACGTTCCGGTGGCGGTGGAAGAGGACAGCGTCCCGAGCGGTGCGGCCGGCGTGGTCTCGTCGACCGGTCTTCCCGCCGGCTGACCCTCTGGCCTCGCTCCTGCCTGGCCCGGGGGCTCCCGCCGACCCTCGGGCCTCGCTCCTGCCTGGCCCGAGGCCCCTCGCCGGCTGACCGCCGGTTGGTAGGGTCGCGTCGTGCGCGTGGTGATTGCCGGCGGCCACGGCCAGGTGGCCATGCATCTGGAGCGGCTCTTGGCCGAGCGTGGGGACGACGTGGCCGGGATCATCCGGAGCGTCGACCAGGGTGGGGACCTCCGCCTGGAGGGAGCCGTACCGGTGATCTGCGATCTGGAGCACACCGACGTCGCCACCCTTGCCCGGCACCTGGCCGGGTGTGACGCAACCGTCTTTGCCGCCGGTGCCGGGCCGGGCAGCGGCGCGGCTCGCAAGGAGACGGTGGATCGGGACGCAGCCGTCCTTCTGGCTGAGGCGGCATCGATGAGCGGCGTGCACCGTTACCTTCTGGTCTCGTCGATTGGCGCCGGTGACCCACCACAGGCTGGGTCAGACGAGGTCTTCGCCGCCTACCTCCGGGCCAAGCACGAGGCTGAGGTCGAGCTCCGACGACGAGCACTCGAGCTGACCATCCTCCGACCGGGTCAGCTCACCGACGGAGCGCCGACCGGTCTGGTTGCGCTGTCCACCGAGGTGGTTCGAGGGGCCATTCCCCGGGCCGATGTGGCCGCTGTCCTGGTCGCGCTGCTCGACGAGCCCCGGACCGCCGGGCTCACCCTCGAGCTGGCCTCCGGGCCCACGCCGGTGGGCGAGGCGGTCAGCGCACTCGTGGCCTAGGCCGTCGGCCAAGGCTCGTCGGTGTGTGTTCGCGGCGAGGATTATCGACGACCGGAGGGTGGCGGTGGCGGTGGCGGTGGCCATGGCGCCTGATGGGGCCAATGTCCCGGTGCCGGCTGTGCCGGCCACGGAGCCGGTGCCTGGGGCCAGTGGCCGGGCGGCGGGGGCGGGGGTGGCCACGGTTGGGTGGAGTCCTGCTGGCCGCCCGATTGTCCGTTACCCGACTGCTGTCCGCTGCCCGGCTGCCCCGTGCCCGGTTGCCCGGTGGCGTGCGACGAACCGGCGACCTCCGACTCGAGCTCCGGGTCCGACTCAGCGTCGTTCCCGTCGCGGTTGGCCGAGGAACCGGTGCGGGCGTCACCACTTCGGTTGGCGCCGGCCTGGTCCACCCCGGAACCGCCAGCACCCCCGGAGTCACCGGAGTCACCGTTGGGACGACCGTGCTGTTCGGCCACGAACACCGGTGGCACAGCCTTCACTCCGTGCTCATGGACCGGCTTGCCGTAGGCCGTGTCGACCAGCTTCCCCACGGTGGCGCCGTCGATGGTCTCCTCGTCCAACAGGGCGCGGGCCACGGCGTCGAGACCGCCCCGGTGGCGGGAGAGCACCTCGAGGGCCCGCTCTTCTTGGTCCCGGAGGATCCGCTCCACCTCGGCGTCGATCACCCGGCTGGTGTCCTCGGAGTAGTCGCGCGTGTGCATGAGGTCCTCGCCCAGGAACACCTGTCCCGCTGAGCCCCACGCCATCGGACCGATCTGGTCGCTCATGCCCCACTCGCGGACCATCTTCCGGGCCAGCTCGGTATTGCCCACCAGGTCGTTGCTGGCCCCGGTGGACAGGTCGCCGTAGACCAGGAGCTCCGCCACCCGGCCGCCCATGCGGACGGCGAGGGCATCCTCGATGTGGGAGCGCGGGTGGATGTGGCGCTCCTCCACCGGCAGCTGCTGGGTCACGCCGAGGGCCATGCCGGTGGGCAGGATGGTGACCTTGTGCACCGGATCGGCCTCGGGCAGGACATAGGCCAGCACGGCATGGCCACCCTCGTGGAAGGCCACCCGTTCCTTCTCGTCGTCCGAGAGGACCAGGCTCTCCCGCCGTTGACCCATGAGGACCCGGTCCCGGGCCGCCTCGAAGTCCTGGGTCTCGACCACCTTGGATCCCCGGCGCACGGCGTGCAGGGCCGCCTCGTTCACCAGGTTGGCCAGGTCGGCACCGCTCATACCGGGGGTTCCCCGGGCGACCAGGGCCAGGTCCACGTCGGGGGCGATGCGCTTGTCCTTGCAGTGCACCTGCAGGATGGGCAGGCGCTCCTCGAGATCGGGGAGCGGGACCACGATCTGGCGGTCGAACCGGCCCGGACGCAGGATGGCGGGATCCAGGATGTCGGGCCGGTTGGTGGCGGCCATGACCACGACGCCCTCGGTCGGGTCGAACCCGTCCATCTCCGACAGCATCTGGTTGAGCGTCTGCTCGCGCTCGTCGTGGCCGCCGCCCAGCCCGGCACCGCGCTTGCGGCCGATGGAGTCGATCTCATCGATGAAGACGATGGCCGGCGCCTGCTTGCGGGCCGTGGCGAACAGGTCGCGGACCCGGCTGGCCCCGACGCCCACGAACATCTCCATGAAGTCCGATCCGCTCACCGACATGAACGGGACCCCGGCCTCACCGGCCACGGCCCGTGCCAGTAACGTCTTCCCGGTACCAGGGGGGCCGACCAGCAGGATGCCCTTGGGTATCCGGGCCCCGATGTCCTTGAACCGAGCCGGTGTCTTCAGGAAGTCGACGACCTCGCTGATCTCCAGTTTGACACCGCCATAGCCGGCGACGTCATCGAATGTGGTCGATGGTCGCTCCGTCGAGTAGAGCTTGGCCTTCGACCGCCCGATCGACATGATGCTGCCCATCTGTCCTTGAGCCCTTCTGCTGATGAAATAAAAGACGCCCAAGATGAGGATGATGGGGAGCAGGTAGATGAGGATGCCCGTCAACGGATTCTGCTTGGGATTGACCACCGTGTACTGGACGTTGCCCGCCTTGAGGGCGTTGTATTCGGAGTCGATGACAGGATTGGGCCCAGACACCGTGTAGCTGGTCCCGTTGTCGAGCGTGCCGGTGATGGTGCCCGAGGAATTATCGATCTGGGCTGTCTTGACCTGTTTGTCCTGGACCTGGGTCAGGTAAGTCTGGTAGCTGATCGATTTGGCCGAGGACTTCGACAGGAGTGAGGGTGCGGCAATGACCGCGATGATGGCCACGATGGCGATCGCGTAGATGAGCCGCATGTTCCGGCCCTGACCGGGCGTGCCCTGGCCCGGGCCCCCAGGACCGGAGGGGCCGTTCTGGCCGCTTGGCTGATCGGGGTTGGTCGGAGGCACCGCACCATGCTAGGCGTCTCCGACGTGCCTTGATGCATCGCTTCCCCGCCACCGCAGGCAAGGCGGTGATCGGTAACGTGTCGGGGTGATCGACGGAGGTGATAGGGGCGCGCGCGCCGGGCGGGGAGAAGGGGGGCGGGCCCGTCGGACACCCCGCTCGGCCAGCGCCGTTCCCGTGACCGGTCCGCTCGCTCCGATGCAGGCTGCGACGCCCCCACCACCGCCCCCGGCGCCCCTACCTCCGCCTCCGCCTCCGCAGCATTGGCCTCCGCCTTCCGCCCGGTACCCGAATGGCACGGGGCTCGACCAGGAGGCGGTGATCGTCGAGGCCGAGACCCACCAGCACGCCGTGCCTCTCGACCGGCAGCTGGCGGCCGGCTTCGCCCCGCGGACCAGACGGGACGCGTGGCTGTGGCTGATACTCGCCGCCCTGGGCTTTCTCGCCGGCCAGATCATCGCGTCGATCTTCGTGCTCATCTCGGCGGCGATCACCGGCAACTCGCACAACATCTCGGCGTTGTCCCGCCTGAGCGTTCCCCCGGAGTGGTACGTGGTCTCGACGCTGCTCGGCCTCTGGGTGGGCTTCTTCGGCGCCCCATGGCTGGCCAGCCGGGTCAGGGGCACGGGCCGGCTGGTCCGGGACCTCGGGCTGCGGTTCCGCTGGATCGACCTGGTCGGCGTGCCCATCGGCATCGCCGGCCAGTACCTGGTGGCGGCCATGTACATTCCGCTCGAGAGCCATATCCACAACTTCAACCAGCGGTTCAGCGCGCCCGGCCAGAAGCTCACCGGCGCGTCCCACGGGGCTGGCTTCGCCGTCATTGCCATCTTCACAGTCGTCGGCGCCCCGCTCTTCGAGGAGCTGTTCTTCCGTGGCCTGATCCTGCGGGCCCTGTCCCGATTGTTCGGCACCATGGGCAGGTGGGTGGGGCCGGCCCTCGCCATCGTGATCACCGGGGTCTTGTTCGGCCTGGCCCACGCCGAGTCGCTCCAGCTCCTGGGGCTGGCCACGTTCGGGGTCATCCTCTCGTTCATCGCCTACCGAACGGGGCGTCTGGGCATGAACATCTTCGCCCATGCCTCGTTCAACCTCGTGGCGATCATCGCCGTCCTGGCCACCGGTACCGGCGTCATCAGTTGACGTGGTGACCTCACCGGTACGGCCCGCGGCCCACTCGGCGGCCCACTCGGCTCGGCCGGTCCAGGCCCCGGCTGCGCCGATGTCCCCGCGCTGGCGGCGATGGACGGGTCCGGGTTCGTGGGCAGGGTGGACCAACCTGGTGGTCGTCCTCGCCGTCATCGGCGTGGCCTTGTGGCAGCTCCACCCCTCCCTGTTGTTGGCCAACACCACGACGGCCGGGGGTGACACCGGCGCCCACGTCGTCCTGCCCGCCTTCATGAAGTCGAACCTCTTGGCCCATGGCCAGCTCACCGGTTGGGACCCCGACTGGTACGACGGGTTTCCCGTCTACACCTTCTACTTCCCCTTGCCCGGTGTGCTGACCGTGGTGCTGAACGCCGTGGTCTCCTACGACGTCGCCTTCAAGTTGGTGACCATCCTCGGAACGATCACCCTGCCCATCGCCGCCTGGGCCTTCGGGCGTCTGGCCGGTCTCCGCGACCCCGGGCCGGCGTGCCTGGCCGCGGCCACCCTGCCCTTCCTCTTCGAGCCCAGTTTCTCCATCTACGGCGGGAACCTCCTGTCCACCATGGCCGGCGAGTACTCGTATTCGCTCGGGCTGTCGTCGGCCCTGGTGTTCCTCGGGGTCGTGGCGCACGGCCTGCGCACCAACCGACAGCGGGGCCTCGCTGCGGTCCTGCTGGCCGCCACGCTGTTGTGCCACCTCATCACCGGCCTGTTCGCCATCGCCGGGGCGGTCGTGTGGCTGATCCTCGACCACGACCTGGCCCGGGCCGTGCTGTCCGGAGCTCGCGGACGAGTGGCCCGGGCCCGCTGGTCGGCGAAGGTGCTCTGGTCGGTGGTGGTGGGCGCGGTCGGCATCGCCCTGACCGCATGGTGGCTGGTCCCCTTCCTCCTCGATCAGCAGTACACGACCAACATGGGCTGGTTGAACGTCGACGGCTTCCCGCACCTGTTGTTCCCTGGATCGGTGCGGTGGGTGCTGGCCGCCGACGTGGTCGGCCTGGTGGCCATGGTCGTGACCCGGAACCGGGTCTCCTTGTTCATCGTGGTGATGGGCGGGATCTCCGCCGGCGTGGTCTGCCTCGATCCCCAGGGCAAGCTCTACAACGTCCGGTTCTTGCCCCTGTGGTTCCTGTGCCTCTACCTCCTGGCCGGGTTGGCTGTGGCCGATGTCACCGCGGGCGTGGCCCGACTGGTCCGGCGGCGCCGCGTCGACCGCTGGGTGGATGCAGTCGAGCGGTCCGCTGACAACGGTCCCGCAGACTGGCGTCCCGGCATGCGGATCACCCGCTACCGGCGCCCCCATCCCCCCGCCCGCCCGCCGGCCGCCATCGCCGGGGCGTTGCTCTGCCTGGTCGGCGCCCTGGTGGCCGTGGTGCCCCCCTTGGCCCTCCCGGCCAGCGCCCTGTCCCGGGTCGGCGTGACCGTCGGGGCCGACCAGCCCAGCGCCTGGGCGACCTGGAACTACTCGGGGTACGAGCGAAAGCCGGACTACCCCGAGTACAAGTCGCTGATGCAGACGATGGCATCGGTCGGCGCCGACCAGGGGTGCGGGCGGGCCATGTGGGAGTACGACCCCTCGCTCAATCGCTTCGGCACCACGATGTCGTTGATGCTGCTGCCCTACTGGACCAACGGGTGCATCGACTCCATGGAGGGCCTGTTGTTCGAGTCGGCCACCACCACCCCCTTCCACTTCCTCAACCAGAACGAGCTGTCGGCCACGCCGTCGGACGCCATGGTCGGCCTGCCCTACGGCGGGCTGAACGTACCTCTCGGGATCGAGCACCTCCAGCTGCTTGGCGTCCGCTACTTCATGGCCTCCTCGCCGTCAGTCCAAGCGGCGGCGGCGGCCGATCCCGCCGCCACCCTGGTCGCCTCGAACGGGCCATGGAGCACCAGTTACAACGGCGAGATGCTCAACACCACGTGGAAGATCTACCGGATCGCCGGCACCTCGCTGGTCCAGCCCCTGGCCAATCGACCGGTGGTCTGGAGCAACGTGGGCCCGGGGCAGACCGACTGGCTGCCGCCGTCACTGTCCTGGTACCAGAACCCGGCCCGGTGGAGCGTGGTGCCAACCTCGGGCGGACCGACGGCCTGGCCCCGCGTGCCGGGCACCAACACCGCTCCTGCGGCCGTGCCCGAGGCACGCACCGCCGTCTCGGCCGTTTCCACATCGGGCAGCACCGTCTCGTTCCATGTGAGCCGGATCGGTACGCCGGTCGAGGTGAAGGTGTCGTACTTCCCCAACTGGAAGGTCAGCGGGGCCCTCGGCCCGTGGCGGACGGCGTCCAACATGATGGTGGTGGTGCCGACCAGTCACGACGTGGTCCTGCACTACGGCACGTCAGGAGCCGACCGCATTGGCTGGACGCTGACCGCGGTCGGGGTGGTGGCTCTGTTTGTGCTCGGTTGGTGGACGCTGCGCACTCGCCGGCTCGGCCGCGGTCGGGCCAGGGCATGAGGACGGTCGCCGCGGCATCGGGCGCGAGGCCGGTCCCGTCGGGTCGTTGCGCCCTTGCTACTCTCCGACCTATGCGAGCCCGGAGACCGGCCTTGGCCGCCGTCGCACTCGTGGTGGCCTCGGGTCTCGGCCTGGCCGCCTGCGGGGGAGGCTCGCCGGCGGCGGTCAAGAAGCACGTCGCCTCGACGACGGCGCCGAGCACCCCCGGGGCCCCGACCACCACGACGACCCAACCGCTCGGGCCCGATCTGGTGACCCAGTTGAACGGTCAGCTGAGCCAGCTGGACACCATGTTGAACCAGGCCACCACCGATCTGAGCCAGGCACCCAGCGACTCCTGATCGCACGCCTCCCCAGGAGTTGGGCGATGCGGGCTGGATAAGATGCCTGGGCCATGACCAGCCTCGCCGAGATCTTCAAGGCCTACGACATCCGGGGCACGGTCCCCGATCAGCTCAATGCCGACCAGTGCCGGGCCGTCGGCGAGGCCATGGCCCGATTCAGCGGCGGCCCCCGGCTGTTGTTGGCCCGGGACATGCGCGAGTCCGGCGTCGAGCTCAGCCACGCCTTTGCCGAGGGGGCGCGCGCTGCCGGAGTGGCGGTGGTCGACCTGGGCCTCGCCTCGACCGACCTCTTGTACTTCGCCACCGGACGTCTCGATGCCCCAGGGGCCATGTTCACCGCCTCCCACAACCCGGCCCGGTACAACGGGATCAAGCTCTGCCTGAGCGGGGCCCGGCCCATCGGGCGGGACACGGGGCTGGTCGAGATCGAGAAGGACGCTCAGGAGCTCCTCGACCGATGGGGAGCCGACGGACCTCCGAAGGCCGACCCGGGCGCGCTGGCTCCGATGGAAGAGCAGAACCTCCTGGACGAGTACGCCGATCACGTTCGTTCGTTCGTCGACCTCGATGTGCTGCGACCGTTGAAGGTGATAGCGGACACGGCGAACGGCATGGGTGGGCTCGTCGCCCCCAAGGTCTTCGCCCCCCTTCCCTTCGACGTGGAGATCCTCTTCCCCGAGCTCGACGGCAACTTTCCCAACCATCCGGCCGACCCGATCCAGCCGGAGAACCTGACTGCGTTGAAAGCGGCCATTCTGAGCGCGGGGGCCGACGTCGGCCTGGCTTTCGACGGGGACGCCGACCGCGTGTTCCTGGTGGACGAGCATGCCGAGCCGGTATCGGGCTCGTTGACCACCGCGCTGGTGGCCGCGTCCATGCTCGACAAGCACCCGGGCGCGACCGTGCTCTACAATTGCATCTGCTCCCGGGTCGTGCCCGAGGTGATCGCCGAGCACGGCGGGACCGGCATCCGTACCCGGGTGGGCCACAGCTTCATCAAGGCGGTGATGGCCGAGACCGGTGCGATCTTCGGTGGTGAGCACTCCGGGCACTACTACTTCGCCGAGAACTACCGGGCCGACTCGGGGATCATCGCCGCCATGGTCGTCCTGGAGCTGTTGAGCGTCACCGGGAAGCCGCTCTCCGAGTTGCTCGCTCCCTACAAGCGCTACTCGGATTCGGGCGAGATCAATACCGAGGTGCCCGACCCAGCCGGCGCGGTCGAGAAGATGACCGCCGTCGTCGAGGCCGCCCATGGTGCGCTGGGTACGGTCGATCGTCTCGACGGCCTGACCGTCGACCGCGGGGACTGGTGGTACAACCTCCGGCCGTCCAACACCGAGCCGTTGTTGCGCCTCAACGTCGAGGCGCCCACCGACGAGGAGTGCCGGCAGCACGTCGACGACATCCTGGCCGACGTGTCGCGCATCGCCGGCGCCTAGGCCATGTCGAACACGGGCGCCCCGGCCATGTCGAACGGGCCATGTCGAACGGGCCATTCGAAAGGGCCATGTCGAACGGGCCTGCTCGCTCGTTCGGCCGGACCGCGACCGGACCACACTCAACCAAGGAGAACCTTGACCATGTCGCTGGACCCACTCTTGCTCGGCGTACTCGCCTGCCCCGAGGACAAAGGGCCGCTGCTCTACTTCGCCGACGAGGACCGCTTGTACAACCCCCGCCTGCACCGGAGCTACGACGTCCGTGACGGCATTCCCGTCATGCTCATCGACGAGGCCACCACGGTGTCCGACGAGGAGCACACGAGGCTCATGGCCAAAGCCGATGCCGGAGGGGCAACCTCCACGCAGGAGAAAGCCGGCGCGTGAGCGAAACGGCGGGCCGGCCGGCTGACGTCGGGGGCTCCAGCCCGCTCCCCGTCGACACGCTCGACATGTGGGGGGCGACGGCCGGCTTCCCCGAACAGGTGGCCGACGCCATGGCCGCCTCCGGGGGCCTGGCCGGGCTACCGGGCCGCGACCGGGTCGAGAACGTCGTGGTCCTGGGCATGGGCGGGAGCGGCATCGCCGGCGACGTCCTGGCCGCCACCGCCGCTCCCTTCATGGCCGTCCCCGTCTCGGTGGTCAAGGGCTATCAACCACCCGACTTCGTTGGTTCCGGCTCGTTGGTCTTCGCGATGTCGTTCTCGGGCGATACCGAAGAGACGCTCGAGGCGGCCGGGCTGGCCTATGAGGCGGGTGCGGCCCTGATCGTCGTCTCGGGAGGGGGCGAGCTGGCGCGCCTGGCCGAGGAATGGCGGGTCCCCGTCGTCCCTGTGCCGGCCGGCATCCCCCAGCCCCGCGCCGCCCTCGGTGCCATGTCCGTTCCGCCGATCGTCATCTTGGAGGAGATCGGGCTGTTCCCGGGGGCGGGGCACTGGGTCTCCCAGGCGGTCGAGCAACTGAAGCGGCGACGCGACGAGCTGGTGGGACCGAAGAGCGTGGCCGAGGACCTCGCTCGCCGGATCGGGCGGACCGTTCCGCTGGTGCACAGCTCCGAGGCGCTCGGGGCGGCCGCCGCCCTCCGGTGGAAGGCGCAGGTAAACGAGAACGCCAAGTCGCCGGCCTTCTTCGCCCTCTACCCGGAGCTGTGCCACAACGAGGTCGCCGGCTGGGGGCAACACGGCGACGTGACCCGCCAGGTCATCTCGCTGGTCAACCTCCGCCACGATGCCGAACATCCCCAGGTGGCTCGACGATTCGAGCTGGTGGCCGACGTCCTGCGGGAGGTGGTGGCCGACATCATCGAGGTGCGGGCAGCCGGCGAGGGGGACTTGGCCCAGCTCTTCGACCTGACCCTGATCGGGGACTTCGTGTCGCTGCACGTGGCCGGCCGGGAGGAGATCGACCCCGGGCCCATCCCGGTGCTGGACGACATCAAGCGACAGTTGCACGAGTCCTGAGCCGAGCACCCCCGGGCGACCGAGGCCCGGGGGTGGCCGCTACGACCCGAGCCCGGGCTCGGTGGCTGCTCTGCGCCTGAGGGAGCCTTGCGGCTCTGTGCCGGGAGGAGCATTGCGGCTCTGTGTCGGCGGAGTGGCGAATATGTGAACTCGAGGGTTCCTGCTCGTCGTTTTGCCGGGGGCGGGCGTAAGCTCCATCGCGTGAGCTACGTGCGGGTCTGTGGTTGCAAGTCGAAGCCAGTCGCAGGCGAAACGACCCACGTAAGGCAACTCCTGGTTGCTGAGCATGGTGCGGCTTAGGAGTAAGACCTGCCCGCGGCGCCCCCGACTCTCGGGGGCGGGCGGAGATGGGGTGACGCGTGCCGTTCACGGTGCCGCCGGGTTGTCGACCGCTACGCGGTCAGGGAGCCGCCGGTGCCGGGCCGCCATTCCCACTGCAGGCGAGTGTGGGGTCAAAGACCAGGTCAGCCGCACGTAGCACACACGTCCCATCCACGTCATGACCGATCAGGAGGACCGGCCGACCCAGCACCCCAACCACGCAGCAGTACCGACCACAGAGCAGTTCCGACCACACAGGAGGGCGAGCAAGTGGACGTTGTCATCGCGAATGGCCGCAGGATGGTGCCTGATTCACTCCGGGCACTCGTCGGGGAGAAGGTGGGCCGGCTGGACCGGTACTGCCCGGGCCTCGACCGGGCCGAGGTGCGCTTCAGCGAGGAGCACAATCGCCGAATCGTGGACAGCGAGATCTGCGAGGTGATCATGACCGGCCATGGACGGGTCGTCCGAGCCCGGGCCGCCGCCCCCGAGGCGCTGGCGGCCGTGGACCGGGTGGTGGAAAAGCTCGAGCACCAGCTGGAGAAGACGAAGGGGCGGCTGATCAACTCCCACCAGGGCCGGGCATCGAGCGCGGCGGTCCGAGCCCAGCAACGACCCAAGGTGCGCACCGCATAGGCGCACTGCGTGAACCGGGCCCTCCGAGACCGCCGGGAGGGACTGATCGGTAGAATGGGTGGCCTATGAGCGTTTTCACCAAGGTTCTCCGCGCGGGCGAAGGGAAGAAGGTCCGCCGGCTGGCTGAGCTGGTTCCCCTCGTGAACGACCTGGAGCCGGAGATGGAAGCGCGCTCGGACGCCGAGCTGCGGGCGGCCACCGACGTGTTCCGCCAACGGCTGGCCGATGGCGAGACCCTCGAGGACATGTTGGTCGAGGCCTTCGCCGTGGTGCGCGAGGGCGCGTGGCGCGTCCTGGGTCAGCGGCACTTCGATGCCCAGCTCATGGGGGGCATGGCCCTCCACTTCGGGTGGATCGCCGAGATGAAGACGGGCGAGGGGAAGACGCTGGTGTCCACCCTTCCCGTCTACCTGAACGCACTGGCTGACAACGGGGTCCACCTGGTCACGGTCAACGACTACCTGGCCAGTCGGGACGCGGCGTGGATGGGCCGGCTGCACAACTTCCTCGGCCTCACCGTGGGCCGGGTCGGGCCGGACATCGAGGATCCGGCAGCGAAGCGCCTGGCCTACGAGGCGGACGTGACCTATGGGACCAACACCGAATTCGGGTTCGACTACCTGCGGGACAACATGGCCCGGTCCAAGGACGCCATGGTCCAGCGCGGGCATCATTTCGCCATCGTCGACGAAGTGGACTCCATCCTCATCGACGAGGCCCGGACCCCGCTGATCATCTCGGGACCGGCCGCCGAGTCGGCCAAGCTCTACTACCAGTTCGCCGGGATCGTCCGCACGCTGCGGGTGGACGACGACTACGAGGTCGACGAGGAGAAGAAGATCGTCGTCCCCACCGAGGCCGGTATCGAGAAGGTGGAGCGCCAACTCGGGGTGAGCAACCTCTACGACTCCGTGGCCGTCAACCACGTCCACCACCTCACCCAGGCCCTCCTGGCCAAGGAGCTCTACCGCCGGGACAAGGACTACCTGATCGACCAGGGCGAGGTGAAGATCGTCGACGAGTTCACCGGGCGGACCCTGGACGGCCGGCGCTGGTCGGACGGCCTGCACCAGGCGGTCGAGGCCAAGGAGCGGGTGCGGATCAAAGAGGAGAACCACACCTGGGCCACGGTGACCCTCCAGAACTACTTCCTCCTCTACGAGAAGTTGGCCGGGATGACCGGCACGGCCGAGACCGAGGCGTCGGAGTTCGCCAATACCTATTCGCTGCCCGTGGTGCCGATCCCCACCAACAAGCCGCTCATCCGGGCCGACGCCTCCGACCTGATCTACAAGTCCGAGGAGGCCAAGTTCGCCGCCGTGGTCGACGACATCGCCGAACGGCACGCCACCGGCCAACCGGTGCTGGTGGGCACGGCATCGGTGTCCAAGTCCGAGCAGCTGTCGCGCTTGCTCGAGAAGAAGGGGATCCCCCACGAGGTGCTGAATGCCAAGCAGCACTTCCGGGAGGCCGAGATCGTGGCCCAGGCCGGTCGGGTGGGCGGGGTGACCGTGGCCACCAACATGGCCGGGCGGGGCGTCGACATCATTCTCGGCGGGAACCCCGAGCTGTTGGCCCTGCACGAGGCGCGGTCCGAGGGTCTGGACCTCGAGTCCGACGACGGGAAGGCGGCCCTGGCCGCGGCCCAGGCCCGGTTCGAACAGTCGTGCGCCAAGGAGGGCGAGGAGGTGCTGGCCGCCGGCGGCCTCTACGTCCTGGGCAGCGAGCGCCACGAGAGCCGCCGGATCGACAACCAGCTCCGGGGCCGATCCGGCCGCCAGGGCGACCCCGGCGAGAGCCGCTTCTTCCTCTCGCTGGAGGACGACCTCTTGCGTCTGTTCGCCACCAACGCCATGAGCTGGGTCATGAACCGCGCCCTGCCCGACGAAGTGCCCATCGAGGCGAGGATGGTGACCAAGGCCATCGAGCGGGCGCAGAACACGGTCGAGGGCCGCAACGCCGAGACCCGCAAGGACGTCCTCAAGTACGACAAGGTCATGGACAAGCAGCGCAAGGTCATCTATGAGCGGCGGCTGCAGATCATCGAGGGCGAGGACCTCCGCGACGAGACCCTGGAGCTGCTCGAGTCGACCATGACCGCACTGGTGGCCGAGGCGTGCCCCAGCGACTACGTCGAAGAATGGGACCTGCCCCGCCTGATCACCGAAGTCACCCAGTACTTCCCGACCCAGTTCGTGGCCGAGGACCTCGACGAGGCGACCACCACCGGACAGGTGACCGAGAGCCTGGTGACCGAGGCCCTGGAGCTCTACGCCGAGCGGGACGAGAGTCTGCCCGGCGGCGAGGAGACGGCCCGCCAGCTCGAGCGGGACGTGATGCTCCAGATCATCGACCAGCGGTGGCGGGACCACTTGGCCGACATGGACTACCTCCGGGAGGGCATCAACCTGCGGGCCATGGGTAACCAGGACCCGCTGGTGGCATGGGAGCGTGAGAGCTTCGCCATGTTCGAGCGGCTCATGGAGGGGATCACCGACGACTACCTGCGGTACATCTTCCACGTCCAAGTGCTCACCGAGCAGGCTCCCGAGCCCGACCTCGGCCAGGCCAACTACATCGCCGCCGACGATCCGGTCCAGGACGCGGGCCCCATGGCCGCGGCGTTGGCCGGGCAGGTGCTGATGGAGGCCGAGATGGCCCTGTCCGAAGACCACGCACCCAATGGGCTCGCCGAGGGGCCCGCACCCACCGGCTCGCCATCAGGCAGTCCGGCATCCAACAGACGGGCCACTCGGGCCGCCGACCCGGGCGAGATCCAGGCCCCCATCGTGAAGTCGGACCACGAGAAGGTGGGACGGAACCAACCGTGCTGGTGCGGGAGCGGCAAGAAGTTCAAGCTCTGCCACGGCGCCAGCTGAATGCCCGCCGCTGGCAGCCCCCGTCCCGGGGCTGAGACAGAGCGCGTCGACATCCCGGCGCGTCTGTCCGAGCTGGGCGACCGCCTGTCGGTGGCCGAGCACTACCTGGGCATCGAGCAACTCCGTGCCCGACGCGCCGAGCTCGAGGCGTCGGCATCGCTCCCCGACCTCTGGGACGATCCCGACAACGCCCGGAGCGTGACCACCGAGCTGGGCCGGGTGACCGAGGACATCGAGCTGCTCGACAGCCTGTCCGGGATACTGTCCGACGCGTCGACCCTCTACGAGCTCTCCGAGGAAGAGGACGACCAGTCCCAGCGTCCCGAAGTCGAAGCCGGCTTGGCCGAGCTGGATCGCCGGCTCGGCGACTTGGAGCTCCGGTCGCTCTTTGCCGGTGACCATGATGAGCTCGACGCGGTGGCGGAGATCCACGCCGGGGCAGGCGGTACCGATGCGCAGGACTGGGCCGAGATGCTACTGCGGATGTATTCGCGGTGGGCCGAGCGCCGTGGGTTCGAGTTCGAAGTGGACGAGGCCACCCCGGGCCAGGAGGCCGGCCTGTTGTCGGCCACCTTCATCGTCAAGGGGCGCTACGCCTTCGGCCTGTTGGCCGCCGAGCGCGGTGTCCATCGTCTGGTCCGCATCTCGCCATTCGACGCCCAGCACCGGCGGCAGACCAGTTTCGCATCGCTCGACGTGGTCCCGTTCCTGGAAGACGTGTCCGGTGAGGTGGACATCGACGAGAAGGATCTCCGGGTCGACACCTACCGGTCGTCGGGAGCCGGTGGCCAGCACGTGAACAAGACGGACTCGGCCGTTCGCCTCACCCACCTGCCCACCGGGATCGTGGTGTCGTGTCAGAACCAACGGAGCCAGCACCAGAATAAGGCCAAGGCCATGCAGATCCTGGGGGCCAAGCTGGCCGAGCGGCAGCGGGCCGAGCGGGAGGCGGAGCTCGAAGCGCTCTCAGGAGATCGGGCTGACAACGCATGGGGAAATCAGATCCGCTCCTATGTCATGGCCCCCTACCAATTGGTCAAGGACCTCCGCACCAACGAGGAGACCGGAAGCGTCGAGTCCGTCCTCGACGGGGACCTCGACGCTTTCATGGAAGCGGAGCTGCGCAGGCAGGCTGAGCTGCGACGAAAGGCGGATTGACCGGGGCTGCCCAAGTTCGGGAGTCAAGTTGGTTACACTTGCTCCGGATGGGACCGCACTCGTTCCGCATGGGACCGCTCTCGTTCCGCCACTCCCCCCTCTCATGATGCTCCCCTCATGATCCGTTTCGACAACGTCACCAAGACGTACAAGGGCACCACCGTGGCGCTCCATCAGTGCTCGGTGGAGATCGACAAGGGGGAGTTTGTCTTCCTCGTCGGTCCCTCGGGATCGGGAAAGACCACCTTCATCCGCCTGCTCCTCCGTGAGGAGACGCCGGACTCCGGACGCATCTGGGAGGCGGGCAAGGAGATCGGTCACCTGTCCAAGTGGCGCATCCCGTACCTCCGCCGGAACATCGGCTGCGTCTTCCAGGACTTCCGCCTGCTGCCGAACAAGAACGTCTTCGAGAACGTGGCCTTCGCCCTCGAGGTCATCGGCCGGCCCAAGCACGTCATCAGCCAACAGGTCCCTCAGGTCCTCGACCTGGTCGGTCTGTCCAAGAAGCGCAACAACCTCCCCCATGAGCTGTCCGGCGGCGAGCAGCAGCGCGTGGCCGTGGCCCGGGCCTTCGTGAACCGACCTCTGATCCTGCTGGCCGACGAGCCCACCGGGAACTTGGACCCCACCACCAGCCTCGGGATCATGCGGCTCCTGGACCGGATCAATCGCACCGGCACCACCGTGGTCATTGCCACCCACGATGCCGGCATGGTCGACCAGATGCGGCGCCGGGTCATCGAGCTCGACCGCGGCGTGCTCGTGCGCGACCAGGCCCGCGGCGTCTACGGCATCGACAGCGCGGTCGCCGCCCAGGGTGCCGGCTCACCCACCGGCACGGCGATGGGTAACGGTCTCGACGGAGGATTGGTGATCGAGGCCTGATGCCCGTTTCAGTTGGGTACGTCTCCAAGGAAGCCGGTACCAACCTGTGGCGGAACCGGCTCATGACGGTCGCCGCCGTGCTGACGGTGGCCGTGTCCCTGGCCCTGGTCGGATCGGCCCTCCTGTTGAAGCAGGGCGCCTCGAATGCCACCACGCGGTGGCAACAGGGCGTGGACGTCGTGGTGTTCGTCCAGCCGAAGGCGGCTCCGGCCCAGAACACCGCCATCGGCACCGAGCTCAAGCAGCTCCCGTTCGTAAAGACGTGCACGGCCCGGAGCCAGAGCTGGGACTACGCCGAGGCCAAGCAGTTAGAGCCGCCCGACCTGTCCAACGCGTTGAGCGTGTCCGACGTGCCCTCGTCGTGGCGATGCCATCTCACCGATGCATCCCAGGCCTCGGTCATCCAGACCGAGTTCACCGGCAAGCCCGGCGTGGCCACCGTGGCCTCTCCTACCCAACAGATCCACACCATGGAGAACGTGATCCACGTCCTGCAGTGGGTGTTCCTGTCCATTGCCGTGGTGCTCTTGTTGTCGGCCTCTGTCCTCATCTTGAACACCATCCGCATGGCCATCTTCGCCCGGCGCCGTGAGGTGTCGGTCATGAAGCTGGTCGGCGCCACCAACTGGTTCATCCGATTGCCGTTCATGGCCGAAGGACTGGTCCAGGGACTGCTGGGCGGAGGCGTGGCCGTCCTGGCCGTCCTCGGCCTGTACTGGGGCATAGGGCTCGACGTCCCCCACGACGCCAGTGGATCGATCACCGCCCAGATGGCCATGGGCGGATGGGAGGTGGCGGCCACCTGCATCCTGGTCCTGGTGGTCGGCGTGGGGGTGGGTGTGGTCGGCTCGGCCTTCGCCGTTCGGCGCTTCCTCGACGTCTGACCGACGACGGCGGCCGGTCGAGTGGGGCCCCTTGACCTGGTGGCCCGCTGGCCGGTGACCCCCGCCGCAGTCGGGATCGTCGGTCCCCGCTCGACCGGAGGATGTCCCGATGTCCTCGACTGGGTCGGTGACGTGGATCGGCGCTATCCCTGGGCGTCGGTGACCAAGGTGATCACCGCCCTGGCCGTGCTGGTGGCGGTGGAGGAGGGCACCATGGACCTCGACGAGGCGGGAGGCCCCCCTGGGTCCACGGTCCGCCACCTGCTGGCCCATGCCTCGGGCCTCGGGCCCGAGAGCCGCTCGCCCCTCACTGCGCCCGGTACCCGGAGGATCTACTCCAATGCCGGCTTCGAGTGGTTGGCCGAGCTGCTGGCCGACCGGTCGGGCGTGGCCTTCTCCGCCTACGTTGCCGACGGGGTGCTCGGCCCTCTGAGCTTGGCCGGCACCATCCTGCCCGAGGGAACCTCGCCGGCCTCCGGGCTGGCCGGACCACTCGGTGACCTGCTGAGACTGACAGCGGAGCTTGCCGCCCCCACGCTCATCAGTGCCGAAACCCATCGACTGGCCACCTCGGTGGCCTTCCCCGGGTTGGCCGGGGTCCTACCTGGCTTTGGGAGGTTCGAGCACTGTGACTGGGGGCTGGGCCTGGAGATCCGGGGGACCAAACACCCCCACTGGACGGGGGACCACAACTCGCCGGCGACCTTCGGCCACTTCGGCCAGTCGGGTTCGTTCGTCTGGGTCGACCCGCTCGCCGGCCTGGCCTGTGCCGGCCTGGCCGACCGTCCGTTTGGGCCGTGGGCGGCTGAGGCTTGGCCGCAACTGGCCGACGCCGTCCTGGCCGACGCCGCTGTGTCGGATGCTGGTGTTCCCGACGCTGCTCCTCGATGCCCACCCTGAGCCCCGCCGGTGGTGGAGGTTGGCATTTGACCCTAGGCTGCCAGCGATGAAGGGCGTCATCCTGGCCGGCGGGACCGGCTCCCGGCTTCACCCCCTCACCACCATCACCAACAAGCACCTGTTGCCCATCTACGACCGGCCCATGATCAACTTCTGCATCGAGGCCCTAGTCAAGGCCGGGATCACCGAGATCATGCTGGTCACCGGCGGAACCCACGCCGGCGAATTCCTCCGGTTGCTCGGGAATGGGCACGAGTTCGGGATCGATCGGCTCAGCTACGGCTACCAGGAGCGACCCGGCGGGATCGCCGAGGCACTGGGTCTGGCCGAACGCTTCGTGGATGGCGACCCGGTGCTGGTCATGCTGGCCGACAACATCGTCGAGGGATCGATCGGGCCGATGGTCGAATCGTTCGAGGCCGATCCGCACGGGGCGCGTATCTTGCTGACGCCGGTCGAGGAGCCTGAGCACCTACGGCATCTGGGCGTGCCCTCCTTCGATGGGGAAGGAAACATCTCGGGCATCGTGGAGAAGCCGGACGACCCACCCTCTTCTTACGGCGTCACCGGCATCTACTGCTACGACGCGGACGTGTTCGACGTCATCCCCACCCTCGAGCCCTCCGGGCGGGGCGAGCTCGAGATCACCGACGTCAACAACCACTACATCGCAAACGGGGCCATGGCCTTCGATGTGCTCGAGGGGTTCTGGGGCGACGCCGGCGAGTCGATCGACGCCTACTACACGGTCAACGACTTCGTCCGCTCGCACGGAGCGAACAAGGGCTGAGCACCGGCGACCCGACCGGGTGCCGAAGGCCCGAACCGGCAGGCCCCGGTGCCGAAGTCCCGGGAACCGCAGGGCTTGACGCCAAGGGCCGGGCGCAGGCTCAGGTCGGGTTCACGCGCCGGCGGCCGCCCAGGCGGCGGCTTCGTCCCGTTGGCGTCCGTAGTCCATCTTCCCCGAGGGTGAGCGGCCGATGGAATCGACGAAGCGGACCCGACGGGGCGACTTGAAGGCGGCCAACCGCTGGCTCACGTAGGCCTGGATCTGTGCCGCGGTCACCGAGCCCTTGTCGACTCCTGTCTTGAGCTCGACGGCGGCGACCACCTCTTCGCCGAACCGCTCGTTGGGGATGCCGACGACGGCGGCGTCGGCCACGCCGGGATAGGTCTTCACCACCTCTTCGACCTCTTCGGGGTAGACCTTCTCGCCACCGGTATTGATGACCACCGAGCCCCGCCCCAGGAGCTGGATCTTCCCGTCCTGGCTCACCTCGGCATAGTCCCCGGGGATTGAGTAGCGGACGCCGTCGTAGGTCCTGAACGTGGCGGCCGTCTTGGCCTCGTCCTTGTAGTAGCCGATGGGGTTGCGCCCGCCGATGGCCAGCACCCCGGCCTGGCCCGATCCGGGCTTGACCTCGTTGCCGTCCGGATCGAGCACCTTGACCTCGGGCCCGAGCGTGAATTGGGCGGTGCGGACAGCCGAGGTCCCCGAGGACACCGACGACCCCATGCCCAGCGCCTCGGACGAGGAGAATGCGTCGACCAGCATCATGGTGCTGTGGTGCCGCAACAGGCCCTGCTTGGTCCCCTCGCTCCACATGACTCCCGAGGAGATGATGCCGACCAGGCTGGTCAGGTCCCAGCGATCGGGATACCCGTCGAGGGCGCGGAGGATGGGCTTGGCGAAAGCGTCACCGACGATGATCAGCCCGTTCACCCGCTCCCGCTCCACGGTGTCCAAGAGGTCGACGGCGTCGAACTGGCGTGAGGTGGAGGTGACGACGTGGCCGCCCTCGCTCAGGCATTCCATGGCCGTGAACCCGCCCGTACCGTGCATGAGCGGGCAAGCGGGCAACAGGGTCATCCCGGCGCCGTTGGCCTTCAGGTCGGCTCGGATGCCCTCGAGCCCGTCGGCGTCGGCGTAGCGCCGGAAACCCTGGCCGTTCAACCGGGCGAACAGGTCGTCCTGGCGCCACATGACGCCCTTCGGCATCCCGGTCGTGCCCCCCGTGTAGAGCATGTTGATGTCGTCGCCACTGCGGCCCCACGGGGCGGCGGTGGGCGAACCGTCCCCGGTGCCCACTGCGTCCTCGTAGGGGGTGACCCAGCTCGGGCAGGGGCTCGATCCGTCGTCCACCCACAGCCAGCTGGTCACGAGTGGAACCCGACCCCGGAGCCGCTCGATGCGCTCGACGAAGGTCCCGTGGAAGATCACGGCCACCGCATCGGCGTTGGACCACAGGTAGGCCAACTCGTCGTCGGCGTAGCGGTAGTTGGTGTTGACCGGCACCAGCGCCACCTTGAAGGCGGCGAACGTGGCCTCGAGGTACTCGGAGCAGTTGTACAGGTAGAGGGCCACCTTGTCCTGTTGGCTGACGCCGCGGTCGAGGAGCCACTGGGCCACGCCGTTGGCCCGCCGGTCGGTTTCCGCCCAGGTCTGGCTGTTCTGTCCGTGGACCAGGGCGACGGAGTCGGGCAGCGTCTCGGCCACCACCTCCCAGACGTCCGCATAGTTCCAGTTGCTCACAAATCGCTCCCCACTCCCGCCCCGTGGCCGGGCGGCGGGCGTGTCGTTGTCGTTGGTTTCCTCGTTCCAAGGTGGTAGACCGCATGAGCCTACGCTGGCGCCCGTGGACTTCGCGCTACCGGGGGAGAACGACCCACGACGCGTGGCCTTCCGGTCCTGGTCGTCCGAGCACCCCTCGCCATCCAGCCGGGATCTGGCCGCGGCCGGCTATGTGGCTCCGCACTGGCCTCGGCCCTGGGGCCTGGGTGCCGACCCGGTGACCCAGCTGGTCATCGACGACGAGCTCCGGCGGGCCGGCCTGCGCCGGCCCGACAATCCCATCGGGATCGGGTGGGCGGGCCCCACCCTCATCCATGCCGGGTCGACAGCTCAGCAGGAGCGCTATCTGCCTTCGCTGCTGTCGGGTGAGGAGGTCTGGTGCCAGCTGTTCAGTGAGCCCGGCGCCGGGTCCGACCTGGCCTCGCTGTCCACTGGCGCCGAGCTGGACGGCGAAGACTGGGTGGTCACCGGCCAGAAGGTCTGGACCTCGTTCGCTCACCGGGCCGCCTTCGGCATCCTGTTGGCCCGAACCGATCCCGAGGCGCCGAAGCAGCAGGGCATCTCCTATTTCATCTGCCCGATGGACCTACCGGGCATCACGGTCCGGCCGCTGGTCGACATGACCGGCGATCACACGTTCAACGAGGTCTTCTTCGACGAGGTCCGGATCCCGCACCGGAACTTGGTCGGGGAGGTCAACCGGGGCTGGGCGCTGGCCAAAGTCACCCTGGGCAACGAGCGGGTGTCGCTGTCGGGGGCCGGGGCGCTCTGGGGCCAGGGGCCGACAGCCCAGGACCTGGTGAACGTGGTGCGCGACGCCGGAGGGGAACGCGACCCTCTGTTGCGCCAGCGCCTAGCCCAGGTGTGGGGCGACGGTGAAATCCTGCGCCTGATCCGCCTGCGGATGATCTCAGCCGCGCTCTCGGGCATCGAGCCCGGGGCCGAGGCGTCGGTGCGCAAGGCGCTGGCCGACCAGCACGGCCAGGACGTCATGGCCCTGGCCAAGGACCTGGCCGGGTGGGCGGGGATGCTGGCCGTCAGCAGCCCGGCGCCGCCGGTGTCGGCGGTGCCTGCCCCGGCGCCGGTGCCAGCCCCGACGCCGACTGCTGCCCCGACGCCGGCAAAGGGCGCCTTCCGATGGCCTGCATCCATCTGGGGCCAGGGCTTTCTGTTCGCGCCGGCGCTCACCATCGGGGGCGGGACGGCCGAGGTGCAGCGGAACATCATCGGCGAACGGACCCTCGGGCTGCCCCGGGACCCGGAGAGCTGAGGCCGGCGGCCCTTCGGCGGAGCCGGCCGAGCCGACCGGGTCAGAGCTCGATCGGCAGTCCCATTGGGTTCTGCTCGGGGATCACGCCCGAGGCGGTGACGGCTCTTGTCAGCGGGATCAGTGCGTCGACCAGGTTGAAGAACGTGGCTCCGACGAGCGCCGCCCGGCCTCGCCCAAGGGTGCGGCCCGGCCGCCGAAATACCCCATCCAGAACCCCTTGGTACCGGCGGCGCGGAACGCGTCGGTGGCCTCGGGGGCGAAATGGGTGACGGCGTGCAGCGGCTCGAGCAGCCGCCACATCGTCCGCGCCGTCTCCTCGGTGCTGGTCATGCCCCGCTCATCTCCGACACCGTCCTCGCCGGCACCTCACATCCCGGTCTGGCGCGAAAAGGTGCGCAACCGGCTCAGCTGGGAGCGATCGGGCCGGCGTCGTCGTAGCCCTGCCGGATGCCACGTCCGGCGCGCCGGGTGAGCTGTTCGGGCTCATAGACCATCCAGTAGGCGTTCCGAGCGTGGTCGCGGGCCCGGTTGACACAGACCTTGGCCAGCCTGACCGGGTCCTCTTCCTCGTTCTCGTGGACGAACACCTCGAGGATCGGGGTCGAGGTCAACAGCTGGGCGAGCATGATCCCCTGGGACGCTTCGTGGGCGCATACCTGGTCGATCGCCGCTTTGCCCGGCATCCCGAGGGCCACCACGATGCGACAACCCTCGTTCTCGATCAGACGCTTGCAGGCCACCCCCAGGTCCTTGAATCCGGGGACGGTTCGATAGATCACCTCGAAGCGCTCACCGTGACCGGGGCATTGGGCCAGCTCGTCGAGCGCCTCGCCCCCCATGTCGTAGCGGGCGAACATCGTGTCGACCACGCCGATTCGGTCCATGGCAGGAGCCTACCGGTCGGCGGTCGGGCTCCCCCCAGGCAGGAGTCGGGCACCCCGAGGGGAGGCGGGGGAGCCCGAGGGGCAGCGGCGAGGGCCGCTCGGGCAGGCGGCGAGGGCCAACCAACGGGTAAGGGCGGTCAGTTCGCCCCGGTCGATCCGGTGGACAAGACTTGCGCGATGACCTCCCCGAGGACCACCAATGCGGCTGACTGGGCCGCCCGTGACGCCGCCGTGGTGTGGCACGGGTTCACACAGATGGCTACCTACGACCGCACCACGCCGATCACGGTGGAGCGGGCCGAGGGCCGTACTCTGATCGACGTCGACGGGAAGCGGTACTTCGATGGCATCTCGTCGTTGTGGGTGACCACCCTCGGGCACCGAGTGCCCGAGCTCGACGCCGCCCTGGTGGACCAGGTGGGCAAGGTGGCCCATTCCACATTGCTCGGGAACGGCAACCGGGCAGCCATCGAGTTCGCCGAGGCGCTGGCCGCCGTGGTCCCGGTCGACGACGCCCACGTCATGTTCGCCTCCGACGGGGCCGTGGCCGTGGAGCAGGCGCTCAAGGTGGCCTTCCAGTACTGGGCCAACCGGGGCGAGCCCGACCGCACCCAGTTCCTGGCCCTGGGTGGGGCCTACCACGGCGACTCGGTGGGTGCCCTGTCGCTGGGAGACGGGGGCTTCGGCACGGAGCTCTTCGACCCTCTGCGCTTTCCTGTCCTCCGGACCCCAGGGTACGCCGAGGCCGACTGGGCCGACAAGGCAGTCGCCGTCCTGGAGCGCCATGCCCCCGAGCTGGTGGCCCTGGTCATCGAGCCGCTGGTGCAAGGGGCATCGGGCATGCTGACTGCAGAGCCCGTCGACCTGGCCAGAGTGGGTCGGGCCTGCCGGGACCGGGGCGTCCTGCTCATCTGTGACGAGGTGGCCACCGGCTTCGGGCGCACCGGCAGGCTGTTCGCCTCGGAATGGGGGTACCTGCGACCCGACATCCTGTGCCTGGGCAAGGGCATCACGGGCGGATATCTGCCCCTGTCGGCCACGGTGGCGTCGGGGCCCGTGTTCGCCGCCTTCGCCGGGCCCGACCTCGGCGAGCGGACCTTCTATCACGGGCACTCCTACGGGGGGAACGCACTGGCCTGCGCGGTAGGCCTGCGCCACCTCCAGCTGTTGGCCGAGTGGGACGTCCTGGCCAACGTGACGACGACCGCTGGAGCGCTGACCAAGGCCCTGGGCGACCGGATCGCCTCGCAGCCGGGGGTGGGTGCGGTCCGGCAACGTGGGCTGATGGCCGGCATCGAGCTGGCTCCCCCGCCCGGGGGCGAGCGCTGGGGCCGGCGGGTGTGTGCCCGGGCGGTCGAACAGGGTGTCCTGCTCCGCCCACTGGGCGACGTAGTGGTCGTCATGCCCCCGCTGACCACAACGGTGGCCGAGATCGAGTACGTGGTCGAGGTCCTCGCTGGGGCCATCACTGCGGTGTGGGCAGAGGACGGGCCCAGCCCGTTAGCCGAGGCGAGCCAGTGAGCGAAGCGCGGTCGCCGTGGTCGGAGTGGGTCGAAGCGACCGCTGTCAGGGTGGAGGCGGCCGGGCAGTGGCGCGTCCCTCGGACTTTCGATGCGCGGGGGACGACCGGATCGTTGGCCGGCACTGACGGCGAGGTGGTGTCGTTCGCCTCCAACGACTACCTGGGACTGGCATCCCACCCGGCGGTGATCGGCGCGGCCCACGCCGCTCTCGATCGCTGGGGCGCCGGATCGGGGGGATCCCGCCTGATCACCGGCTCGCGTCCCATCCACGATTCGCTGGAGGCGGCCCTGGCCGAATGGAAGAACTGTGAGCGGGCGGTCGTCTTCCCCACCGGGTTCGCCGCCAACCTGTCGGTGTTGTCGGTGTTCGGGGCGAATGGGGCCCGGATCTTCTCGGACGAGCTCAATCACGCCTCGATCATCGACGGGTGCCGCCTGGCCCGGGCCAGCGCCACCGTCTTTCCCCACGGCGATCTCGTGGCCCTAGACGCCCTGGTGGCCGATTCGCCCGAACGGGCGGTCATCGTGTCGGACACCGTGTTCTCCATGGACGGAGACGAGGCCGACCTCGCGGGCCTGGTGGACCTGGCCGGTCGCCACCATGCCCTCCTGGTGCTGGACGAGGCCCACGCCGTCCTCGGGCCCGACCTGCCCGAGGGAGCCATGGACCAGGTCGACGTCCTTCGGGTGGGGACCTTGTCCAAGACGCTGGGGGCACTGGGCGGCTTCGTGGCCGGCCCGGCACGTTGGGTCGAGCTCCTGGTCAACCTGGCGCGGCCCTACATCTTCACCACGGCGCCGACCCCGGCCGCAGCGGCCGCTGCCCTGGCGGCATTGGCCGTCGTCCAGTCGGCCGAGGGAGACGACCTGCGGGCCCGGCTGGCCGCCTTCGTCGCCCGGGTCGCCCCGGACCCCGGGCACCGATCGCCGATCGTCCCGGTGGTCATCGGAGGGGAGGAGGACACCATCACCGCATCCAGCTCGTTACAGAGCAAAGGGCTCTGGGTCCCGGCCATCCGGCCGCCGACCGTTCCAGCGGGGACGTCCCGGCTGCGGGTGACCCTCTCGGCCGCCCACACCGACGAGCAGGTGGGCCGCTTGGCCGACGGCCTGGCCGGCCTGGCCGTCCATCTTCGTGCCCTCGCGTCCTGACCGCCTCGTCCTCGTCTGCGGGACAGGCACCGAGGTGGGAAAGACGTGGGTGGCGGCCAACTTGCTCGAGGAGCTTCGGGGAAGGGGACTCGATGTCGCAGCCCGAAAGCCGGCCCAGTCCTTCGACGTCGATCGGGAGGCCGACCCGACCGGGGAGTGCACCGATGCCGAGGTGCTGGGTGAGGCCTCGGGCGAACCGCCCGAAGTCGTGTGCCTGCCGGCCAGGTCGTACCACCGGGCCATGGCGCCGCCTATGGCCGCCGAGGTCCTAGGCCTGCCCTCGTTCACGGTGGGTGACCTGGCTGGCGAGCTGCGCTGGCCCGAACCGGCAGCTGATGTCGGGTTGGTGGAGTCCGCCGGCGGGGTCCGCTCGCCCCAGGCCTCCGATGGCGATGTCGTCGACCTGGGTCGCCTGCTCAGGCCTGAGGTCGTGCTCCTGGTGGCCGACGCCGGTCTGGGCACGATCAACAGCGTGCGACTCTCGGTCGACGCGCTGAGCCAGTTGGCGGATCGCCAGCCTGATGTGGACGGCTCCGGTGCAGGCAGAGCCCGCCTGCTCGTCGCCCTCAACCGGTTCGACGAGGATCACGATCTCCACCGGCGGAAT
The DNA here is from genome assembly GCA_036521415.1 of Acidimicrobiales bacterium. Classification (GTDB taxonomy): domain Bacteria; phylum Actinomycetota; class Acidimicrobiia; order Acidimicrobiales; family RAAP-2; genus DASXMT01. The sequence goes on from DATDHU010000020.1 coordinate 69,184, forward strand.
CTCCGGTGGCTGGTCGACCGGGACGGGTTGGAGGTGGTGACGGTGCCCGGGGGCACGACGCACCTGGCCGACATGGTGCTGGAAGGGGCTACGACGTTGCCCGGTGCCGGCTCACCCGGTTGCGCACGAACCCCGTGATCCGCTCCTGATCCGATGCGGCAAGGTAGGAGCGTCGGTAGTGCCGTTCGAAGCGTGGTGCCAGTTCGGGCTGGTGCTGGCGGAGCCAGCCCATGAAGTGCTCGCGGACTCCGGGTCGCAGATGGAGTGGGAGGGCACTCACCGACTGGGCCCCTGCTTCCAGACAGGCATCGGTTACCTCGGCCAGCTGCTCGGGCGCGTCGGAGAGCCCGGGGATGACCGGAGCCACCAGAACGCTCGTCCTGATGCCGGCGTCGACCAGCTTCTTGAGCGCGGCCACTCGTTGGCGAGGGTGCGGGGTACCGGGCTCGGTGGCCCGCCAGACCGAGTCATCGAGCGTGCCGATAGAGAAGCTGCACTGCACCGAGGTCCGCTGCGCCGCTTCGGTCAGAAGGTCGAGGTCCCGTACGATCAAGGTGGACTTGGTCAGGATGGAGAAGGGGTTGGCCGCGTCGCGCAGGGCCGAGACGATACCCCTGGTCAAGTGGTACTTGCCCTCGCAACGCTGGTAGGGATCGGTGTTGGTCCCCATGGCGATGGGCTCTCCAGCCCACCGCTCGGACCTCAGCTCGGCGGTCACCCGCTCGACTGCGTTGACCTTGACCACCAACTTCCGCTCGAAGTCCTCGCCGATGCCCAGGCCCAGATACTCGTGGGTCGGGCGGGCGAAGCAGTAGACGCAGGCATGGCTGCAGCCCCGGTAGGCGTTGATGGTGTGGCGGAAAGGCATGGACGAGCCGGCCGGGACCGTGTTGATGATTCGTTTGGCGTTGACGTGGAGGAACTCGTAGCCACGGAACTCGCCCGTGCCGACGTGGCGCTGCCCCAGGTCCTCGGGGTTGAAGAGAGCCAGCTGGCCGCCGTTGGCCTCGACGTCGTCGGCGAGCTTCCACCGGAAGGACTCGGGGGCACCCATGTGTATAGAGTAGCGAACATACGTTCGATCCTGAAACCGGTCAGCCTCAGGTTGTCCCGGCCGATGGCGGTCAGGCCGCAGCTCTCCGTGGAAGGCGTCGTCGTGGCCCAGGGCGATCGCGTTATGAACCAGGCGCGATGGCGAACTACATAGGGTCGTGGGTGTGGAGCAGGTACTGATCATCGGAGGAACGGGAACGCTCGGGCGTCGTCTGACCCCCGTCCTGGTCGAGCGCGGACATGGAGTCCGCGTGCTCTCCCGCCGGAGCGCCCAGGCCGTGCCAACGGGGGTGGTGTCCCATCGCGGGGACATCCGCACCGGCGAAGGGTTGGCCCCGGCGCTTGACGGCGTCGAAACCGTCATCCAGGCCGTGGCCGCAACCCGGAGTGCCAAGGCGACCGAGCTCGAGGGAATGCGCACCCTCCTGGCCGCTCGCGGCAACCGGCACGTGCTCTACGTCTCCATCGTGGGGGTAGACCGGAATCCGTTTGCCTACTATCGGACGAAGTTGGAGGCTGAACGCCTGCTCGAACGGTCGAATGGCAACTGGACCATCCAGCGCGCCACCCAGTTCCACGACCTCATCGACCGGTTTCTCGGGTTGCCGTTCTTTGCCAAGACCCCTCACCTCCGCTTTCAGCCTGTCGCCACCGACGACGTGAGCCTGCGCCTTGCCGATTTGGTGGCGGCGGGTCCCAGCGGTCGTGCACCGGACATGGGTGGTCCTGAAATCCTCCCTATCGAAGAGCTCAACCGGGTCCGAGCGATGATCACCGGCAGGTGCGCCCGGCTGGTTCCCTTGCCCCTGGTCGGCGTGGTCAAGGCGTTCGACCAGGGCGTCCATCTCGCCCCCGACCATAGAGTGGGGACCCAGACGTGGGAACAGTGGCTGGTCGCCAACCGGGAGTCGTAAGGATCCCCCGTCGGGCGTCGAGGAGTTGCCGGTGCAAAACTGGCCAGAGCCCATGACCGCGTCCAAGCCATGACCAGGAAGCCTCCACCATGAACCTTGCCGGATCGGGCGACGGATTTGTCACGCTTGCCGATGGGTCGATGCGGTGGGGCAAGTACGGGGCGGCCGGTGTGCTCGTCCGCCACATCGGTCCCGACGGAACTTGGTACTTCCTGGCCCGACGTTCGATGCACTGTCACCGGGGCGGCACGTGGGCCATCCCCGGCGGGGCATTGGACCTCGGTGAGGGCCCCGTCGAGGGCGCGCTCCGAGAGTTCGATGAGGAGATCGGGCACCTCCTCGACACGTTCGATCTGGGCGAGACCCACCAGGACGACCACGGAGGTTGGTCCTACTGGACGGTGATCATCGACGTCCCGCACCGGTTCGATCCCCCGGCGACGCTGGGCTGGGAGACGGCCGAGGCCCGATGGGTGGCTGACCACGAGCTGGGCAAGCTCGAGCTGTTTGACGCCTTCTCCTCCACACTGTCTCGTCTCGGGCTCCTCTAGATCGAAAGGCTATGGCCTAGATCTGGCTTGGATCTGGCTTGGATCACCGATTTCCAAGACGTCGTCCGTCTCATCCAGGCTTCCTCACTGTCCGTGATAATCGGACAATATGACAAGGCTGACCGTCGCTTGTCATCTGGCTCATGCGAGGCCGGCATCTGATGTGTCGGCCTCTTCGCAGGTGTATTGCTTCTGCCCGCCTCCCGGCGAATTGGACTCGTCGCCGTACAGCCTTTCGCCGAAACGTGGGCAGAACCGAAACCAAGAGGCTTCTCTGTCGGCGCCTGCACCCAAGCCGGGCCAGCGCGCGGGCGGCGAAGGCCACCGACTGGTCACTTACAGTGGTCGATCACCGACGAGGCAGTCGGATGAGATCCTGTCCGACCGGGATTCGGAGAGGCCTATCAGAGGTCTCCCGAACCCCTCTCATGTTGAGGCCAGGGAAGGTAGTCGCCACATCGACAGCGTCGCCCTCGTCAGATCGATCCCTCCAACCGAGCGGCGACCTGGCGGTAGCGGGAGACAGGGACAAGATGGACCCCGTCGAAGGCGTGGCTGTCGCGGACTTGGAGCACGAGCTCACAAGCGGCCTTCACGCCGGCGTCCCGGTCCAGTTCGATCGAGCGGACGAGGGCAGGAGGGATGTTGATATCTGGGATGCTGGCGGCCAGGTTCGCCGCCATGGTCGCACTGGCCAGGGTTATGACTCCTGCGTACACGGGCAGATCGGCATCGATCTGCTCTCGCCAACGAAGGAGTGGCCCGAGCGAGAAAGCGACCTGGACGAAGAGGAAGTCCGCCTGACGTTTCCATGCCGGAAGGGCACCGGGTCCGGCGACAGCCCCGACTCGGAACGGTGTGGTCCGATCCAGTCCGGGACGAGCGGCAAACGCCCGGGCCTCGTCCATCATGGTCCGGACAGTGAGCTCGCCGGTCCTGCCCCCAGAGATCGGCTTGTCGCCGTACACGAACAGGAATTGGTCGACACCGTAGGCCGCTGCGGTCAGGAGGTCGCGCTGGAAGCCCAGCAGGTTCCTGTCCCTGGCGTTGAGACACGCGATCGACCGGCCGCCCAGCACCTCCACTTCGTGGGCCACGGCCACGCTGGAGACAGTGGGCCGCCCGATGTGGTTGTCAGGGATGAGAAACGACGAGGCGACCGAGCCCAGCGTTTCGATCTGGCGGCGGACGTGGTCCAGGTCGGGCGTGCTCGGCGGTTCGATCTCACAGATCAGCTCGAATGGGTGAGCCACCATGCCCTGAGCCTACGGGTTTCCCGATTGCCCACTGTTCGAGTGCCGCGGGCAAACGGCGGGAGCTTGGAGGTCGCCTATCGAGGGATGGTCGAGCTGGGGGCGACCTCGTGCTCCTTGTCGAGGGGCCAGCGCCGCTCGATGAACCGGTACAGCACTCGTGGCACCACGGCGATAAGGAACCACATGTACTTGGCCACCTCGGGAGAGGCCCACGCCACGCCCATCGAGGCGACGACGACGATTCCCACGCCAAGCGAGCGCACCCGGCCGGTCCGGAGCTCGACCGCGTGCGATCCGGGTTTGAGGAGTCCCTTCCGTTGGGCGACGCTGACGACGATCACCGTGGACAGGCTGGCCAGGAGCAGGTTGAGGGCGAAGATATCCACTGCGAGGGGGTTCGACGCATACTGACCGAGCAGGTCGCTGGTGAACGGCAACATCGTGATGGTGAACAAGAAGAGGAAGTTCCACCAGGCCAGCGCCTCATCGTGCCCGGACATGAGCCGGAACGTCCGGTGATGGGCCAGCCAGAACTGGGCGATCACATAGAACGAAATGACATAGCTGATCAGCGGGTCGGTCAGGTCCTGCAACTGCCGGGCGAGCCAGGCGGCATCGTTGGCATCCTGCGCATTGCTGGGCAGATGGGGCACGTGCAGCGACAGCACCAACAGGGTCAGGGCGATGGCGACGACGCCGTCGGACAGCGCCAACAGGCGCTCGACACCCGGCGCGTCTGGGGGCGCCGGCCGGACTCTCATCGTCAGTCCGGGTGCGTGGTGGCCGCCGTCATTTCATCTCCACCTGCTCAAGGTACCTCTCGTCCCAGTGGACGAACTGCTCTTCGGGCAACAACAGGCAGTGGGTGGGCTCGAGGGCGGCGACGAAGTCACGGTCATGGCTGACCACCACGACGGTGCCCTCCCAGTCGCTGAGCATGCCGCCGACCGCCTTGATCGATGAGGGGTCCAAGTTGTTGGTCGGCTCGTCGAGGAGCAGGACGTTGGCCTGCCCGGCAGCCAGCATGGCCAGCCCCAGCTTGGCCCGCTCGCCACCCGAAAGGGTGCCCGGCATCTGGTGGGCGGCCTTCCCGGCGATGCCGAACGATCCCAACAGGGCCCGTCGCTCTGTCTCGGTCGTCAACACGCTGTCGTCGAGGTTCTCAAGGACGGTAGCGCCCAGGTCGACCTGCTCGTGTTCCTGGGCGAAGTAGCCCAAAGCCACGTTGGCCCCCAGCTCGATGCTCCCGCCCGAGGGCTCCTGCACGCCGGCCAGGCAGCGGAGCAGGCTCGATTTGCCGGCGCCGTTGCGCCCCACGATCACGATCCGGTCCCCCCGCCGGGCGTGGAACTCCACTTCGGACAAGACGGTCAACGCTCCGTAGCGAACGGCCAATTCGTGGGTGCGCAGTGGGACTTCGCCTGACCGACGCGGAGTGGGAAGTCGGAACTTGCTGGCCCGCTCGCGCTTGTGGACCTCGGTCTTGGACGACTCAAGCCGCTCGACCCGCTTGTCGATCGACTTGGCGATGCGGGCCCGACGATTGGTGCTGCCCCGCATGGAGTCGGCCAGCGTCGACAGGCGCTTGATCTCCCGTCCTTCCAGCTGGGCCGACCGCTCTCGCTGGCTCAGGTCCGCCTCGAGCTGGGTCAGATAGCTCGAGTAGGTGCCCTTGAACTCGTGTAGGCGACTGTCGGCAAGGTGGAGCACCTTGTTGATCGAGCGATCGAGCAGCTTCAGGTCATGGCTGACCACCAAGATGGCGCCGCTGAACTTCTGGAGCTCCTCCATCAGCCACTTCTTGGCCGGGAGGTCGAGGTGGTTGGTCGGCTCGTCCAGGATCATCATGTCGGGCCCCTGGAACAGGATGCGTATGAGGTCAACCCGTCGCCGCTGGCCCCCGGACAGCCCCTCGATGTCGTCGAGCAGCAACTCCTGGCGCAGGCCCAGGCCATCGGCCAGCCGGGCCATGATGGCCTCGGCCTCATAGCCGCCGTTCTCGCGGAACTGCTCCTCCAGGTCGGAGAACAGCTCGATGTTCTCCGAGCTCGGGTCCTTGGCCATCTGGGTGCGGGCTTTGCCCAGTGCGTCATCGAGGACATCGAGGCCGCGGGCCGACAGGACGTGGGAGAACCCGTTGGGGTCGAGGCCGAGCCCATTGGGCACCGGGACCTGGGGGAGGTAGCCGTAGGTCCCCCGGATGCGCACGCTGCCGGTGGAGCGGACGTTGCGCCCTGGCTCCTCGATGATGACGGAGATGAAGGTCGACTTGCCCGTCCCGTTTCGGCCGACCAGTCCCACCTTCTCGCCGGCGCCGATCACGAAGGAGGCGTCCCGGAGCAGAGTCCGGTCGCCGATTTCGATGGTGAGGGAGGATCCGACGATCATCAGGAGGGGAGGAGGGGTGAGCGGGGCCCGACCGGACGTGCGTACCGGAGCGAAGTGCCGGACGTTCCCGGCGCGATCAAACCCGCCCACCATTCTCCCACACGGCAGCCATCGTGCGGTTCAGCCCCCTGAGACCAGTTCGTCCCCCCCGGCCGGTGGGGTCAGGTCGTCGACGCTTTGGAGCCATCCAGCCGGGAGCGCCACCGGCCGTGGCCCGTTGGTGTGGCCCCTGGCCATCCGCAGCGCCTCGAGCGGGAACGGCTGGCTCCCATCCAGCTTGTCCACGGCGGCCTCCAGCTCGCCCATCGAGTCGAGCTGGGCCATGCCCCGCCGGTGCTCGCTTCCCACCGGGAACCCGGTCAAGTACCAGGACACGTGCTTGCGGAATTGCCGGATCCCGTGGCTCTCGCCGAAGGCGTCGCAGAGCAACCGGGCGTGGGTGACCATGACCGACGCCACCTCGCCCAGGTTCGGTGGGCGTCGTTGACTGCGGCCCGCGAAGGCGTCGGCCAGGTCCCCGAACAGCCACGGCCGGCCCAGGCAACCCCGCCCGACCACTACGCCGTCGCATCCGGTGGCGGCCATCATGGCCAACGCATCGGAGGCCTCCCAGATGTCACCGTTGCCCAGGACGGGGATGCGGGCGACGTGGGCCTTCAGCTCGCCTATGGCGGCCCAATCGGCCGACCCGGAGTAAAGCTGCTCGGCCGTACGGGCGTGCAGGGCGACGGCGGCTGCCCCCTCGGCCTCCGCCAGCCGGCCCGACTCGAGGAAGGTGAGGTGAGCGCTATCCACCCCGAGCCGGAGCTTGACCGTGACCGGTACCGATCCGGCCGCCCTGACCGCGGCCCGGATGATCGCCTGGAGAAGGGCCCGGTGCACCGGGAGGGCGGCACCACCGCCCTTGCGGGTGACCTTGGCCGCCGGACACCCGAAATTGAGATCGATATGATCGACGCCGATGTCGTCGACCAGCCGCCGCACCGCGCCCTGCATGACGACCGGGTCCACTCCGTAGAGCTGTACGCTCCGCCAGTGCTCGTCCTCGCCGAAGGTCACCATGTCCAGCGTCTTGGCGTTCCCCTCGACCAGGGCCCGCGCCGTCACCATCTCGCTGACGTACAGGCCGGCGCCGTAGGTGCGGCACAGCCGACGGAAGGCCCGGTTGGTCACGCCGGCCATGGGGGCGAGCACCACGGGCGGTCCGACCTCGAGGGGCCCGATGGTCAGTGGCGGGACGGCCACCGCGGTAGGTGCGCCCGCGCTCACGGGGCCCACAGGTCGGTGATCTCGATGCCCACCCGGCCAAGCAGTGTCCGGAAGGTGGGCAGGGACAGACCTACGACGTTCCCCGGGTCACCGTCGATGCCTATGACGAACGGGGCCGATCGCCCGTCCAGGGTGAATGCGCCGGCGACGACCAACGCCTCGCCCCTGTCCACGTAGGCGTGGAGCTCGTCGTCGGTCATCGGGGCGAAGCGGACCACGGTGGACGCAGTCGCTGTCACCACGACCCCCGAGGACCCGTCGATGACGCAGTGGCCGGTGTGCAGAATCCCTTCGGCGCCCCGCATCCGGGACAGCCAGTCGACCGCCTGAGCGGCCGAAGCCGGTTTGCCGTGGGCCTCGCCCTCGAACTCGAAGACGGAGTCGCACCCGATGATCAGGGCGTCACCGGCCCGTGCGGCCACGGCCGACGCCTTGCGCTCGGCCAGGGTCAGGACCAGGGAGGGAATGTGGTCTTCGTCGACCTCCTCGGACACGCCACTGACCATGACCTTGGGGTCGAAACCGGCCTCGCGCAAGAGGCGCAGGCGTGCCGGGGATGCGGAGGCGAGCACAAGCTGACGGGTAGGCACGGCATACCAGTGTGCCAGCCGGCCACCTCCTGACGGCCACGGTGGCCCAGGAGCAGGTCGGCCTCTCGCGCGCCAACCCGCAAATGCGCGAACCTGTGTTGATGACGGATACAGGGACGGCCACCTCACCGACGATCTCGCCGACCACCTCGCCGACGAAATCGCCGACCATCTTGCCCACCACGGTGGACCCCCTGCTCGACGGGGACCACGAGCGGATGACGCACATCGTGCTCGAGGGCTTCAAGCCCGAGAAGGGGGACTACATCTCGGCCGGCCCGTCGGTGGTCGAGGGCATGGTGAACGGCACCGCCGTGCGGGCCCTCTGCGGCAAGGTGTGGGTGCCGGGCCGCAACCCCAAGCGCTACCCGGTCTGCCCCACCTGCAAGGAGATCGCCGAGGGCAAGGGCTGGAAGGTCCCGGCCAACTAAGCCATGAGCCAGACCAACTGAGCCGTGAGCCAGACAGCGTGAGCCAGACAGAGACGGACCCGCCGTCGGTCGGGGAGACCCCGCGCTCGGGGGGCCTGACCTCCGTGGTCGAACGGTTGGCCCGGCAGCTGCCGAAAGCCGAGCTCCATCTCCACTTGGAGGGCACCCTCGAACCCGAGCTCTTCTTCCGCCTGGCGGCGAGGAACGGGGTGGCCGTCCCCTACGCCGACGTGGCCGCCATCCACGAGGCCTACGTCTTCGAGGACCTGCAGTCGTTCCTCGACATCTACTACCAGGGCTGCGAGGTCCTGATCGAAGAGGAGGACTTCTACGACCTGACGGCGGCTTACGTTCGCCGGGCGGCGGACCAGGGCGTGCGCCACGCCGAGGTTTTCTTCGACCCGCAGACCCACACCGACCGCTCGGTTCCCCTGGGCGCCGTGGTCGACGGAATCCGGCGGGGTTTGGACGAGGCAGCCTCGGCTTTCGGGATGACCTCGCGTTTGATTCCGTGCTTCTTGCGCCACCTCAGCGCTGACGCGGCCATGGACACGTTGAAGGACCTCTTGGCCTTCCGGGAGGCGTTCGTCGCCGTCGGTCTCGACTCGGCCGAGCTGGGCAACCCGCCGTCCAAGTTCAGGGCCGTGTTCGAACGGGCGCGGGCCGAAGGGCTCCTCACCGTGGCCCACGCCGGAGAGGAGGGGCCACCCAGCTACATCAGCGAGGCCCTC
>DATDHU010000021.1:0-12074 GCA_036521415.1 Acidimicrobiales bacterium
CGGGTGCGGGGGAGACCAGCGATCTCTTCGACCCCGGCTTCGGAGTGCGTGAAGCGGCGCACACGGACCCTGACGGCAACGTCATCAGATTCGGTTCGCCCATTTCGTGACGCCCGGTGATACGCCCCCCGTGACGCCCCCCGTGACGCCCCGTGACGCCCCGGGGGTCCTCCCGCCCTTGACGTTGCCGGGGAGTGGTGGGACAATCGTGCGCACTATGACGTACGACCTCACGACCATCCTGCTGCTTACCTGACGGCGAACGCCACATAGCGTTCGCTCGCAACCTCCTGCGCCACTTCGGCCAGGGGGTTTTTTGTTGGGCCGGTAAAGGTTGGTGTCGGCGAGCTCGTACCACGAAGGGATAGAGAACATGGCCACGGAACAGAAAGGGAGCGGTGTCGACACGGAGCGGGGTCGCCTGGCCCTGCCCTGTGACCCGTCCCCCATGCCTTTCGGCAAGTACCGGTCGCACGTCCCCCTGGTGCTCGAGGATCGGACCTGGCCGGACCGCCAGTTCACCCGGGCCCCCCGTTGGGCCAGCGTTGATCTGCGTGACGGCAACCAGGCCCTCATCGACCCGATGGACTCGGACCGCAAGCTGGCCCTGTTCCACACCCTGGTCGACGTCGGCTTCAAAGAGATCGAGGTTGGCTTCCCGTCGGCTTCCCAGACCGACTTCGACTTCCAACGTCTCATCATTGAAGAGGGGATCATCCCCGACGACGTCGAGATCCAGGTTCTGGTCCAATGCCGGGAGGAGCTGATTGAGCGCACGTTCGAATCCCTGGTCGGCGCCAACCGCGCCGTGGTCCACTTCTACAACTCGGTGTCGGAGCTCCAGCGCCGGGTCGTCTTCGGCCTCGACAAGGCCGGGATCGTCGACATCGCCGTGAACGCGGCCAGGCTCTGCAAGAAGTTTGAGCAGACGGTGCCCGACACCGCCATCCGCTACGAGTACTCGCCGGAGAGCTTCACCGGCACCGAGCCCGAGTTCGCCGTGGAGATCTGTGAAGCGGTCATGGACGTCATCGAACCGACGGTGGACCGTCCGATGATCCTCAACCTTCCCGCCACCGTCGAGATGTACACCCCCAACGTGTATGCCGATGTCATCGAGTGGTTCGGCCGCGCCATCAAGAACCGCGAGTCCGTCGTCTTGAGCCTGCATCCCCACAACGACCGGGGTACCGCCGTGGCGGCGGCCGAGCTGGCCGTGCTGGCCGGCGCCGATCGGGTCGAAGGCACCTTGTTCGGCAACGGAGAGCGCACCGGCAATGTCGACATCGTCACCCTGGCCATGAACCTGTTCTCACAGGGCGTCGACCCGACGCTGGACTTCGGGGACATCGAGAAGGTGCGCCGGGTGGCCGAGTACGCCACCCGCCTGCCCATCCACCCCCGGCACCCCTATGCCGGCGACCTGGTCTACACCGCCTTCTCCGGCTCGCATCAGGACGCCATCAAAAAAGGCATGTCGGCCATCGGCGACGACTACCCCGAGTGGGAGGTGCCGTACCTTCCGATCGACCCCAAGCACACCGGACGCACCTACGAGGCCATCATCCAGGTCAACAGCCAGTCGGGCAAGGGTGGGGTGGCCTATCTGATGGACACCGAGCACGGCCTCGACCTGCCCCGTCGGCTGCAAGTGGAATTCTCCAAGACGGTCCAGGCCATCACCGAGGCCAGTGGCACCGTGATCGGGCCCGGCCAGATGTGGGACGTCTTCTCGGAGACCTATCTGCCCGAGGACGCGGGGCTGCGCCTGATCGGCAGCGAAGTGGCCACCGGACGGGGGCACACCTCGGTGACGGCGCAGCTGTTGGTCGACGGTCAGCATCGGACCATCGCCGGCGAGGGGAACGGCCCGATCGACGCGCTGGTGACCGCCCTGCGCGATGAGCTGGGCGTGGTGCTCGAGGTCAAGGACTATTCCGAGCATGCCCTCACTGAAGGCTCGAACGCCTCGGCGGTGGCCTATGTCGAGTGTGCCGGCCCGGACGGTACGACCTGGTGGGGCGTGGGTCGGGACTCGTCCATCCTCGATGCGTCCCTCAGCGCCGTTGTCTCGGCCGCCAACCGGGCCCGCACGGGGTGATCCGACCGGCCACGGAGGACGATCTGCCGGATGTGCTGTCCATGATCAAGGAGTTGGCGGCGTTCGAGAAGATGGCTGACCAGGTTGTCTGCACCGAGGATGATCTCCGGCGTGCCCTGTTCGGTCCCGACGCTGTCATCTTCGACACGGTGGCGGTGGCCGACGACGGTGCGGTGGCGGGTCACGCCCTCTGGTTCCGGACGTTCTCCACCTTTCTCGGGCGCACCGGGATCTGGCTGGAGGACATCTATGTGCGCCCCGCCTTCCGGCGGCAGGGTCACGCCGCCGCGCTACTGGCCGACTTGCGGGAGCGCAGCGAGGGCAGGGTCGAGTGGGACGTGTTGGACTGGAACGCCGACGCCATCACCTTCTACGAGGGCCTGGGCGCCCGCCCGGAGACGGGATGGACCAAGTACCGCTGGATGCAGCCTCAGCCGTAGCCACCGCTCGGAATGTACGGCGTCGGCGGGCCGCTCATGCCGCGCACCATCACCGGCCCGTACGGCTGCAGCTCGATCCCGGCTTGGGTCAGCACGCGGATGGCCCACTGCTGGGCCGAGGTGAGCCAGTTCACCTCGATGGTCTCGCCTTCGGGTGATTCGGCCAGCATCGTGCGCAGGACGAGCGCAGCCGACTCCTCGGTGCGCGCTCCCAACGTCACGATGCGCTCGTCCTTGGCCACGGCGTAGGCCTGGTCCCCGTGCAGGAGGAGGCGGTTGCCCTGCTCGGAGAGCATCATCTCGATGTCGATGGTGCGGGCCGAGCCGCGGACCTGCCGGTCGATGGCGGTGACGACGTCGAGCTGGGATTCAGTGACCTGGTCGGCCTCGAACCGGGTGACGTCGGGCGGCCGGGTCACCGCGCCGGGGCGCAGATGGCCCCAGGCGGCCACCACCGGGTGCAGCGAGAAGCCGAAATTCGAATAGAGCGCCATGGCCTTGGGATCACGGGAACACTGGATGGTGCCCGGGCTCTCCGGATCGCCGTGCGAGAGGGCCAGCCGCAGCAGTTCTCGACCCAGGCCCCGGCCCTGGCGACCGGGAATGGTGCCCAGCTGCGAGAGCAACCAGTAGCCCTCGCGCACGGTGGCCTGGGACATCCCGACGATGGTCCCCTCGTCGTCGGCCACCCAAGAGCCCCCCGGGTCGGTGCCCAGGAAATGGCGGGTGCGGTTCTGCCGGCGCCGCTCATTTTGAATCGAGGTGGCCGTGATGGGCAGGCCGTAGCGGGCCCGCATGGCCAGGAATCCGCTGTCGAAGGCCTCGACCGCCCCTTCCACGTCGGCGTCGGTCATGGGTCGCAACGTCAGCATCGACCGATCCTGCCACGCGCCGGTGCGACCTCAGGACCCCCAACGGACCACCTGTTCAGGGGCCGGGGGTCGTGTTGCCGGCCGCAAGTCGTTCTCGTTCGAGGCGACGGGAGCGAGCGCCCTCAGCAGCCGGGCGCGGCCCCGACAAACAACCGATCTTGGTGGCAGGGGTTCCAGTCGAACTGGCCGTGGGAAACGCGCGGCGAGACAGGTTTGACGGCCGGCGCCGCCGCGGCCACGATGCGCCATGGCCCGTGCTCCGTCATCACCCCACGTCCTGGCCGTGGCCCGCGGCGAAGAGCCGGCCGATCTCCTGCTGCGCGGGGGCAGGGTGTTGTCGCCTTCCACCCGGGAATGGGTTTCCACCGACCTGGCCATCGCCGATGGCGTGGTGGCCGGATGGGGTGCTCGAGAGGCCGCGGAAGTCGTCGATCTGGACGGCGCCGCCGTGACCGCCGGACTGGTGGACGCCCATATGCACCTCGAGTCGTCCAAGCTCTGGGTCGACGAGTTCGTGCGCACCGTCTTGCCCCTGGGGACCACGGCCGTGGCCGCCGACCCCCATGAGGTGGCGAACGTGTTCGGGATCCCGGGGGTGGCCGCCTTGATCGCGGCGGCCCGCCGACTGCCCTTCACCTTCGGTGTGTGTGCCAGCAGCTGTGTCCCGGCTTCCCCGTTCGAGAGCCCGGGCGCCGAGCTCTTCGCACCGGACGTGGCATCCCTGTTGGACGACTACGCCGCCATCGGCGTGGCCGAGGTCATGAACTTCCCCGGCGTCATCGCCGGCGATCCCGAGATGCTGGCCCGCATCGCGACCGCGGGAAGCCGTCGTCGGGTCGACGGTCACGCGCCGGGGGTCCTGGGCCGAGCCCTCGATGCCTACCTGGCCGCCGGCGTGGAATCGGACCATGAGTGCACCGAGCTGGAAGAGGCCGAGGAGAAGCGGCGCAAGGGGATGTGGATCTTCATCCGTCAGGGATCGGCCAGCCAGAACCTGCGCGACCTCATCCCCACCGTCCTGACCCACGGGACCGACCACGTCGCCCTGTGCACCGACGACCGCGAGCCCGACACCTTGCTCGACGTCGGCCATCTCAACGACTGCGTGCGGCTGGCCGTCGACGCCGGGGTCGGCGAGATCGACGCGCTGGTCATGGCCACGCTGCGCCCGGCCGAGTACCACGGCTTCACCGAACTCGGTGCTCTCGGTCCCGGCCACCAGGCCGACGTCTTGTGCTTCGACACCCTCACCGGCTTCCGCCCCTCCCGGGTGTACCAACGCGGACGTCTGGTGGCTCAGGACGGTGCCGCGGTGCCCGGCGCGGTGATCGATACGCCAGCGCCGGAGTTCATGCGACATTCGGTGCACCTGGCCACCCCGCCGCCGGCTGCGTCCTTCGACATCGGTCAGCACCCTGGTGCCCGCGCTCGCACCATCGGCATTCGGGAGGGTTCGCTCTCGACGTCGTCGCTGATCACCGATCCCTCGGACCCGTCAGCCAACGTCGCCCGTCTGGCCGTGGTCGAACGCCATCGGGAGACCGGCCGCATCGGCCTGGGTTGGGTGCAGGGCTTCGGTCTCATCCGAGGCGCTCTGGCGTCGACGGTCGGCCATGACGCCCACAACTGCATGGCCGTCGGATCGGCCTCCGAGCACGGCCCCGGGGCCATGGCCGCCGCGGTGGCCCGGCTGGCCGAGCTCGGAGGGGGCCAGGTCGCCGTCGACGACGACGGCCGGGTTCTGGCCGAACTGGCTCTCCCCATCGGCGGCCTCATGAGCGACCAACCGGCTCACGTCGTCGCCGACGGGTTGCACCGTCTGGTCGAGGCTGCCCGCACGCTGGGCGCGTCGATCGATGCACCGTTCATGCACATGAGTTTCCTGGGGCTCTCGGTGATTCCCGACCTGCGCCTGACCGACAAGGGCTTGGTCGACGTGGGCACCTTCGAGCTGGTGCCGGTGGCGGCCGATTGAGGCCGGGCACCCGCGGCGGGACGGCGGTCAAGCCCAGGTTCCTCACCGAGCCGGTCCTACCCGATCCCTGGCGGGCGCTGGAGCCGGAGGAGCGCAGGAGGAATCAACCGTTCCGGTGAGATGATGCTCCGATGAAAGCGCCGAAACGGATCGTTGTATGGGGTACCGGCTTTGTCGGCAAGATGGTCATTCCCGAGATATTGGCCCATCCAGATTTTGAGCTGGTGGGCGTCGGGGTGAGCAACCCGGACAAGGTGGGCCGCGATGTGGGTGAGATCTGCGGGATCGGGTCGATCGGCCTGGTCGCGACCGACGAGGTTGACACCTTGATCGACCTGCGACCCGATGCCCTGGTTCACTACGGGCCGACCGCCGCCCATGCCGCCGAGAACATGCGGGACATCGGTGCCTTCCTCAGGGCCGGGATCGATGTGTGCTCGACAGCCATGACGCCGTGGGTGTGGCCGAGCATGTCGCTCAATCCACCGTCGTGGATCGACCCGATCTCCGAGGCGTGCGCGTCGGGCGGCGCATCGTGTTTCACCACCGGCATCGATCCGGGCTTCGCCAACGACCTGTTCCCGATGACCCTGATGGGCCTGTGCGGGGAGGTTCGCCAGGTCAAGGCCCTCGAGATCCTCGACTACATCAACTACGAGGGCGACTACGAGGACGAGATGGGCATCGGCCGCCCGCCCGAATTCACACCGCTCCTCGAGCACACCGACATCCTGGTGATGTCGTGGGGGGCCACGGTGCCGATGATGGCCCATGCTGTCGGGATCGAGCTCGACGAGATCACCACCACGTGGGAGAAATGGGTGACCGAGAAGTCGATCCTCACCGCCAAGGGAGTCATCAATCCGGGGGAAGTCGCCGCCATCCGCTTCACGGTCAACGGCATCCACCGGGGCGAACCCCGCATCTGCCTCGAACACGTCAACCGGGTCGGAGGAGATGCTGCACCGGACTGGCCGCGCGGCACCCAGGACGATGTGTACCGGGTAGAGATCGACGGGTCCCCGTCAATTACGCAAGAGACCTCGTTCCGTTTCACCGACGGCAGCGGACGGGACGCCGCCGCAGCCGGCTGTCTGGCCACCGGCTTGCGAGCCCTCAATGCCGTGCCGGCGGTCAACGACCTCCCGCCTGGATGGGTCACCGCGCTCGATCTCCCTCTCATTCCGGGGCACGGGACCATTCGGTAGATCAACCGCAGGCCCGGAGACCACCTCCGACGCCAGACAGCTCAGGCCGAGGGCAGAAAGCTCGGCCGCCGCTCCTCGTGAGCGGTGATGGCCTCGGCGTGACGCAGTGACAGCCCGATGTCGTCCCACCCGTTGAGCAACCGCTGCCGGGTGAACTCGTCCAGCGGAAATTCAGCCGCCAGTCCGGCCGCCGGCGCCTCAATGGTGCCCCGGGCCACGTCGATGGTGATCTCGAGCGTGGGGTCGGCCTCGACCGCCCTCATCAACTCGGCATCGAACCCCGGCGTCACCTGGACGGGGAGCAGCCCCTGCTTGATGGAGTTGTTGCGGAAGATGTCGGCAAAGCGGGACGAGACCACCGCTTCGAATCCGTAGTCCATCAGGGCCCACACGGCGTGCTCCCGGGACGAGCCCGTCCCGAAGTTGTGGCCGGCCACCAATACGGTGGCTCCCACGAACTCGGGGTGGTTCAAGACGAAGTCGCGGTCATCGCGCCACTCGGAGAACAGCCCGGCACCGAAGCCGGTGCGCTCGACCCGCTTGAGCCAGTCGGAGGGGATGATCTGGTCGGTGTCGACGTCGGTGCGATCGAGCGGCACGGCTCGGCCGGTGATGACGGTGACGGGCTTCATCGGTCGAGATCCTCGGGCGTGGCGAACGTCCCGGCGACTGCCGTGGCGGCAGCGACAATGGGCGAGACCAGGTGGGTCCGGCCGCCCCGGCCCTGACGACCTTCAAAGTTGCGGTTCGACGTTGAAGCGGCCCGTTCGCCCACGGCCAGCTTGTCGGGGTTCATGGCCAGGCACATGGAGCATCCCGGTTCACGCCATTCGAACCCGGAGGCCACGAAGACCTTGTCGAGCCCTTCGGCTTCGGCCTGGCTCTTGACTCGGTGCGAGCCAGGCACGACCAGCGCCCGCACGCCGGTGTGGACCGTCCGGCCCTCGAGGACGGCGGCGGCGGCCCGCAGGTCCTCAATGCGTGAATTGGTGCACGAACCCAGGAACACCGTGTCCACGCTGATCTCCCGCATGGGTGTGTTGGCCGCCAGGCCCATGTAGGCGAGGGCGCGCTCGGCCGAATCGCGCTCGCCGGCATCGTCCATGGTCTCGGGATCGGGCACGTTGCCGCTGATCGGGACGACCTGGGCCGGGTTGGTGCCCCACGTCACGTGCGGTGTGATCGACGCGGCGTCGAGGGTCACTTCCTTGTCGAACACCGCCCCCTCGTCGGTGACCAGGGTGCGCCAGTAGGCCACGGCGGCACCCCAGTCGTCGCCGCGCGGTGCGTGGTCGCGGTCCTTGATGTAGTCGAACGTGGTCTCGTCGGGAGCGACCAATCCGGCCCGGGCCCCGCCCTCGATGCTCATGTTGCAGAGCGTGAGGCGGCCTTCCATCGACAACGAGCGAATGGCTGAACCTCGATACTCGATGACGTGCCCGATGCCACCCCCGGTCCCGATGGCACCGATGATGGCCAGCGCCACATCCTTGGCGGTCACGCCGGCCCCCAACTCGCCCTCCACAGTGACGGCCATGGTGGCCGGCCGCACCTGCCCCAAGGTCTGAGTGGCCAGAACGTGTTCGACCTCGCTGGTGCCGATGCCGAAGGCCAGCGCGCCGAAGGCGCCGTGGGTGGACGTGTGGCTGTCGCCGCACACAATCGTCATGCCGGGCTGGGTCCAGCCCTGCTCGGGCCCGATCACATGGACGATGCCCTGGTTGGGATCGCCCATGGGGTAGCAGGTGATGCCGAACTCCTCACAGTTGTCGTTCAGCACCTTGAGTTGCTGGGCCGAGATCGGGTCGGCCACCGGACGGTCGATGTCGAGGGTCGGCACGTTGTGGTCGGCCGTGGCCACCGTGAGGTCGGGCCGCCGCACCGTGCGGCCGGCCAGCCGCAATCCATCGAAGGCCTGGGGCGAGGTCACCTCGTGCACCAGGTGAAGGTCGATGAAGAGGAGGTCCGGCTCGCCGGCCGTGGCGTTCACCACATGGGCATCCCAGATCTTCTCGCTCAGAGTGAGAGGCACCGCCATCAGTGGTCCACCGCCACGATCTCGACTCGGAGCATGCCCCCCGGTGCGGTGTACTCCACCGTGTCGCCCGCCTTCTTCCCCATCAGCACCTGACCGAGCGGCGCGCTGGGTGACAGAACGGGGAGGGTGCCCTGCCGCTCTTCGATCGAGCCCACGAAGAACTGTTGCGTGTCGTCCTCGTCGTCCCCCTCGTAGCGCAGCGTTACCGTGGTACCGGTGCTCACACTGCCGTCCCCCACATCCGACTCGTCGACCAGTTGGACCTCCTTGAGCAGGGCCTGGAGTTGACGAATGCGGGCTTCCATCTTCCCCTGGGAGTCCTTGGCCGCGTGGTAGTCGCCGTTCTCCTTGAGGTCACCCAGGGCGCGGGCGGTCTCGATCTGCTCGGCGATCTCGACCCGGCCACGGGTGGTCAGGTCCTTCAGCTCGGCGGTCAGGCGCTCGAAGGTGCCTTGGGTGAGCTTGGTCGCTTCGGTGTCGTTGGATGATGCGTTGGTCACAACGTGCCCTTCGGGTGGAGGGTGCCGGGGGTCCCCGGGGGACACCTCGACGGCGGCAACCAGGCTAATCGCCCCGAAGGGGCTGACGCCCCCGTTGTTGACGAAGTCCTCCCGCTGCGAGAGACTGACACCCGCATGTACCGTCTTGAGCACGTTGTAGGCATTATTCCTTAGGCGCGCCACATCCCCGCGCGCCGTCAAACCGTCCACTGGGTGGACGGTTTTTCAATTCCCGGCGCACTCGATCATGGGAGCAACACCAGTGAGCAACAGCACGACAGGTTGGCGTATCGCCGTCATCGGCGGGGACGGCATCGGGCCCGAGGTCTGCGCCGAGGCCCTCAAGGTGGTGGCCGCCGCCGGCGTCAACGTGACGACCACCGACTTCGACCTGGGGGCGGCCCGCTACCTCCGTGACGGCACCGTGCTCCCGGACGAGACACTCGAGGAGCTCCGGGGCTACGACGCCATCCTCCTGGGCGCCATAGGCCCACCGGTGGGCGACACCTCGGTGCCGCCGGGCACCCTCGAGCGTGGCCTCCTGCTCCGCCTCCGCTTTTCGCTCGATCTGTACGTGAACCTCCGTCCCTTCTCCGGCATGCCCGGTTCGATCGCCCAGGGCGCCGACTTCGTCGTCATCCGGGAGAACACCGAAGGCACCTACGCCGGGGAGGGCGGGTTCCTGCGCCACGGGACCCCCCACGAGGTGGCCACCCAGGGATCGGTGAACACCCGCTTCGGCGTCGATCGCTGCGTGCGCTTCGCCTTCGAGCTGGCCAACGATCGACCGGAGCACAAGCTGACCCTGGTGCACAAGACCAACGTGCTGACTTTCGCGGGCGACCTCTGGCAGCGCACCGTCACCGAGGTCGCCCCCGAGTACCCCGACGTCTCATGGGACTACAACCACGTCGACGCCGCCTGCATCTACCTGGTGGAGCAGCCCGGCCGATACGACGTCATCGTGACCGACAACCTCTTCGGCGACATCCTCACCGACCTGGCCGGCGCCGTCAGCGGTGGCATCGGCTTCGCCGCCTCGGCCAACCTGAACCCGGACCGCACCGGGCCGTCCGTGTTCGAACCGGTCCACGGTGCCGCCCACGACATCGCCGGCCAGGGCATCGCCAACCCGCTGGCCGCCATCCACTCGGCCGCGCTGATGCTGGCCCACCTGGGCGAGCACGATGCCGCCCAGCGTGTCCTCAAAGCGCTGTCCGAACAGTCCAATGCCATGTCGACCACGACGCTGTCCACGACCGCCGTGGGCGATGCCATCGCAGAGAGGCTCTGAGCATGCCCATCACCCCGACCGAGAAGATCTGGATGGACGGCGAGTTCGTCGACTGGGCCGACGCAACGGTGCATGTGCTCACCCACACCATGCACTACGGCTCCGGCGTGTTCGAGGGCATCCGGGCCTACCCGACCTCACGCGGTGTGGCGGTCTTTCGCCTGAGCGACCACATCCGCCGGCTCTTCGCCTCGGCCAAGATCTTCATGATCGACGTTCCGTTCACCGTGGATCAGATCATCGATGCCACCCGTGACCTGGTGCGGGTCAACGGGCTCAACGACGGCTGCTACCTGCGCCCGCTGATCTACCTGGGCTACGGCGAGATGGGCTTGAACCCGCTGCCCTGCCCGATCAACGTCTCCATCGCCGCCTGGCCCTGGGGTACCTACCTGGGCGACGACGGCGTGGCCAACGGCGTGTCGTGCAAGATCAGTTCCTGGCAGCGTCACGATCCGAACGCCGTGCCCACCGCGGCCAAGGGCACAGGCATGTACATCAACTCGTCGCTGGCCAAGGTGGAGGCGATCAAGGCCGGCTACGACGAGGCCATCCTGCTCGCCCCCAACGGCACGGTGAGCGAGTGCACGGGCGAGAACATCTTCGTCGTGCACGAAGGGGTCATCATCACCCCGCACACCTCGGACTCGGGGGCCCTGGCCGGCATCACCCAGCAATCCATCGAGACCATTGCCGGCGACCTCGGGATCGAGGTGCGCCACGAGCCCATCATCCGCACCGACCTCTACCTGGCCGAAGAAGCCTTCCTCTCGGGCACGGCGGCCGAAGTGGTCCCGATCCGTGCCGTCGACGACCGCCAGGTCGGCACCGGGCGGCCGGGTCCCATCACCAAGAGGATCCAGGAGACCTACTTCGCCACCGTGCGGGGCCAGGTCGACCAGTACAAGGACTGGCTCGATCATGTCGACTGACCGTCACACCCACGCCGACGGGCGCACCCACCGCGCCCATGACTACGAGATCCCCGAGCTTCCCGAGTCGGTCGACATCTTCGACACCATCTTGCGCGACGGCAGCCAGCAGGAAGGGCTCTCGCTCTCCGTCGACGACAAGCTGCGGGTGGCCGAGCAACTCGATCACCTCGGGGTCACCTTCATCGAGGGTGGGTGGCCGGGCGCCAACCCCAAGGACGTGGAGTTCTTCGACCGGGCGGGAAGAGAGCTGCACCTCGACCGGGCCACCCTGGTGGCATTCGGTTCGACCCGCCGCGCCGGCGTCCGACCCGAAGATGATGCCGTTCTGGCCAACCTCATCGGCGCGGGCGCTCCGGTGGCCTGCATCGTGGCCAAGACGTGGGACCGTCACGTGGACGAAGCTCTCCGCACGACGCTCGACGAGGCCGTGGCCATGGTGCGCGACTCGGTCGAGTACCTGACCGCCCACGACCTCCGTGTGTTCCTCGACGCCGAGCACTTCTTCGACGGCTACCGACGCAATCCCGACTTCGCCCTGTCGGTCCTGGCTGCCGCCGAGGAGGCCGGGGCCGAGGCGCTCGTGCTCTGCGATACCAACGGGGGCTCACTGCCCGACCAGGTGGGTCAGGCGGTCGCCGAGGTGCGGGAGCGCACCAGTGCGCAGCTCGGCATCCACTGCCACAACGACGCCGGGTGCGCCGTGGCCAACTC
>DATDHU010000022.1:0-23092 GCA_036521415.1 Acidimicrobiales bacterium
CGTCACCGCCTCTCACCAGCGGAACCGACCAGCACGGAGCCCCTCGACGACCAGCTCATCCGACCATGCGGTGGCACGAGCGCAACCTGCCAGTACCGTGAGGGTTATGGAGCGTCGAATCTTCGGCCTGGAGAACGAGTACGGCGTGACCTGTACGCTCCGCGGGCAGCGTCGGCTCAGCCCCGACGAGGTGGCCCGCTACCTGTTCCGACGGGTGGTGAGCTGGGGGCGCTCATCCAACGTCTTCTTGGAGAACGGTGCTCGCCTCTACCTCGATGTGGGCAGCCACCCCGAATACGCCACCCCGGAATGCGACGACATCGCCGAGCTGGTGGTCCACGACAAGGCGGGGGAGTGGATCCTGTCCCAGCTGGTAGAGGGGGCGGAGACCCGGCTGCGGGAGGAGGGGATCCGGGGTGACATCTACCTGTTCAAGAACAACACCGACTCGGCCGGGAACTCGTACGGGTGCCACGAGAACTACCTGACCAGCCGGCGCGACGACTTTTCGCACTACACCGAGGTCCTGATCCCCTTCCTGGTCAGCCGGCAGATCTACTCGGGTGCGGGCAAGGTCCTCCAGACCGCCCGCGGGGCCGCCTTTTGCCTGAGCCAGCGAGCCGAGCACATCTGGGAGGGCGTCTCGTCCGCCACGACCAGGAGTCGGCCCATCATCAACACCCGGGACGAGCCCCACGCCGACGCCGAGAAGTACCGGCGTCTCCACGTCATCGTGGGCGACTCCAACATGAGCGAGTACGCCACCTACTTGAAGGTGGGCGCGACAAGCATCCTGTTGCGGATGCTCGAGGATCCCCAGACCGTGCTCCGCGACCTCACCCTCGAGAACCCGATCCGGGCCATCCGGGAGATCAGCCACGACATTACCTGCCGGCGGCCGGTCCGGTTGGCCAACGGGCGGGAGATGAGCGCACTCGACATCCAGTCCGAGTACCTGCAGCGGGCCATCAAGTTCCGGGACCGCCAGGGCCTCTCCCCCCAAGAGGACCGCGCTCTCGACATGTGGGAGCACTGCCTGAAGGGACTGGAGTCCGATCCGCTCAGCCTGCATCGGGAGTGCGACTGGGTGGCCAAGTACCGGCTGATCGACCAGTACCGGGCGCGCCACGAACTGGGCCTCTCCAGCCCGCGGGTGTCGCTGCTCGACCTGCAGTACCACGACGTGGACCGCAAGCGCGGTCTCTACTACCGCCTGCAGCGGCACGACCAGCTCGACCGCATCTGTGACGACGCCGACATCGTCAGCGCCATCTCGACGCCCCCCCAGACCACCAGGGCCCGGCTCCGCGGCGAGTTCGTCCGCCGGGCCAAGGAGCGCCGCCGCGACTTCACCGTCGACTGGGTGCACCTGAAGCTGAACGACCAGGCCCAGCGCACCGTGTTGCTCAAGGACCCGTTCAAGGCCAAGGACGACCGCGTGGAGAAGCTCATCGAGGGGCTCTAGGCGCGACCGCCGAGCACCCCGGTTGCCGGGCCGTGGGGTGCCTGCACTAGCCTCGGTGAGCCATGGCCCCTGGAACTTCAGACTCGACCGGCGGGGACGCGCCGCTGCTCGCTCCAGGGGAGAGCGATCGAGCGGCCGCCACCGGAGTCGAGACCCAGGAGCCGCCGGCCGAAACGGGCGAGGTGGACGGGTCACCGCCTGGGGGCAGGACCAAGCGGCGCCGACGGGGCCGGTCGTGGCTGACCGAACTGGTCGTGATCGTGGTGGTCGTGCTCGGGGCCTCGTTCCTGGTGCGCACGTTCGTGGTGCAGACCTTCTACATCCCATCGGGGTCGATGATCCCGACGCTCCAGGTCGGCGACCGGATCCTGGTCGACAAGCTCAGCTACCACCTGCACGGCGTGGGCCGCGGTGACATCGTGGTGTTCTCCAAGCCCCCCTTGGAACAGCAGAACATCAATGACCTGGTGAAACGGGTGATCGGGCTCCCGGGCGAGACGATCTCGTCGGTGGGCGGCGAGATCTACATCAACGGGAAGCGCCTGGCCGAGCCGTGGCTCCAGCCCGGGGTCAAATCCCTGCCCGGGCCCAACCCGGTGCCCTTCAACCTGGACAAACCGTACAAGATCCCGCCGGGGGAGTACTACGTCATGGGTGACAACCGGACCGATTCCGAGGACTCCCGATGGTTCGGGCCCATCCCCAGGTCGATCATCGTCGGGAGGGCGTTCATCCGCATCTGGCCCATCTCTCACATCGGCGGGCTCTGACCGGAGCGGGGATGCGCCGGTACACTTGACGACCGTGCCCTTCCTTAGCCCGGCGAAGCTGCTGGTGATCCTCGTTGTGGCGCTGATCGTGCTCGGACCGGACAAGCTTCCCCGCGTGGCCAAGCAGATCGGGGGCCTGTGGGGCGACTTCCGCAAATTCCGCGAACGGCTCGAGGCCGACGTGCGGGGCTCGTTCCCCGACTTGCCCTCCTCGGACAAGATCGCCCAAGCCGTCCGCTCGCCCCTGAACTTCCTCGACGACCTGGCCTCGGCCGACTCGACCGAGAACAATGCCATCGGGACGACATCCGTGACCATCGACGGTTCCGAATCAAGCGAGGAACACGACGGTGAGGTCCAATCCTCGCCGGGCTCGAACCGACCGGCCGGGGTGGTGCACGCCTCCACCCCGACCGTCTCGATCGCAGTACCGGGTGGGGTCAGCCACGAGGTCCGTGACGCCGGCCCGGTGGTCGCCGACGACCCCGGCATGAACTGACCCGTCGCCAGCGCGGACGGGACGAGGACCCACGGTCATGGCCATCACACTGAAACGGCGAAACGAGGCCGGGCACCCCACCGACTCGATGACGCTCGTCGAGCACCTGACCGAGCTCCGGCGACGCGTCCTGGTCTGCGCGGTGGCGTTCGTCGTGGCCGCCACGGTGGCCTTCCTGCTCTACAACTACATCCTGTCCTTTTTGAAGCATCCCTACTGCCAGGTCAATGCCAATCACTGCAGCCTGTATGTGACCAGCCCCCTGGACGGCCTCTCCCTCCGGATAAAGATCTCCGCCTACGGGGGGCTCTTCCTGGCCTCCCCGGTCATCCTGTGGGAGCTCTGGCGGTTCATCACGCCGGGGCTGCACCCCAAGGAGAAGAAGTACGCCATCCCGTTCATCGTCTCCTCGATCCTCCTGTTCGCGCTGGGCTGCCTCGTGGCCTATTACACCTTCCCCCATGCGCTCCAGTTCCTCGACCACATCGGCGGACCGAGCCTCCAGCAGATCTACAACCCCAACAGCTACTTGAGCCTCATCCTCTTGCTGATGACGATTTTCGGGCTCACCTTCGAGTTCCCCGTCCTGTTGATCTCGCTCGAGATAGCCGGGGTCCTCAGCCCCCAGACGCTCGGCCGGTGGCGGCGCTGGGCCATCGTGGCCATCGTGGTGGTGGCCGGGGTGGTCACCCCCAGCTCCGATCCCTTCTCGATGCTGGCCATGGCCGTGCCCCTGTACGTCTTCTACGAGTTATCCATCGTCGTGGGGAAGGTTCTCGGACGGCGATCAACCGGTGAGCCGGTCAGCGAGATCGAGACGCCGACCGGGAGCCAGTAACGGACATCGCACCCGCAGTCAGGGACACGTTCCTCCACGGACTCGGCTTCCCGCCCGACCCCTACCAGCTCGAGGCGATGGATGCGGTTGACGCCGGTCGCTCGGTCCTCGTGTCCGCGCCCACCGGGTCGGGGAAGACGGTGGTGGCCGAGTACGCGGTGGCCCGAGCCATCGCCCAGGGCGGCAAGGCCTTCTACACCACCCCGCTCAAGGCCCTCTCCAACCAGAAGTTCGGTGACCTCGCGGCCCGCTACGGGAACGACCGGGTCGGCCTCCTGACCGGCGACGTCTCCCACCAGCCCCACGCGCCGGTGGTGGTCATGACCACCGAGGTACTGCGGAACATGCTCTTCGCCCGCTCCAGGGTGCTCGAGGGTCTGGCCGTCGTCGTGCTGGACGAGGTCCACTACCTCCAGGACCCCTACCGGGGATCGGTGTGGGAAGAGGTGCTCGTGCTCACGCCTCGCACCGTCACCTTCGTCTGCCTCTCGGCCACGGTGGCCAACGCCGAAGACTTCGGCGCCTGGCTGACGTCGGTGCGGGGCCCGACCCGGGTCGTGGTGGAGACGCACCGGCCTGTCACCCTGCACCACCACTACGCGGTGGCCGAACGGGGGCGCGACGGCCTCAGCGTCATCCCCCTGCTGACCGACGGGCGGCCGAACCGGGAGGGGATGGCGCTCGACGAGCGGCGACGGCGCAACCCGCGTCATCGCTTCCGGGCCCCGCAGCGCACCGAGGTGGCCGAGTACCTGGCGGCCAACGGCATGCTGCCCGCCATCACCTTCATCTTCAGCCGGGCCGCCTGTGACGACGCCACCCAACAGTGCCTCCGCGACGGGCTCCGCCTGACCACCTCGGAGGAGCGGGGCCGGATCCGGGAGATGACCGAGGCGGCGGTGGAGGGTCTGTCCGACGACGACCTCCGCACCCTCGGCTATGGGCCGTGGTCGGCCGCGCTCGAGGCGGGCATCGCCCCCCATCACGCTGGCCTGGTCCCGGCCTTTCGGCAAGCGGTCGAGTCGTGCTTTTCGGCCGGCCTGTTGAAAGTGGTGTTCGCCACCGAGACGCTGGCCTTGGGGATCAACATGCCCGCCCGCACCGTGGTGGTCGAGCGCTTTGCCAAGTTCCGGGGCTCGGAGACCTCGCCCCTTACCTCAGGTGAGTACCAACAATTGACCGGCCGGGCCGGCCGGCGCGGCATCGACACTGTCGGTCACGCCATGATCCTCTACTCGGTGGCGACCACCTTCACCACCGTGGCCCGAATTGCCGCCGCCCCTCCGCCCGATCTCCGCTCGTCGTTTCACCCCACCTACAACCTGGCCGTCAACCTTGTCCGCCGGTGGTCCGAGGAGGAGGCCCACGACCTCCTGCGCTCCTCCTACGGGCAGTGGCAGGCGTCCTCGGGATCGGTCTCCCTCCCAGCCCAGCTCGACCGGCGGCTGGCCGTCCTCGGCTCGCGCCGGTATGTCGACGGTTGGCGGCTCACCGAGGCCGGAGCGGGCCTGGCCGCCATATACCACGAGTGCGACCTCCTGGTGGCCGAGGGCCTGCGCCATGGCCTCTTCGACGGCCTCTCACCCTCCCGCCTGGCCGGGGTGGTCTCCGGCGTGACCTTCGAGGCCCGGCGTCGGGAGGCTGAACCCCCCCTCCCGAAGGACCGGATCAGTGCCGAGCGGCTCACCGCCCTGGGCGAGCTGGCCCAGGACCTGCAGGCCGAGGAACGCCGCCACCGCCTGCCCCGGACCCGGCGGCCGGACCCCGGGCTGGCCCGATCGGTCACCCGGTGGGCGGAGGGCGGGCTGCTCTCCTCGGTGCTCGCCGACTGCGAGGTGGCCCCAGGCGACTTCGTCCGCAACGTACGCCAGCTCATCGACCTGCTCCGCCAGTTGGCCCAGGTGGCGCCGTCGCCCTCGACGGCCGAGGCCGCCGAGCTGGCCGTCGGCCTGCTCCGTCGAGGGGTGGTGGCGGCCAACGACCCGGCCGTCTGGGGATCCGCCACTGACCCGGCTCCCCGGCCGTAATGTGAACCGGGCATGTTTCCCTACGCCATCGAGACGTTCACCTCCGCAGAGGAGGACATCCTCCGGCGCTACTGCACAAACCTGCACCTCCCCGTCTTCGCCCTGGTCAACCTGCCCGAAGTGGTCAAAGGGGCTCTGTTCGCCCGCTACTCGCGCTCGCCCAAGAGCCTCCGTCGGCTGTTCCTCGACGAGTTCGTGGGGGAACTGGACATCACCGGCGATGCCACGGTGGACGCCACCGTCGGCCTCAAGCGGGCCGAGGACCTCTACGAGAGGGTGTTTCTCGAGTACGGCGACGATTCGGTGGCCCAACTGGGCGGTGTCCACCTGGCCTGCGAGCAGGCCTCCAACGTCCTGACCAAGGTGCTCGAGCGGGGCCGCCTCATGGCCTACCTGGAGCAATCCACCCGTTACATCGCCTACGACAGCCGTCTGAGCACCGGTCACTACCGCTATTGCCGGGATCCCGGGCTACTCGAGTCCCCGCTCGGGGCCAAGTACGTGGGCGAAATGGACCGCATGTTCGACACCTACGGCGAGCTCCTGGGCGAGGTACAGGCCTGGCTGACCCGGCGGCATCCCCGCCGGACCGGCGATTCCGACTTCGTCCACCGCCGGGCGGTGCGGGCCAAGGCGCTCGATGCCCTACGCGGCCTGCTGCCGGCCGGGTCGCTCTCGAACCTGGGCATCTACGGGACGGGGCAGTCCTACGAGATGCTGCTGCTCCGCATGCGCTCGCACCCGCTCCCTGAGGCCCGCAGCTACGCGGCCATGATGCTCGACGAGCTGCGAAAGGTCATCCCGTCGTTCCTCCAGCGGGTCGACCGGCCCGAACGGGGTGGGGAGTGGTCGAGGTACCTCGAGCAGGTACGGGACGACACCGCTCGCACGGTGGAGCGCTTCTTTCCCGACCTGGCCGAGCCGACGGCCGGCGGGACCGGGCCCACCGGCGCGCCCTCGGTCGACCTGGTCGACTTCGATCCCGACGGCGAGGAGAAGGTCATCGCCGCCATCTGCTATCCCCATACCTCTGCGTCGGAATCGGAGATCCTGCGTCGAGTGCGCGGGCTCAGCGCAGACGAACGGCGGTCGCTGGTCCTCAGCTACGTGGGGGACCGGTCCAACCGTCGCCATCGGCCGGGACGGGCCTTCGAGCGGACGTCCTATCGCTTCGACGTGGTGACCGACTACGGCGCCTTCCGGGACCTGCAGCGTCACCGGATGCTGACCATCGAGTGGCAGCCGCTCGGTCCATCACTCGGCTACGACGTACCCGACGTCGTCGACGAGGCCGGCGTGGCCGGGCGGTACATTGCTTCGTTGGAGCGCTCCCGCGAGCTCCATGAAGTGCTGGCCCCGGAGTTCCCGGTGGAGTCGGCCTACGCCGTCGCCTTGGCCTACCGCATCCGCTACTCGATGCACATAAACGCGCGCTCGGCCATGCACGTGGTGGAGCTGCGCTCGAGCCCCCAGGGCCATCCTGCCTACCGATGGGTGGCCCAGGAGATGCACCGGTTGATCGCGGAGCGAGCCGGGCACCGTCTTTTGGCCGAGGCCATGTCACACGTCGACTACGGGGAGCCCGAACTCGAGCGGTTGGAGTCCGAGCGCCGCGCCGAGACCCGACGGACGGCGGGCAGAATTCCTTCACCACCCTGACCAGGGGGACAGGGGGACGCCGCTGGTCACGGCGGAGAAAAGTCGCTTGACGACGCCCCCGACCCATGGCCTATCGTTCGCCCCAGTCCCAGTTACCCTACGGAAGCATCGTGCGAGCCTGCATCGCCGAGACGATCCGCCGGGGGGATGCTGTGAGAGGCGGAGGGAGGCCTTGGGGTTCGAGTAGAGAACGCTTCTTCGGGACCGGCGGCGTGTGCCACTGGAGCGGGGAAATGGTGCCAAAGAACCCCGGGCCCTGCCGCCTGGACGAAGTAGTAGACCAACCGTCGCCTGGTCGTTGACGGCCCCGGCCCATGTGGCTTCGGTATCGGTTGGAACCGTTCCCAATGCCTTCGAGTCGCCTTCTGTCAGGCACGACTCGACCTGTACGAACGCTGCTCTGGACCGTCTATGCTCCCGCCCAACTCACCATTGAAGGGCCGATATGCCGCAAGAACTGGACGACGTGGAAGAACCAAACGGGCTGGCCGAGGACGACCTTGACGAGTTGGAGGACGATGACGACCTGATCGAGGACGAAGATGTCGCCCTGGTCGACGAAGACGACGACGACGTGGTGGTGAAGGACGAGCCCGACGTGGACGTCGACGTCGACGTGGACGTGGACGTCGCCGATGTCGCCGTCCCGGTGGCTGCCCCGGCCGCGGCCGACGAGGAGGAGAGCGACGAGGAAGAGGAGCCCGAGGACGAGGACGTCGAGGCCAGCTTGGACATGATCCTGAAAGAGCGCTTGGTCGTCGAAGAGGAGCCCGAGGACGAAGAGGCGGTCGAGACGGACGAGAAGACGGATGGCGTGGAGCGGGTGCTGCCCAAACAGCCCGACGAGTTCGTCTGCCGGTCGTGTTTTCTGGTGAAGCATCCCAGCCAACTGGCCGACCCGACGAAAATGCTCTGCAGAGACTGCGTCTGAGAGAGGAAGGACCCCATGGACCCGGTGACCGACGAGCCGACGACGGTGAACCAACGTCTCGTGGACGTCTTCGTCTTCGCACCGGTCGGCCTGATGGTGACGGCCGTGGAGGAGTTCCCACGGCTGGTCGAGCGGGGGCGGGAACGGCTCACCGGCCAGGTCACGTCCGCGCACACCGTCGGGTCCTTCGCCGTCGCCGCCGGACGCAGCCAGCTGCGCAAGCGGGCGGAAGATCTTCGGCGCAGTCGGGAGACCGCGGGAACACCGGCCCCTGAGGTGCCCGAGGGACCGGCCACGACTCCGCCGCCTGACGGCCCGGTGGTGCAGGCCGCGTCGACGCCGATCCGATCGGCCAGTCCGGAGACCGCTGACGACGGGGTCGCCCCGGCGGCCAACGGGACCTCGGTGCCACTGGCCATACCCGGGTTCGACACGCTGTCGGCATCCCAGGTCGTTCAACGGCTCGACGGGCTGACCGCCGATGAGCTGTCCGCGGTCCGGGCCCACGAATCGGGCCATCGGGGCCGCCGGACTATCCTCAACCGCGTCGAGCAGCTCCTGGACGAGCGCTCGTAGCCCACGGAACGATCGCCGGGGTCGGATTACCGTCGCCGAGGAGGACCGGTGGAAGCAGTACGGAAGGCCGAACCGGGCGACGCCCGCGAGCTCGCCGCACTGTCGGCGGCGTGCGCCGACGCCCTGGCCCACAAACGGGGGGGCCCACTGCTGTTGGCTCACCGTCGACCGCCGGCCGGAGACTTCGAGCCCGATGCGCTTGCCTCGCTCTTGGCCGATGCCACCCGACTGACCCTGGTCGGGACGATCGACGGCGTGGTAGTGGCGATGGCGCTCGGTCGGGTCGAGACGCTCAGGGACGGTGACCGGCTCGGCCGCATGGACGGCTGCTATGTCGATCCCGGCGCTCGGTCCATCGGGCTCGGCCACCTGCTCATCGACTCGCTGATGGCCTGGTTCGAGGCCGAGCACTGCGTCGGAGCGGACGGCATCGCCCTCCCCGGCGATCGAGACGGGAAGAACTTCTTCGAGTCGGCCGGTTTCAAGGCTCGCCTGTTGGTCATGCACCGAACCATCGAGCCGGGCTGACGCATCGGGCCGGCGTGGACGCGTCCGGATCGGTCCCCGCCGTGCGCGGGGTGGGGGCGGTCGCCGTCATCGACGGAGCGATCCTCCTCGTCCGGCGGGGCCGGGCTCCCCAGGCCGGTCGATGGTCGGTGCCCGGAGGCCACGTCGAGCCGGGCGAACGACCCGAAGCGGCGGTCCTCCGGGAACTGGTCGAGGAGACCGGTCTCCATGGGGTGTGCGGCCCGGTGGTGCTCGACGTCACGGTGGACATCGACGGGAAGCGGTACTGGATCACCGACTATGCCGTCACCGTTGGCGAGCGCCGCGACCCCGTGCCCTCCGACGATGCCGAAGCCGCCGCCTGGGTGCCGCTGGACCAGATCAGCAGGTTCGACCTGGTCGACGGGCTCGACCGGCTCATCGCCGCTCTGGCGTATTGATCGGGGGGTCAGGCCGAACGACGACCCGGTGACGACCGGGCCGGAACCGGGCGCCGTGGGCCCGGCGGGGGTGGGATGGGGATCCCGAGCAGGCGGGCCAGCTCGGGCACCATGCCCGATGCCTGGCGTGCAGCGGCCAGTAGGGCCTCGTCGGCGTCGCGCGGGATCCCGACCGGCTTGACCGTCCGGCGTACCGGCGACTCGACAACGACCTCGAGTACGGCCAGCCACTCGGCCGCCGGTATCTCGGCCGACATGGCCTGGCCGGCCATCTCGGAGAGGCGCACGGCGAGCTCGGCCGACAAGCGGGCTGCCGGTTCTGGGGGTCGGGCCGAGATACGCAAGGCGTCGGCAACCCGTCCCTCGTCGAGGGCGGTGGTCATGCGGGCGACCCAGCCGTCCCGAAGGGCGGTGACGCGCTGGTCGAGGGAGGTGCGCAACGAGGCGGCGAACTCGCGGCCCTCCTCGTCCAGGCTGACCGTCGAGGCCGAGGCGACGATGGACCGGAGCTCCCGCAGGGCCACGTCCTTGCCCGCATTCCTGGCCGACGAGGCACGGTCCTTCCAGTTGGCCAGGTTGACCGTGGGCAACAGTTCCTCGGCCATGGCCAACAACGGCCCCGGCGTCACCTCGGCCCGGCCGTCGGCCCGGGCCCGTTCGTTCTGCTCGTTGATCGCCTGGCGAACAGCCGGGATGCCGCCGCGCAGCAGTTGCTCGGCCACGGGCAGCTGTTCGGGCCGCAGGCCGGCCAGCGCCGCGTTGCGGTAGGCGGTCGACGGCTGCGGGCGTCCGGGGTTGTCCCGGCCCCCACCGCGCCGGGCGCCATCGCGCCCACCCTCGCGTCCGCCTGGTCGAGCGGGACGCTCGCGGCGGCGGTCCTCGGACGGCCCGCCGGTGCGGGCGCGGCTGTCGCTTCGAGGAGCAGAGGACCCGGCCGCCGGTTCGCCCCGGCCCCGCCCGCTCGCCGGCCGCCGGGATCCTTCGGACCGATCGCGCCCGGGGCGATCGCGCCCGGGGCGTTCCCGATCGGGGCGGTCCCGGTCGCCGTCCCTTCGCCGCCCCTTGGACTTGGAGGCGAGGACCACCGAGACGTCGGGACCCGAACGGGGGGTACCGATGATCTCGATCCGCTCGACCGATTTGGGGGCGTCCTTTCCCTTGGGGGGGAGGAGGGCGATGACGCTCATGCCATCGAGAGTCGACTCAACCTCGGCGCGTAGGACAGTGCCCACCGTGGTCCCATCGGGAACGAGCTCGCCAGAGACGGTGCCCCGAGGCTGCTTGGCCCCGGCGGCGCGCCACGTCCAGATGCCGTCCCCACTGTCACTGGTCAGCTCGATCTCAATCCTGTGCGACATACCGGGCGACACGCTACTGCCGCTGGAGAGGGTGGCTGAAACCCTGTGCATAAAGGATGGCTAAGAAGGGAGTAAGAAGCGGGTGAATGGAGGCATTGTAAAGGGGTTCTGGCCGTACTATCGACCTGACGTAGCGACGCCGAGGTGTTCCGGCTGAGCAGGGGGTACGAGCCGAGGAGGACCAGCATGGACGACCGGGAGCCGACGGACGGCAAGCCCGAGGGCCAACCTGCGGTCCCTCCTTCGGAGGAGCAGACAGTCGAGATCCCCCTTCGCAGCACCGACGCGGCGCCCACGGCCGAGACCCCGCTTCCTGGCACCGACGCGCCCACGGCCGAGACTCCGATCGCCGGCACACCGTGGCAGGCGACCGAGCCTGGATGGCCGCAGCCACCGCAGCCACCGCAGCGTCCGGGCCCTCCCGGCGCCGTTCCCCAGTCACCCCTCGGGAGTGCCCCCAGTGCACCCGGCGTTGTCGGTGCTGCCGGTGCTGCCGGTGCTGCCGGTGCTGCCGGTGCTGCCGGCGGCGTTCCTCTTGGTCCGCCGGGGCCCGGACCATACAGCGTTCTTCCGAGCGGACAAGCTGTGGGCGCAGCACAAGGTGAGGGTGCACCAGCGGAGGCTGCTGCCCGGCGGCCGAGCGGAACGTGGCGCTCGGCAGTGGTGGCTCTGGTGGCCGCGCTCATCGGGGCAGGGGTCGGCGGGGGCATCGTTGCCGCGACGGTGGGGAACGGCAACACCACGACCACGGTCAAGGAGATCTCTGCCGGTCCCGCATTGCTGAACGGGACAGTCGATATCGAGACGGTGATCGCCAAGGTCCTCCCGGCCGTCGTGGCCATCGACGCAAAGTCGGCACCGACCGCCAACGGCGCGTTCGACCTCCCCGGAAGCCAGGCGCAGCAGCAGGACAGTCAGGGGTCGGGGATGATCATCAGCTCAACGGGCGAGGTGGTCACGAACAACCACGTCATCGCCGGGGCAACCAACATCACCGTGACCCTCTACGGGCAGACCAAAGCCCGGGCCGCCACCCTGGTGGATGCCGACCCGACCAATGACGTGGCCCTGTTGCAGATCACCGGGGGAGCGAACCTACCTGCCGTGAACTACGCCGACTCGGACAATGTGCAAGTGGGAGACGGTGTGGTAGCCATCGGCAATGCGTTGGGCCTCTCGCTCGGCACCCCGACCGTGACTCAGGGGATCATCTCGGCCAAGGGGCGCACGGTCACGGCCGGCGACGCCGGCAGCTCGAGCACAGAGACGCTCTCCGACCTGTTCCAGACCGACGCGGCCATCAATCCCGGCAACTCGGGCGGCCCCCTGGTCGACAGCTCGGGCAAGGTGATCGCCATGAACACCGCGGTGGCCGCCAACAGCAGCGGGACCAGCCAGGCCCAGAACATCGGCTTCGCCATTCCCGCCAACAAGATCCAACAATTGCTTCCCGGACTGCGGAACCACTCGATCGGGAGCGGGTCCAAAGCGGGCACGGGGTATCTCGGGGTCTCGCTCGAAACGGTGACCCAGCAACTTCGGAGCCAATACGGGTTCGTCCCCAATCAGGGAGCGGCCGTGATGCAGGTGACGTCTGGCTCGCCCGCCGATACGGCCGGTATCGAGAACGGTGACGTCATCGTGCGGCTGGACGGCAAGGCCGTGACGAGCGCCGACCAGCTGCAGGTGGCCATCCAGGCCGACAAGCCGGGTCAGCGCGTGCAGATCGGCCTCTACCGGGGCCAGAAGCAGCTCACGGTGACGGCCACCCTGGGGTCCATTCCGTCCTCGGCCCCTTGACCGGCCTGTCCGACATGAGCCCGAGTCGCGCCGGTCGGGTTTTCGCGCCGCGACAGGGAAGAACCTGGGTTCTCGCCGACCAGCTGGCCCCCGGTCTCTCTGGCGGGTGGCCAGACGGCTACCAGGATCCCCAGCGGGCGAGGGGGGCGCCGTAACCGGCGTCGGCCGCGCAACGGCCGCAGAGGTCCATGCGCCGGGAACCGGGCCGGTCCGACGCGGCGACCCGCCGCCAGCCGTACCGGCGGGCCTCCTCGAGGCTGGCCGACTCCGACCACTGGGGTGAGGTGCGGGTGCCGCAACGCCCGCAGGTGCGGATGAACACCTCGTCCTCGTCGTAAAAGGTCTCCTCGCCGAAGAAGGTTGGATCGTCGGGATCGAAATCGAAGTCCATGGTCGATCTCCTGGTTGCTTTGTTCGCCGTTCCGTCCCATTCTGGACGATCGGGCCGGGTGCCGGAAACCGGTGTCTGTCCTGGGCGGGATCGGCCTTGAGGGCCGGGCCGGTCAGAAACCATTAGCCTCGCTCCGACATGGAGTATGTCGCCTCGTCGGACCAGACCGGGCTTGCCGACCGGCGAGGAGCATTCTTTGCTGGGCCGGGACCGGCCGTGTTCCCCGCGGTGGCCGCACTTGTCCTGGATCGCTTCGATGTGTCGGTCGGGCACGGAACGGGTATCGGGAGTCAGTGACACCAGCGGCTCAGCGGAGCGGTAGGACCAAGAAGTCCGCAGCTGGTAGGGAGCCGGCGGCCAAGAAGACGGCTGCAAGCAAGATAGTCGCCAAGAAGAGAGCCGCAAGCAAGACAGCCGCAAGCAAGACAGCGGCCAAGAAGACAGCGGCCGGCAAGAATCCTGCACTCGCCACCTACCGGAAGAAGCGGGACCCGGCCAAGACCCCCGAGCCGATGGGCTCGACCACGAGGGGCACACGGTCGAAGCGGTCGGGTCCAGCCTTCGTCATCCAGGAGCACCACGCCACCGCGTTGCACTGGGACTTCCGGCTCGAGCGAGACGGCGTGTTGGTCTCGTGGGCCATCCCCAAGGGCATTCCACTCGACCCGGGCAACAACCGGCTCGCCGTCCACACCGAGGACCACCCGCTCGACTACGGCACCTTCGAGGGCGACATCCCGAAAGGGGAGTACGGCGGGGGCACCGTCATTCTCTGGGACCATGGCCACTTCGAGTGCGAGAAGTGGAATGAGCGCGAGGTGATCATCCGGCTGCACGGTTCCCGTGTCAGCGGCCGGTACGTCCTGTTCAAGACGGGAGGCCGCAATTGGATGATCCATCGTATGGATCCCGCCCCGGCGGGGTGGGAGCCGATGCCCGAGGAGATCCGACCCATGTTGGCCACGCCGGGATCGTTGCCGGCCAGCGACCGTGGGTGGGCCTACGAGTTCAAATGGGACGGCATCCGGGCGGTGACCTACGTCGAGGGCGGACGGGTGCGGGCTCTCACCCGGAACGGCAACGACGTGTCCGACGTGTACCCGGAGCTGCGCGGAGTGGGCCAGCAGCTCGGGGCGACGTCGGTCGTCCTCGACGGCGAGCTCGTGGCCATGGACGATGAAGGGCGACCGTCGTTCTCGAAGCTGCAGAACCGCATGCAAGTGCGGGGGTCGGCCCAGGTCCGGCGGGCGGCGGCCAGCACGCCGGTGAGCTACCTCATCTTCGATGCGCTCTACCTGGACGGCCGGAAGCTGGTCGACGAGAGCTACGACGAGCGACGGTCAGTGCTTCAGTCCCTGGCCCTCGATGGCCCGAACTGGGCGGTGACCGACTCGTTCACCAACGCACAGGGCCAAAAGGTGCTCGATGTAGCCCGATCGGGCGGTCTCGAGGGCGTGGTGGCCAAGCGGCGGAACGGCCGCTACCAACCGGGGCGGCGAAGCGACACCTGGATCAAGGTCAAGCTGACCCGGAGCCAGGACGTGGTGATCGGCGGCTGGGCGTCGGGCAAGGGCAGCCGCGAACAGACGTTCGGAGCGCTGCTGGTCGGAGTCCCGGGGCCGAAGGGCCTCGACTATGTGGGCAAGGTCGGCACCGGCTTCACCGAGGACCAGCAGGGGGAGCTGCTCGGTCGGCTGCGTGCCCTGACCCGGACGAGCAGCCCGTTCGCCGCTGCGGTGCCGAGCGCCCATCGAGCCGGAGCTACTTGGGTCGAGCCCACCTTGGTCGGTGAGGTGCGGTTCACCGAATGGACGAGGGACGGTCAGATCCGGCACCCGGTGTGGCGCGGCCTCCGAGCCGACAAAGACCCGACAGAGGTGGTTCGTGAGTAAATCGTCGTCGGTCGAGGTTGAGGTGGACGGACGGCGACTCACGCTGTCCAATCTGGACAAGCCGCTGTACCCCGGGGGGTTCACCAAGGGCCAGATGATCGACTACTACGTCCATATCGCGCCGGTGATGCTCGCCCACGTCCGCGACCGCCCATTGACCCAGAACCGGTTTCCCAACGGGGTGGAGGCATCGTCCTTCTTCGAGAAGCACGTGCCCTCGCACGCGCCCGAGTGGGTGCGGACGGCCGACGTGCCCTCGACGGCCAGCGGATCACGTGGTCGGTCCAAGACCGACAGCGTGGAGTACGCCGTCGTCTGCGACCTCCCCACCATCGCCTGGGCGGCCAACCTGGCCACCATCGAGTTCCACGTCCCGTTGTGGCGGATCGGCCGCCGCCGGACGTTGCCGGGGCCACCGGACCACATGGTCTTCGACCTCGACCCGGGGGAGGGGAGCACCTTGGTCGACTGTTGCCGGGTGGCCCGGCTGATCGATGAGGCACTTCCCGGGCGGACCACGCACCCGAAGACCAGTGGGTCGAAGGGCTTGCAGCTCTACCACCGACTGGGCGGCCGGCCGACCTGGGACCGGGTCCGCGACGAGGCCCACGAGCTGGCCCGCACGCTCGAGGGAGAGCATCCCGAGCTGGTCGTCTCCAATATGCGCAAGGAGCTCCGCCGCGGAAAGGTGCTGATCGACTGGAGCCAGAACCATCCGGCCAAGACGACGGTCGCCGTGTACTCGCTCCGGGCCCGCCAGGAGCCCACCGTATCCACACCGGTGTCGTGGGACGAGGTGGATCGGTGCGTGGCCGCTGACGACCCCGGGCTCCTCCGGTTCACCGCCGACCAGGTGTTGGGCCGGGTCGAGGAGCACGGCGACCTGTTCGAGGAGCTGGCCCGCTGACGCGGTGACGGCCAGCGGTCAGCGACCGGTCTGGCGGGTGGCGGTCAGGTGGACGGCGGCTCGTCCGGCCGAGGTGGCGCTGGCCCAGGCCACCTCACTGAGGAGCCCGGGGGCGGCAACGCTGTCGCCGCACAGGAAGACCCCGTCTCCACGATCGATGGGCGGTCGGTCGCGCCACGAGGTGCCGGGCAGATCGAGGGCGCCCGTCGACCCATCGAGCAGCGAGCGGCGCCGCCAGGTCTCCCGCTCGCGCCACGACCCAAAGCCGCAATCGAGCAGCGCCTCGGCCCGACGGACTCCGTCCTCCAGCGTCTCGGTGCCCCTGAGCCCGACTTGCACCTGGACCAGGCTGTGACCGGTCGGGGCCAGGGTCGGATCGGGCTGG
Source organism: Acidimicrobiales bacterium (assembly GCA_036521415.1). Lineage (GTDB taxonomy): Bacteria > Actinomycetota > Acidimicrobiia > Acidimicrobiales > RAAP-2 > DASXMT01. The sequence continues at coordinate 16,446 of DATDHU010000022.1, forward strand.
GAAAACCGTTCGGCCCATCCGGCGCCGTCGAGGTCGGAGACGATGAACGGGTCCGAACCGCGGGCGACGAGACCGATGTCGAGGAGGCCCACACGGCCACTCGGCCAGCGGAGCGAATCGTCGTCGAGGAGGCGTCTGGCCCGGTCGAGCTCGGTGGCCACGACGACCGGACCACCCTCGGGAAGCCGATCGACCGGCGACTGCAGGTGGATACGGACGCCCAGCCTGGCCGCGCCCTCAGCCAGCCGATCGACGAGGACGGTCCATCCGCCCCGCACGTAGCGGGCCGCCGACGGAACCCGGAGCACCCGCTTGGCCCGTTCCACGCCGAACGAGGCGGCGAGCGCACCCGGGTCGGCGGTGAAGGTGGCCACGGCCATGAACCGGCAGAGGGCATCGGCGACCAGAGTTGGCGCTCGCTCGCCCACCCATTCGGCGAGGCTGGGCGCGGCGGGGACGTCGCCGCTGTGCCAGAGCAATGGCAGGGCCCTCAACAGCGGCCCGGGAGAGCGTCTGAGCTCGCCCTGCCGGCGGAAGCGGAGACCGGACAACGGGGGCTGGGCGCAGGGGGGCAACAGGTCCCGGGCCTTCAGCCAGCTCCAAAGGGGGCCGTCGGAGTAGATCGCGTGGGGGCCGAGGTTGGCGATATAGGGGCCGAGGCTGCTCCGGGCCCGTCCGCCGAGCACGGCGTGGGCTTCGTGCAGGTCGACCCGGGCACCGGCCTCGGCCGCACTGATGGCGGCAACCAGCCCGGCTATCCCGCCGCCGACCACCGTGATGGGAGTGGAGTTTGGCATGCCCATGGGAGGTTTGTGGACCTGCGATCGGTTCCACACCCACTTCTTCGAGGGCGGGAAGAGTCGGCGGACCGGCCGCCCGTACGCCCGGGCGCACGGGCGGGGCTGTTGGCCCCCGGACCAGGCCGTGCGTTGCGGAGGGCCACCCATCCGTGTGACCATTGGCTGGTGGCCACCAAGGGGGTTGGGCGTGCATGATCTGGTCGTTCGCGGAGGATCGGTAGTCGACGGGACCGGGAGCCCGGCCAGGACAGCGGACGTCGCCGTGGACGGCGGGGTGGTGACCGCCGTTGGACGGCTCGAGGACCTCGCGGCGGCCCGGACCGTCGATGCCGATGGTCTCCTGGTCGCCCCGGGTTGGGTGGACATCCACACCCACTACGACGGGCAGGCAACGTGGGACGACACCATCGCCCCGAGCAGCTGGCACGGCGTGACCTCCATCGTGATGGGGAACTGCGGGGTCGGTTTCGCGCCGGCTAAGCCCGATCGGCACGGTTGGCTCATCGGCCTGATGGAGGGGGTCGAGGACATACCCGGCACCGCGCTGGCCGAGGGGATGACCTGGGGCTGGGAGAGCTTCCCCGAGTACCTCGACACGCTGGACGACCGGCGCTGGACGGTGGACGTGGGCACGCAGATCGCCCACGGTGCGGTGCGGGCATACGTGATGGGGGAGCGGGGAGCGCGGAACGAGCCGGCCACACCCGACGACATTGCGGCCATGAAGCAGTTGGTCAAAGAGGCCGTTGCCGCCGGCGCGCTCGGGTTCTCCACGTCGCGGACGATCGCCCACCGGGCCATCGACGGCGAGCCGGTCCCGGGGACCTACGCGGCCGAAGACGAGTTGTTCGGAATAGGGGCGGCCCTCGGGGAACTGGGCACCGGGGTCTTCGAGCTCGCGCCCGACGGTGTGGCCGGTGAGGATTTCATCGCCCCCCACCGGGAGGTCGATTGGATGCGCCGGCTGTCCTCGACCATCGGCCGGCCCGTCACCTTCGCCCTGCTCCAGGTCGAGAGCGCCCCCGACCTCTGGAAGGAGCTGATGGACGCGTCGCTCGAGGCCGTCGATGACGGGGCCGACCTGCGGCCTCAGGTGGCCGGGCGGGCAACCGGATTGTTGTCCGGCCACTTCACCTCTTATTGCTTGTTCGACTCCATCCCCGCCTACCGGGAGCTCAAGTCCCGGGGCCTGTCCCACGAGGAGCTGGCCGACGCGCTGTTGGACCCAGCCGTTCGACGTTCGATCGAGGAGTGGGAGCCGCAGGGCTCAGACATCGGGAAGATGAAGCAGGCCTACGAGTCCACCTACTCGCTGGGCGTGCCGCCCGAGTACGAGCCCGGCCCCGAGCGCTCCCTGGCCGGGATCGCCGCTGCCTCGGGACGGACGCCGATCTCGGTGGCCTATGACGCAATGCTCCAGGACCGGGGCCACGGCCTCCTCTACCTACCCATCCTCAACTACGCCAGCGGCGATCTGGAGCCGGCGCGCCAGATGCTGCTCCACCCGCGGGCCGCAGCCGGCTTGGGGGACGGTGGGGCCCACTGTGGCGTCATCTGCGATGCCTCGCAGCCCACGTTCATGCTCACCCACTGGGTCCGGGACCGGACTCGGGGCGAACGTCTGCCGCTCGAGTGGATGGTGAAGAAGCAGACCCAGGACACCGCCCAGCTCTATGGCCTCGGCGATCGGGGCACCCTCGAGCCGGGCAAGCTGGCCGACATCAACATCATTGACTTCGAGCGGCTACAACTCGGCAATCCCCGCGTCCACAGCGATCTGCCCGCCGGCGGGCGCCGGCTCCTCCAGGACGCCACCGGCTACGTGGCCACCATCAAGTCCGGAACGACCACCTTCGAGAACGGTGAGGACACCGGAGAGCGCCCCGGGGTCCTGATCCGAGGCGCCCGTTGAACGTTGACCGTTGCCTGGCACGCGGTGAGGGGCCGGCCGACCGAGCACCCGGGCCACTCGGCCCAACGAGGGACACAGAAGGGCTGATCGGTGCCGAGTGAGGTCAAGGGGGTCGTGGCCCGGGCCATGGGCGAACCCGTCTCGCTCGAGACCGTCATCGTCCCCGACCCAGGTCCGGGCGAGGCATCCGTGGTCGTTCAGGCCTGCGGTGTGTGCCATACCGATCTCCATTACCGCGAGGGGGGAATCAACGATTCCTTTCCCTTCCTCCTCGGGCACGAAGCCGCCGGTGTGGTCGAGGCCGTCGGCCCCGACGTGACCTCGGTCGCCCCCGGCGACTTCGTCGTCCTCAACTGGCGGGCCGTCTGCGGCGAGTGCCGGGCTTGCCGGCGGGGACGACCGTGGTACTGCTTCAACACCCGCAACGCCACCCAGGCGATGACCCTGGCCGACGGCACCCCACTGGCACCCGCCCTGGGCATCGGCGCCTTTGCCGACAAGACGCTGGTGGCCGCGGGACAGTGCACCAAGGTCGACCCGGCCGCCCGTCCCGAGGCGGTCGGTCTGCTCGGGTGTGGCGTCATGGCCGGCCTGGGATCGGCCATGTTCACCGGTGAGGTCACCCTCGGGGACTCGGTGGCCGTCTTCGGGTGTGGGGGTGTGGGGTGCGCGGCCGTGGCCGGAGCCCGCCTGGCCGGTGCGTCCATGGTCATCGCCGTCGACCTGGATACGAGCAAGCTCGACCAGGCGCGCCACTTCGGGGCCACCCACACCGTCGATGCCTCCCGGGAGAACCCCGTCGAGGTCATCCGGGGGCTCACCGGGGGCAACGGCGCCGACGTCTGCATCGAGGCGGTGGGCAATCCCACGGTCATGGAGCAGGCGTTCTACGCCCGCGACCTGGCCGGAACGCTGGTACAGGTGGGTGTGCCCACGCCCGACATGCAGATCGAACTGCCGATGATCGACTTCTTCGGCCGGGGCGGCCGCCTGAGGCCCAGCTGGTATGGGGACTGCCTTCCCGAACGGGACTTCCCTGTGCTGGTCGACCTCTACCTCCAGGGCCGGTTGGACCTCGATCGCTTCGTCTCCGAGACGATCCCCCTCGACGGGGTGGAAGAGGCCTTCGGCCGAATGCGCCGGGGCGAGGTCCTCCGATCCGTCGTGACCTTCGACCAATGATAGAGCTCGTGACCACCGAGGGCACCTTCTCGCTCGACGGCCAGGACTTCGACGTGGAGAACAACATCTGGTTGGTGGGGGACGAGCGCCGGGTCATCGTCATCGACGCCGCCCACGACCATCGCCCCATCGTCGAGGCCATCGGCGACCGGCACACCGTGGCCATCGTGGCCACCCACGGACACAACGATCACATCAATGCGGCCGGGGCGCTCTCCGACGTGCTCGACGCGCCGATCTGGTTGCACCCCGACGACCTGATGCTGTGGCACCAGGTCTATCCCGATCGAGAACCCGACCGCCCACTCGCCGACGGCCAGGAGCTCGAGGTCGGCCACATCAGGCTCCGGGCCATGCACACGCCGGGTCATTCGCCCGGGGGAGTCTCGCTCTACGACGCGGCCGGGGGCGTCGTCTTCTCGGGTGACACCCTGTTCAAAGGGGGACCGGGGGCAACCGGCCGATCGTTCTCGGACTTCCCCACCATCATCGAGTCGATCCGGGAGCGTCTGTTGACGCTGCCCGACGACACCAAAGTGCTGCCCGGCCACGGGCAGGAGACGACCATCGGGAGCGAGGCCCCCGGCCTTCCCGACTGGCTAGCACGCGGGCACTGAGCCCGACGAGGGAGGACGCTATGGGAGTCGACGGTTTCGTTCTGGTGCACGGTGGGTACCACGGTGCCTGGTGTTGGGACCCAGTGCGCCCGAAGCTGGGCCTGCCCTCGGTGGCTGTCGACCTCCCGGGACGGGGGACCCGTCCCCGCACCGACGTCCCCGTCACCATCGACCAGTGCGTGGACGCCGTGATCGAGGACGCCGACCAGGCCGGTCTCGACCAGGTGGTGCTGGTCGGCCACTCCATGGGCGGGATCACCATCACCGAGGTGGCCAACCGCCATCCAGATCGCGTCGCCCACCTGCTCTACCTGGCCGCCCTGGCCCTGCCGGTTGGCAGCACGGTCTTCGACCTTTACTCGCTCGACGACGCCGGGGCCCGCGCCGACCCCGCCGGGGCGATGCCGCTGTTGGACGAGCCAACGGCCCATCAGATGTTCGCCGGTGATCTCAGCCCCGAGGTGTTCGCCCGCGCCCACGCCCAGTGCGTCCCCGAGCCCGTCGGCCTGTTCGCGGCCACCGTGTCGGGTTACAACTCGGGGGTCCCGGCCACCTATGTGCGCTGCACTCGCGACGGAGCCGTCACGGCCGAGGCCACCGAGGCCATGGTGGCAACGCTCCGGCCCGGGACCGTCCTCGAGCTCGATGCCGATCACGACGTCATGTTGTCCCAACCCGACGTGGTCGCCGACCTGTGCAACGGCCTGGTCACCGCGCCGGCGACCGGATAGCTGCCGCCAGCCATCACCAGGAGGGGACACGCCCAGGCGGCTAGAATCGTCACTGTGTCGAAATCAGTCGAGACGCCCCGCTGCGCTTGGTGCCGCCGCCCGCTTGCCCGTCCCGACGGCCCGGGGCGACCGCGGCGATTCTGCAGCCGGTCGCATCGACAGCGGGCCTACGAGGCACGGCGACGGGCCGAGTCGCTCAATCTCCCCGAGGGTCACGTCGTCGTGACCGAAGGAGAGCTCCAGCGGCTGCACGACCGCCTGTACCGGCTCGAGGCGGCGATGGAGGATGTCGACGCCGACCTGTCCGGTCGTCCGGGGGCGCGCGCCTACCGCCAGGCTTTCGAGCACCTCTACGAGGCGGCGAAGGACGTGGCCGGTGTGGTGGTCGAGCCGGCCACGGGCTGACCTCCGGCTTGGCTCTGACGACGAACGCTCAGGTGGACACCGACCGCGGCCGGTGGCCCGCCTTGCTCATGACGTCGGCTGCCTCGAGCCGGGCACCTACCGGGATGGCAAGGGGTGCGGGCGCCATGATCACCGGGAGGGACGTGAGCCTGACCGTGCGCTCCCGCACCCGTCCGGAGAACAACCGGATGCATCGATTCCTCCGGCGTGAACCGAGCACGATGGCGTCGGCACCGAACTCGTCCGCCGCCGTCGCGATGCGCTGGGGGACCTGTCGGTAGGGAGCCCGACGCGCGCTCCCGGTCACCCGGATTCCCTCTGCCCGCAGTTGCTCGGCGGCCCGAGTGAGGAGGGCGACGGCCTCCTCGTTGGTGTGGAGGGGCATGCCGCCGGTCCCGACGGCGAACTCGTTGACGTAGAAGAGATGAACCACGGCACCGCGCTCCTTGGCCACTGCGGTGGCGAAGCTGAGGGTGATGTCGGACCTCTCGGTGTCGTCGATGGCTACGAGCAGTCGCTGGAACATGGAGCCTCACGATGTGACGAGCAGTACGAGGTGGGCCGGGCCGGCTCTGTTTCCAGCATGTTAACGCAGCGACCTTGCTGGAGCACGGGTCTCGAGGTTGGTCAGCGGAGTAGTCGGGAGCCATTCCGTCACAGTGACGGAACAGCGGGCCGGGGCCAATCGAGTGCTGCAGGTGTGGTGCCGTGGGCCGACGCCCGGACCCAGGCCGACTCGCACCGTGAGGCCCCGACCGGATCTGGGAAAATCCCGGTCGTGGTTTGGAGCGTCCGCCTGACCCGGGGCGGTCGGGGGCGACTTCAGAATCGGGCATCCGGACGAGAGCGGGTCGGGACGACACCGGTTCGTGGCCGTCCAGGAGGACGGGCTCATCGTGAAGGCACTCTAACAGCGCCGATAATGTACATTATGTCAAGTCACTGAGAATGCGGCCCACACTGTCCCAAATCGGTGTCCGGGCCACCCCTTCCCCACTCC
>DATDHU010000023.1:0-31110 GCA_036521415.1 Acidimicrobiales bacterium
GCCAACCCCCCGGACGGCCAGGATCGACGGGCGCATGCCCTCGGGCAGCGTGATGACCCATCGATCGGGAGAGTCGCCTGCGCCACCGGAGCCGTCTGAGCCGGGCACCAGGTTCAGCGTCACCAGGCCCCGACCCAGTCCGGCTGGCACGTCGTCGAGCACCGACTGGCCTCGCCACGAGGTGAAGGTCGTCCCCGCTCCCTCGCCCCGGTATCCCAGCTCGGTGGTGCCCGTCTCGTACGCGATCTCGACGGCCTCGGCATTGCCCGTCAGCTCCAACCGCACGCCGACGGGGATCGAAGCCGTTGCCCACGTATCGGCAGGAAGGCGCCCGGCATCGGCGGGATGGGCTCGCGGGTAGGGAACTCCCGGTGCGGCGGGGAAGGCACATCCGACCAGGAACGGCTCGACTTCGGGTGGCCGACGGGCACCAGTCGATCCGCTCGGTCCCGCCGGACCGCCCGACTGCGCCGTGGCCACCGAGCGCTTGCGATCGGCACTGCCCATCAAGCGCCGCCGGCGATAGCCGTGGTCGGGCCACCACCGACAGCTGTGGCCGAGACCTCGATTTCGCGCCGGCGAAGCTCGGGGATGATCCGGGTTCCGAGCAACTCGATGGTGCGCAGAATCGACTCGTGCGAGAGGTAGCCGAACTGTACGTAACAGATCAGCTGGTCGACGCCGAGGGACTCGTAGCGCAGGATCTTCTCGAGGCACTGGTCGGGGTCGCCCACGATGATCATGTCGGCGTCGGAGAACTCGTGGGGATCGAAGTCACCGGTCATCTGCCGGCGTAAGAGGGGAAAGGCCGAGTCCTGCTGGTCCTTGGGCAGGTGGGGGAGCTCCCATTCGATGGTGAACTCAGCCAGGTTCTTGTACCACCACCACACCGAGTCCCAGATGCCGTCCGCTTCGCACTGAGCCATGGTGTCGGCACAGTGGACCAACGTGTAGGCGGCCACGCGGTTGTTGTGCACTCGGGTGATGGGCGTGGCCCGGCTGCTCGCCGCCCGGTACTGCTCGATCTGCGCCGCCATCCGTTCGAGCGGCTGCATGATGGCGAAGGAGAGGAGCCCGAGACCCATCTCCCCGGCCATGGCGGCACTGCCGTCGCTGGTGGCGGCCATCCACGCCGGCGGATGAGGGTCCTGGACCGGCTTCGGGGTCACCATGCGCCGTGGGAAGTCCAGGTACTTGCCGTGGAACTCGAAGTACTCGGATTCCCACATGCCGACGATGGCTTCGATTGCCTCGCGAGCTTGGTCCTTGCTGTTGTCCCGGTCGACGCCGAACGCTGTCTGCTCCATCGGCGTTGAGCGGCCAGTACCCCATTCGACCCGGCCGTCGGAGAGGATGTCGACGGTGGCCACCTTCTCGGCCACCCGCATGGGTGGACCGAAGGCGTGTGGCAGGAGGGTGACCCCGAACCCGAGCCGGATCTGCTCGGTGATCTGGGACAGCGCTCCCAGGACCACTTCGGGAGCCGGACAGTGGGAGCGGCCCGCCCGGAAGTGGTGCTCCACGTGCCAAGTGGTGTGGAAGCCGAGCTGATCGGCCAGGCGGATCTGCTCGAGGGCCTCGCGGTAGGACCGCTGCTCGGCCTGGCGCTGGCCGAGCGGATGTGGGGCAGGCCAGGGCCTGGGACAGTCGATCTCGTAGAGCACGTCCAGTTTCACTCGACCTCCTCGGTGTTCACTATTCAGAACAAGAGTCGAAATACCGAATCAGCTCAACTATGGTCCGCTTCCGAATGAAGGGCAAGCCCCCTACTCTCGACGAGAGGGCGGTGGGCGTGGCCTGGGTAGACGAGGGACCGACGATCCAGAGGAACCGAAGCAGGGCCAGGGGTCCAGAAGAACCAGAAGACGGACCGGTGGGCTGGGGGAGGAGTCGAGGATGCGAGGACTCGGGTAACGGTGACGGGAATTGATCCGGCTGTCCGAGCCCAGCTCGTCAACGTCGTCGGCACCAGCCATGTCATCACCGACCCGGACATGCGGGCCACGTACGAGGTCGACTGGACCCGCCGCTGGACTGGCTCCGCATCCGTGGTCGTTCGTCCCGCTGATGCCGCTGAGCTCAGCGGCATCCTGGGCGTGTGCCACCGTCACCACTTGGGCTGTGTCCCCCAAGGTGGTCGCACAGGCCTCGTGGGCGGGAGCGTCCCCATGGGCGGCGACGTCGCCATCAGTCTCGAACGCCTCGATCGGATCAGGGCCGTCGACCCGGCGGCGGGTCAGCTCACCGTGGGTGCAGGGGTGACGTTGGCCGAGCTCCACCGCCAGGCTGCCGATGCGGGCTGGGCCTTCGGCGTAGATCTGGCCGCCCGGGATAGCGCCACCGTCGGCGGCATGGTGGCAACGAATGCGGGAGGATTGCGGGTCATCCGATTCGGCCAGATGCGGTCCCAGGTCATCGGACTGGAGTTCGTGCTGGCCAACGGGACGATCGTCCACCGGCTCGAGGGGCCGGCCAAGGACAATGCAGGGTACGACCTGTCCCAGCTCATGGTGGGGAGCGAAGGGACCCTGGGCATCGTGACCGCGGCCCGCCTCCGGTTGGTGCGGGAGCTCCCGGTGCGGGCGACGGCCATGATCGGCCTCGAGCAGCTGCGGCAGGGGATTGACCTCGTAGGCCAGCTCAGGCGCTCGGCCGTCTCGCTGGAGGCAGCCGAGGTTTTCGACGGGGCGGCGATGGACGCGGTGTCGACTCGCCTCGGGGCGCAACCGCCGATGGCCGGCTACCCCTGGTACCTGATCGTCGAGTGCGCCGCGGACGAGGACCCCTCGCCCACCATGGCCGATGCCCTGGCCCAGTTCGAGGACGAACGCGGTTGCGCCGGCGGTGGTGGTGGTGTGGCCGTGGCCACCGACCCCAGGGCCCGGAGCCGGCTGTGGGCCTTCCGGGACCAGATCACCGAGTCGATCGCCCACCTCGGCGTGGCCCACAAGCTCGACCCTGGCATCCCGCTCGACCGGCTTCCGGACTTCACCGATGAGGTGCGCCACACGGTGGTGGCGGTGGCGCCGTCAGCCTCCGTTTACATCTTCGGCCATCTGGGCGAGGGCAACCTGCACGTGAACGTGCTCGGGCTCGACCATGAGGACGACAGGGTCGACGGGGCCGTTTTCGAGCTGGTGGCGAGCCTGGGTGGGAGCATCGGGTCCGAGCACGGCATGGGTAGGGCCAAGGCGCGCTGGCTGTCGCTGGCTCGCTCGGCCGGGGAGATCGAGACCATGGGCGCCATCAAGCGCGCGCTCGACCCTCAGGGGATCCTGAATCGCGGTGTGATCTTCCCCGATCCGCCGGTGTCGGGATCTTGACCGGCCGGCCGGCGGCTACCGGGGCCTTCGGACGTCGACTACCGGCGGGCCCTTCGGACGTCGGCTACCGGCGGCCCTTCGGCTGCCGGCGAACCACCTGCTGGGGCGGCATACCCGGGCGCTTGCCCGGCCCACCGTGGCCCTTCGACCGGTTCTGCCGCTCGGCGGCCCGGCGGAATTCCCGTCCCATCTCCTCTTCGTCCTGGGGGACGAGCATCTCCTCCAGTTTCTTTGCCCGCTGCGGCTTGGGCAGACGCCGGGTGATGGCATCGACCTGGACGAGGTGATCGGGAAGTGGACGATGCTTGTCCTTCGACTTCTGGATGAATTTCAACAGCCGCCGGGCGTACCACCGGCGGATGAACCCCACCTTGAGGAGTCGCTTCCACAATCCGTCCCGGCCGCGGGCCAATCGGTCTCGAATCACACCCCTATGCTTCCCGCGTCGGCGCCGGCGCGCCAGACGGGTGCGCCAATCCCCTGTTCAAGGACGGTCTGTGTCCGGCATCCTCTCCGCCATCGGTCCACCCTCAGTCGATGGCGCGGCGCAGGAATCCCTTGACGCCGATGGTGCCGAAGACAGCCAGGGACACGACGAGCATGAGGAGGCAGACCCAGGTACGGATGTGGGGGACGCCGGGAACGAGGGCGGCCCGCATGCCCTCGCTGACGTAGGTCAACGGATTGATCGTGGTCAGCCACTGGAACCATTTGAGCTTGGACAAGGAGGGCCACGGATACTGGCTGCAACCGGTGAACAGGACCGGCGTGAGCACGAGGGCGAAGACGATGTTGATCCGGTTCGCTTCGACCAGCGTGCCCAACGTGAGCCCGAGGGTCGCTCCGACCAGGGTCCCGAGCAACAGGACCGCGATGAGGAGGGGTACGCCCGCTGCCCGCCAGGGGATCGACCCGAGCACCAGGATGCCGATCGGGAACATCATCAGCGAGGCAATGAGCGATCGGATGCCGGCAAAGACCAGTTTCTCGAGCGCCACCCAGGAGACGGGCATGGGGGCCAAGAGGCGATCCTCGATCTCCTTGCTGTAGGAGAAGTCGAACACCAACGGGAGTGCCGTGGTCTGCAAGCTGGTCAGAAAGGCTGTGAGGGCGACGATGCCCGGGAAGAGGAGCTGGGAGTACCCGTTTGTCGTGTACCCGAGTTCGGTGAGCACGCGGCCGAATACGAAGAGGAAGAAGAACGGCTGCAGGATCACCTGGGCCAGGAAGATCGGGAGCTCACGGCCGGTGACGAATAGGTCGCGACCCAACACTGCGACGAATGCCCGCCCGGGGCGAACCGAGTGCAGACGATCGGTGGGGGCGTTGCCGCGCCGGTCTCCTGCCGGCCCGCTCTCGGGGACGTGGGCGGCAGCGGATGGGGTGGCGGTCAACGGAGGGATCTCCCGGTGAGGTGAATGAAGACGTCCTCCAGGCTCGGGCTACCCAATCGGACGTCGGTGAGCGACGCCTGGCGGCTGCTCAGCAACCGAGCGACAGGAGCCACCATGGACGCGGCGTCGCCGGTCACATACAGCCGGACCCGGATCTCGGGTACGGAGGACGAGCTGGCATCGGCCCGGCCGCTCACACCGTACGGCTGCGCCCCCAGCTGCGCACCGTTCTGGGCATTGGGTTGTGCCCCGTTCGCTGCCCCGTTGGCGCTGTCGTCGACCGGCTCGGCACGCTCGACTCCCTCCAGCCCGGCCAGCGCCACGAGCAGCTCGGCCGCCGACTCAGGCGGCACGCCGGCGGCGGCGACGTCGAGCGTGGAGCTACCCGGGAGGCTACGGGTCAGAGCCTCAGGCGTATCGAGCGCCAACAGGCGACCGTGGTCCATGATGCCCACCCGGTCCGAGAGCTGGCTGGCCTCGTCCATGTCGTGCGTGGTGAGGACGACTGTCACCTTGCGCTCTTGCAACTCCCGGACCCGGTCCCAAACGAACAGGCGGGCGGCCGGGTCCAACCCGGTGGACGGCTCGTCGAGGAACAACACCTCAGGTGAGTGCATGAGGGCTCGGGCGATCATGATCCGTTGCGTCTGTCCCCCCGAAAACATCTCGACCTTCTCGCGGGATCGATCGGCCAGGCCGAATTGTTCGAGGAGCTCGGTGGCCCGCTGGTCCCGGACCCGCTGCGAGACGCCGTGATAATTGGCGTGGAAGAGCAGGTTCTGCCGGATGGTGAGCGACCGGTCGAGGTTGTTGCGCTGGGGCACGACGGCCAGAGATCCTCGGGCGCGCACGGGATCGCGTACAACGTCGATCCCCGCGACATAGGCCTGTCCCTTTGTCGGCGTGACTCGGGTGGTGAGGACGCCGATCGTCGTGGTCTTCCCGGCGCCGTTGGGCCCGAGCAGGCCGAACACCTCCCCCCGCCCGACGGAGAAGCTCAAGTTGTCCACCGCGGCTACCCGGCTCTTGGGGTACCGCTTGACCAGGCCGTCCACGACGACAGCCGCCGTGTCCGCCGGAGCGTGCAGCGGCGTTGTCGGGCCTTCCTCGGGGGTCGGCGCAGCCTGGGTCGAGCTCGTCCCGGGGTCGCTGCGTCTTCGTTTCACAGGGGGTACCGTACCGAGTTGTCGGCTCAACGACCCGCTGACCCTGTCCGACTGGCGGGCCGGTGTACCGTCGAGTGGCCCGGTATCGACCGAGACCACCGGTGACGGAGGATGCATCCATGGTCAACGTTGAGACCGAGACGAACACCGACTTTCCAGCTCGAAGCCGCCTCTATCGCGATGGTCACGTGGTCCTCGAGGACTTTCCCGTTGCCGACATCTCCGATCATCTGGAGGCCGACGACGGGGTCATCTGGCTCGACCTCTGCTGCCCGAATGCCGAGCAGCTCAGCGTGCTCGAGACAGAGTTTGGTCTGCACAAACTGGCCATCGAGGATGCCCTCTCCGAGGGCCAGCGGACCAAACTCGACCGGTACCGTACGCACCTCTTTCTGAGCGCGTACTCGGTGTCTCTCGACGAGGTGTCGGGTCAGCTGGCCACGAACGAGGTGGCGGCCTTCATCACGCCGAAGGCGCTCATCACGGTCCGCAAGAGCGCGAATGTGGACATCGATGCCGTCGTTGCTCGATGGGACGAATCACCCGATTTGTCCGTCAACGGCGTTGGCTTTCTCCTCTATGGCCTGCTCGATTCGTTGGTGGACAGCCATTTTGAAGCGGTGACCCTTCTCGACGAAGAAGTGGAGAAGGCCGAGGACCTCCTCTTCGACCGCGACCGGGGACAGATGGAGGGCGTGCAGCGCCGAACGTACGAGCTGCGCAAGAGCCTCGTGCAGCTCCGACGGGTCACGCTCCCCATGCGCGAGGTGGTCAACACTCTCCTGCGCCAGGACCTCGGCGTGGTCTCCGATGCCATGCAGCCCTACTACCACGACATCTACGATCACGTCCTCCGGGCCACCGAGTGGACCGAGTCGTTGCGAGACCTGGTCACATCGATCGTGGAGACCAACCTCACCCAACAGAGCAACCGCATGAACATGATCATGAAGAAGGTCACCAGTTGGGCGGCCATCATTGCCGTGCCCACGGCCATCACCGGGTTCTTCGGCCAGAACGTCCCGTATCCGGGATTTGGCAAGGAGTCCGGCCTCTGGTTCTCGTTGGCGTTGATCGGTGGGTTGGCTGTGCTCCTCTACGGGATCTTCAGATACAAGGACTGGCTCTGAGCATCCCGCACTGGTTGGGCAGGGTGTCGCCACCCGGCACCGGTTGGGACGGGTTACGCATTTGCTCCTGGCGAGCCGTTCGCGAGCATGCCCGGATGCTCCGGCCGCAGCGAATCCGGCGTGGCCTCTTGCCTGCGATCGTGGCCCTGCTGCTGGTTGCCGGTGCGAGCCCGATGGCCGGTGCGGCCACTGCCCGCACCCCCCGGCAGCCATGGGACGACAAGGTGATCACCTTTGGCGCCGTCTTCTCGACCACTGGCGCCGGCGTCGCCTACGGACCCCAACAGGTCAAGGGGGCGCAGTTGGCCGTGCGTCAGATCAACGCCGCCGGTGGGATCAAGGGCGCCACCGTGCACCTGGTGATCGACAACGACGACTCGCAACCGGCCGAGTCAGCGGCGGTCATGGGTTCGTTGATCGCGTCCCAGAACGTGCTCGCGGTACTCGGCCCCACGTTCTCGAACTCGGCTGCGGCCGCCGACCCGGTGGCCGACAACCTGAGCACCACTGTTTTGGCCGTGAGCAACACGGGGCCCGGCATCGTGGGTTCGTGCTCCTACCCGTGCTCCTGGATCTTCCGGGACTCGCTGGGGGACGCGGCGTCGGTCCCGGCCAACGTGGGCTACTACGTAAAGCACTCCCATCCTCAATCGGCCGTGGTCATCTATCCCGCCGCCGATCCATTCGGAGTCAGCACCGCTCAGATCACGACCAAGGCGTTCACGGCCAGCGGCGTCGACCACGTCTCCTCGGTTGCTGTTCCCGATCCGACGGCGCTGAGCGGCCCGGTCCAGTCGGCCCTTGTCTCGCACCCGACCGTGGTGGCTATCACCGCGTCTTCGGCCACCGTGGCCGGGGCGCTCATCAAAGAAGTCCGCAGTCAGGGCTTCCGGGGGCAAATCCTGGGGGGCAACGCCTTCAACAGCCCGACCACGGCGGCCACGGCCGGGATCTCGGGGAAGGGCGCCCGGAGCGGAGCTGCCTGGTACCTGGGCAACGGCTCCGCAGTCAACCGGGCATTCGTCGCAGCCTACGAGAAGCGCTATGGAACAACCCCGGATCAGTTCGCCGCATTGGCCTACACCGGCGTACAACTCCTGGCGAGAGCGGCTCGCTCGACCCAGCTGCAATTCTCGGCCACCGCCGATGACCGGCTGGCATTCAAGAATGCCCTGGCCGTTGTCCGGATGAACACGCCGCTGGGCCAATTCCATTTCACGGCCGATCATGACGTCGACCAACCCATCTGGATCGTGTCGATGAACGGAAGAGGCGGCTACGGCTTGGTCCGACAACTACCGGCCCCTTCGGGGTAAAGGCGGCCCCGCCGTGGCTCAGGAGGCGGCGCTGGCCGTGGCCAGCGGGCCGGACACGCCGTCGGCCCGGCGGACCTCCATGTTCCGCAACGGGAGGTAGAGGGCGCCGGCGACGATGAAGCCCACGTAGAACGACAGGTCGGCCCCGGCCAACGCCTTGGCCGCCGGCCCTTCGATGAGCCCCGTGTTCATGAACGGCACCATGGCCACGAAGCCGACCAGCAGCGCGACCAACGCGGGCCACCCGGTTCCCAGGCGCCGGAATTCCAACGTCTCGAGTAGGCGGCTGCGGGTCACCGCCTGACCTCGGCGGTACCAGTCGATGAGGACCACGGCGAGGAAGGGCGCGATCCAGTAGGCGGTGAAGAGGAGCACGTTCTGGAACTTGGTCGCCGTTTCGCCCCCGTGAATCCACAGCACCAGGAAGAAGACCAGGACGGTCCCCAACCCGGCCGAGTACTGTCGCCTGATCCTCACGCCGCCCGCTTGCACGGCCAAGGAGCCCGAGTAGTCGTTCATAGCCGTCCCGGTGACCGAGCCGAAGATGATGGCGACGAGGGCCAAGACGCCGAGGAAGCCCCCACCCATGAGGCTTTGCACGCCGGCCGCCGTCTGGTTGCTGAGCGATTTGGCACCGGCCAGGCCGATTGTGTACATCCAGCCCAGTGACGTGAACAGCCCGCCGAATGTGGCCCAGAAGATCCAGGGGCGTGAGGCCTCTGGCTTCATGTACCTGCTGTAGTCGGCCGCGTAGCTGGCCCAACTGAAGCTACCGGAGAAGGTGATGGTCGAGACCAGGACGAAGGTCCCGACTGCGGTCGCGCCGTGCACGCTCGAGTGCATGGGGACGTTGCCATGCTGGATGATCTTGACGTTGAGAATGGCGAACAGGACGACCAGGATCGCCGAGCCCCACGCCATGAGCTGGTGGATGAACTCGTAGCCCAGGATCCCGATGGCGCCTTCCAGGGCCAACACGATGAGGACGCCGACGAAGAAGGGCACATGGAACAGGATCTGAACTGCTTCCCCGCCGAACAGGCCGACCAGAGCGTCCCAGGCGATGGCGGAAAACCACTGGACGAGGGCCGGGAGGGCGATGGACCGGCCGAAGGGGAGGCGAGCCAAGGGGAGCTGGGCCATCCCGGTCTTGGGCCCCCACAGGGAGAGCAGCGCTACCGGGAGGGCTCCGAGCGCAACCCCGATGAGCATGGCGGCCAGGCCGGGCCAGAAACCCAGGCCCAAGGTGAACACCAGGGTTCCGGTGAACACGCCGGAGAGCTCCATGTTGGGCCCGAACCAGACCGTGAAGTTTCGCCAGGTTGCCCCGTAGCGGCCGTCCAGCGGTACCGGGGCCATCCCCGCCGTCTCGGGGGCCAGGTCGCCCTGGTGGTCGGGCCGGGCCCCGTCGAAGACGCCGAGCTTCACGGGTCGGTCGCCGCGCTGGTCCCCGGATCGGCCCCTGAGGCCGGATTGGCCCGATCGGTCTGATCGGCCCGGGAACGGGTCGGTGATCACGAGGTCAACAGGGCGCCGAGGGCCCGGAGGTGCCGCCCGTCGGTCCCGCAGCAACCGCCCAACACCGGGATGCCTGCCTCTCGCCCGAGCCTGGCCATGGACACGGCCCAGGCATCAGGGTCCCCGGCGTCGACGTGATCAAGGGCCACCAATTGGCGGGGGCTGAACGCCGAGGCATTGGCCTTTACCTCCCGCATCCGCCCGAGCTCAGGCCCGAGGCCGTCGACCGCCCGCTGGACCACGTCGGGATGGACGCAGGACAAGGCGAACCAGTCGGGAGGGGACACATCGTCGACGCGTCGGATGGCCACGTCCAGCGCCGTGCCGTCGAGCACCCGGGCATCGGGTCCGAGGACGAAGGACACGACGATGGTGGTCCCGGTCTCGGCCATGGCCTGGGCCACGCCGAGGGACTCGTCCACCGAGCAGAACGTCGCCGCATACAAGAAGTCTGCACCGGCATCGGCCAGGGCCCGGGCCTGTGGGCGGTGGTAGGCACGGGCGGCGGTCTGGTCGAGGGCCTGGTCGGGCTGATACGCGTCGCCGGCAGGCCCGAGCACGCCGGCAATCCAGATCGGTGGGGTGTCCTCAGGCGAACGGTCCCGGACGCCCTGGTGGAATTGGACGGCCGACCGATTGAGCTCGCCCACGTCGTGGCCGGAGGCGGGAGGTATCCAACGCTTGCTGGCCCGGAAGGTCGGGGTCCCCACGATGGCCGGAACGCCACAGGATCGAGCGTCGTTGATGTAACCCCCGAAGATGTCGAAAAGTGCAGCGCGACCCGACGATGTATCGAGGAGCGACGCCGATCCCATCACCGGGTCCATCGGCACTGCGTCGTCGAACAAGACCCGCGTCTCCACGCCGCCGTCGGCGAGAACCAGTTCTCCCCGCCCTATGGCCGCGCCGATCTCGTGCTGCATGCCCTCACGGTACAGCCGGGGGTTGTGCCGCCCGGGAAAGTCGCCAACGGTAGTGCGGCCCGGGCAAGGGAACCGGGGCAGTACCCGCTGGTTGGTCGATCGTTCGCACCCCGTCTGCACGCCCTACGATGCTGCTCATGAGCGATCAGCCACGCATCGAACCGGCAGAGCAGCCTCTGGAGGGGTTGAAACCCCGCAGCCGCGAGGTGACCGACGGCCCCTCGAGGGCACCGGCGCGGGCCATGCTCCGCGCCGTCGGCATGACCGACGACGACTGGGACAAGCCCCAGATCGGGGTGGCCTCCTCCTGGAACGAGGTGACCCCCTGCAACCTCCCGCTCGACCGGTTGGCCAAGCGCTCCAAGGAAGGGGTGCGGCACGCCGGCGGGTTCCCGCTCGAATTCGTGACCATCGCCGTGTCAGACGGCATCTCCATGGGCCACGAGGGCATGCGGGCCTCCCTTGTGAGTCGCGAGGTGATCGCCGACTCGGTGGAGACGATGATGCACGCCGAGCGCTTCGACGGGATGGTGACGCTGGCCGGATGCGACAAGTCGCTGCCGGGGATGCTCATGGCCGCGGCAAGGCTCAATCTTCCGACGGTGTTCCTCTACGGCGGGTCGATCCTGCCGGGCCGGGCGGGGAATCGGGCGCTCGACATCGTCAGCGTGTTCGAGGCGGTGGGTGCCCACGCCGTGGATGCGTTGACCGATGAGGAGCTCAGCCTCATCGAGCACAACGCCTGCCCCACCGAGGGATCGTGCGCCGGGATGTTCACGGCCAACACGATGGCCTCGGTGGCCGAGGCCCTGGGCATGTCGCTGCCTGGCAGCTCCACCGCCCCCGCCGTCGATCGGCGCCGGGACGACTCGGCCTTCGCCTCCGGGCTGGCCGTCGTGAACCTTCTGCAGGCCGGAATCAGACCCCGGCACATCATGACCAAGGAGGCATTCGAGAACGCCATCGCCGTGACCATGGCCCTGGGCGGGTCCACCAACGCCGTGCTGCACCTCCTGGCCATCGCCAACGAGGCCCGTGTGGAACTGGAGCTCGACGACTTCAACAAGGTGGCGGCCCGGGTGCCGCACCTGGCTGACACCAAGCCCCACGGGAAGTACCACATGAGCGACATCGACCGGATCGGTGGCGTGCAGGTGGTCATGCAAGAGCTGCTCAGCGCCGGATTGCTCCACGGTGACTGCATGACCGTGACCGGGAAGACGATGGCGGAGAACCTGGCCGCGCTCCACCCGCCGGCTCCTGATGGCGACGTGGTCCACCCGGTGACCGCCCCGATCCACGCCCAGGGGGGCATTGCCATCCTGACCGGGTCCCTGGCCCCGAAGGGGTCGGTGGTGAAGGTAGCCGGCATCGACGATCTGACCTTTGACGGCACCGCCCGCGTGTTCGACGGCGAGGACAAGGCGATGGACGCCATTCTGTCGGGGTCCATCGAGCCTGGGACCGTCGTCGTGATTCGCTACGAGGGCCCCAAGGGCGGCCCGGGCATGCGAGAGATGCTGGCCATCACCGGCGCCATGAAGGGCGTGGGCCGGGGCGGCGACTGCGCATTGGTCACCGACGGCCGGTTCTCCGGTGGCACTCACGGTTTCTGTATCGGCCACGTCGCTCCCGAGGCAGTCGACGGCGGCCCCATCGCCCTGGTGGCCGACGGCGACCGCATCGTGGTCAATGTCAACGATCACTCCGTGAACCTGGACGTGGCCGAGGACGAGCTGGAGCGCCGGCGGGCCTCCTTGAAGCACCCCGAGCCTCGCTACACCACCGGCGTGCTGGCGAAGTACGCCCGGCTGGTCACCGGAGCCGAGCGGGGAGCGATCACCGAGCCGTAGGAGGGGGCAGTGGCAACGTGGGACGAATTCCGAGCTGCTGATCCTGCCTTTGCCGCGACGTGCGAGGAACGCCTGGAGGGGATGGGACTGGTGCTGGTCGGGACCATTCGGCGCAACGGCTGGCCTCGCATCAGCCCGGTCGAACCGATGATCACTGACGGTTCCCTGTATCTCGGGATGATGTGGAAGTCCAAGAAGGCTCTCGACCTGCTGGCCGACTCACGATGTGTGGTGCACAGCACGGTGACCGACAAGAGCGGTACCGAGGGAGACGTCAAGGTCTACGGCCGGGCGGTCGACATCGTCGATCCCGACGAGCGAGAACGGTATGGCCAAGCGCTTCAGGCCCGCATCGGTTGGCGGCCGGATGGAGACTTCCACCTGTTCGCCGTGGACATCGACGAAGTCGGGTATTTCCGGGTCGTGGGCGACGGTCACGATGTCCAACACTGGAGGGCCTCCTAGCTCCGGGGTCAGCCGCTGCCGGTTAGGTCGTGGCGACCGCCACCACCGGAGATGGCGGCGGGTTCTCTCCGGCCGAACCGTTGAACGAGGCGCTGCACGCTATGGAGCGAACCTGCGCTTGTCGAGCGGGACGGAGACGTGTCACAATGGGTGGACTATGCATTCGAGCACCCGCGTCACCCAGATTTCCTTGGTACTCGTTTCGTAGCGCATACGACGCTCTCATCGCCGTATGCGCCCTGCCGACCTCCCAGATGGGAGGTCGTTTTTTTGTCCCGAATCCCGATCAAACCCCGAACCAAACATCGAACATCGAAAGGGAGAACCACGATGGAACTGACCGGAGCCCAGGCCCTCATCAAGAGCTTGGAGATGCAGCGTGTAGAGGTCATGTTCGGCCTTCCCGGCGGCGCCATCCTTCCCGTCTACGACCCCATCCTCGACTCGTCCATCCGCCACATCCTGGTCCGGCACGAGCAGGGCGCGGGTCATATGGCCGAGGGCTATGCCCAAGTGACGGGGCGCCCGGGGGTGGCCATGGTCACGAGTGGCCCGGGCGCCACCAATATCGTCACCCCGCTGGCCAACGCCTACATGGATTCGACCCCGCTGGTGGTGATCTCCGGTCAGGTGGCCACCGCCGCCATCGGCACCGATGCCTTTCAGGAGAGCGACATCACCGGCATCACCATGGGGGTGACCAAGCACAACTGGTTGATCACCGACCCCGCCGACATCCCCAGAGTGGTGGCCGAGGCCTTCTATGTGGCCACGACGGGACGCCCGGGGCCGGTCCTGATCGACATGCCCAAGGACATCTCCAACGCCACCATGAAGTGGTATTGGCCCGAGCTCACCGATCTCGACCTTCCCGGATACCACCCGGTGACCGAGGGTGACCCGGCGCTGGTCCGCGAGGCGGCCGAGCTGTTGTTGGCGGCCGAGCGCCCGGTCCTCTACGTCGGCGGTGGCATCCTCAAGGCCCGTGCGGCCGGGGCCCTCCTCGAGCTGGCCGAGCGCACCGGCATCCCGGTGGTGACCACGCTGATGGCTCGGGGCGCCTTCCCCGATTCTCACCCCCTCTGCCTCGGCATGCCGGGTATGCACGGCAACTACACGGCGGTGACCTCGATGCAGCGGTCCGACCTGCTGGTCGCCCTGGGCAGTCGATTCGACGACCGGGTCACCGGCAAGATCAGTGCCTTTGCACCCGAAGCGAAGGTGATCCACGTGGACATCGATCCGGCCGAGCACAACAAGGTGCGCCGGGCCGACGTGGCCATTGCCGGCGATTGCCGTTTGGTCATCGAGGAGTTCCTCGTCGCGCTGGGCGATCTCGGGCTGCCCCACTCAGAGGCCACCGGTGGGCGCTCGGGGGGCTCTCCCTCGGACGCATCGCCGGGCGCCGAGTCGGTGCCGGGGACGCCGGCGGCCAGGTTCCCCCGGGACCGGCTGGCGCCATGGCGGGCCCAGGTCAGCGAGTGGCAGCACCAGTTCCCGCTGGGCTACGACCGCAATCCGACCCAGGGGGCGCTCAAGCCCCAGTTCGTACTCGAGCAGTTGCGCGACGCCACACCGGCCGACGCCATCGTGGCCTCGGGAGTCGGCCAGCACCAGATGTTCGCCTCCCAGTGGTGGCAGTTCGACTACCCCTACACCTGGGTCAACTCGGGCGGCCTGGGCACCATGGGCTTCGCGGTGCCCGCAGCCATCGGGGCCAAGGTCGGCCGACCCGACAGGATGGTGTGGGCCGTGGACGGCGACGGTTGCTTCCAGATGACCGCCCAGGAGTTGGTCACCGCTTCGTCGGAACGGATCCCGGTCAAGATCGCCATCCTCAACAACGCCTATCTGGGCATGGTGCGCCAGTGGCAGGAGATGTTCTACGAGGAGCGGTACTCGGAGGTGTACCTGTCGCCTGACCTTCCGGACTACGTCGCCTGGGCCGAGTCCATGGGCTGTGTCGGGCTGCGAGTCGAGGCGCCCGGTGAGGTGGGACCGGCGATCGACAAGGCGAACGACATCGACGACCGCCCGGTCGTGATCGATTTCCGGACCGACGCCTTCGAGAAGGTGTACCCGATGGTGGCGGCCGGGTCTTCCAACGACGAAATCGTGGTCGACCCGGCGCACGGCCAGGGAGGACGCTGATGTCTGCGTACGGAGTCGACCGAAAGCACCACATCCTGTCGGTGCTGGTCGAGAACAAGGCGGGCGTGTTGGCCCGAGTGGCCGGCCTGTTCTCCCGCCGCGGCTACAACATCTTCAGCCTGGCCGTTGCCCCCTCCGACGACGAGCGCCTCAGCCGGATCACCATCGTGGTCGACGTCGAGTCGGCGCCGCTGGAGCAGATCGTCAAGCAGCTCGACAAGCTGATCCCGGTGGTGGCCATCACCGAGCTCGACCCCGCCTTCTCCCGTGAGCGGGAGCTCCTGTTGGCCACGGTGGAGGTGGACACCGAGACCCGGGGCCAGGTCATCCAGCTGGTCGGGGTGTTCGAGGGAAAGATCGTGGACGTCGGGTTCGACCGGCTGACGATCATGATGGCCGGGGCCCCGGCCAAGGTCGACGACTTCGAGGAGCTGATCCGGGTGTACGGGATCGTCGAGCTCCAGCGGACCGGTCGGGTGGCCTTGCCTATGCTCGACCGGTCGGAGGGCCGCTCGACGTCGACAGTCGGTGGCCGCGCCCTTGGTCTGGCAACATCCCATTCCGCAACATCCCACTCCGCAGGATCCGATCACACAGAGAAGGCAGGTTGAGCCCGATGGCCACGCTGTATTACGAGAAGGACGCCGATCCCAGCCTCATCGGAGGCCGAAAGGTGGCGATTATCGGCTACGGCTCCCAGGGCCATGCCCACGCCCTCAACCTCTCCGAGTCAGGCGTCGACGTGCGAGTCGGGCTGCGGGAAGGCTCAGGGTCGAAGCAGAAGGCCGAAGAGGCCGGACTGCGCGTCCTCCCCATCGACCAGGCCTCGGCCGAGGCCGACGTGATCATGATCCTCCTGCCCGACACCGAACAGGCTGCGGTGTACGAGGAGTCCATCGCCCCCAACCTGAAGCCCGGCGACGCCATCTTCTTCGCCCACGGCTTCAACGTTCGCTTCGGGCTGATCACGGCGCCCGAGGGCGTCGACGTGGCCATGGTCGCCCCCAAGGGACCGGGACACCTGGTGCGACGGACCTATACCGAGGGTGGTGGCGTGCCCTCCCTGGTCGCGGTGGAGGCCGACCCCTCGGGCAAGGCCCATGCGCTGGCGCTGTCCTACGCCCATGGCATCGGCGCCACCCGGGCCGGGGTGCTCGATACCACGTTCGCCGAGGAGACCGAGACCGATCTGTTCGGTGAGCAGGTCGTGCTGTGCGGGGGCCTGACCGCGCTGGTCCAGGCCGGCTACGAGACCCTGGTCGGCGCCGGCTACCAGCCCGAGTCCGCCTACTTCGAGTGCCTGCACGAGCTGAAGCTCATCGTCGACCTCATGTACGAGCAGGGGATCAGCGGCATGCGCTACTCCATTTCCACCACGGCCGAGTACGGCGACCTGACCCGAGGTCCGCGGGTGATCAGCCAGGCGGTGCGGGACGAGATGGGCAAGATCCTGGGCGAGATCCAGGACGGCTCGTTCGCCAAGGAATGGGTGGCCGAGAACAAGAACGGGCTGCCCAATTTCACGAAGCTCCGCCAAGCCGGGTTCGACCACCCCATCGAAAAGGTGGGAGAGGAGCTCCGAGGCATGATGCCGTTCATCAGCGCCGGGAAGGAGCGGATTCAGGACGTCTCGGGCGGCTGACCTGCGGCTCGTCGGACTGACGTGGTGGCGTGTCGGCGACCTGTGTGGTCTGCCGGCCCGACGCCGCAGGGCCCGATTCGCTCAGGCCAAGGCCCCCACTACGTAGTTGATGCAGCCACACAACGAGGCCACATCCTCGGGGTCTACCCCGGGGAACATGGCGATGCGGAGCTGGTTGCGTCCCAACTTGCGGTATGGCTCGGTGTCGACGATGCCGTTGGCCCGGAGCACTGCAGCCACCGTTGCCGCGTCGATGGAATCGGTCAGATCGATGGTCCCGATCACGTGGCTTCGGTCCTCTTCCCGTTCGACGAAGGGTCGGGCAAAGTCCGAGCTGTCTGCCCACGTGTAGAGGATTTCGGCCGACCGGTCGCTCCGTCCGGTGGCGAACTTCAGTCCCCCGTTTTCGTTGAACCACCGAACTTGGTTGTCGAGGAGGAACAGGGTGGCCAATGCCGGGGTGTTGTAGGTCTGATCGAGCCGGGAGTTGTCCACCGCCGTGGTCAGGTCGATGGAGGCAGGGATCCACCGGCCCGACGCAGTGATCCGAGCGATCCGATCGATGGCGGCGGGGGACAGGAGGGCCAGCCACAGGCCTCCGTCCGATCCGAAGCACTTCTGGGGAGCGAAGTAGTAGGCATCGAACTCGGCTGGGTCGATGGGGAGCCCCCCGGCGCCCGAGGTGGCATCCACGGCGACCAGTCCGCCGCCGTCAGCTGGTGCTGGTGCACCCTTCGGACGGGCAATGGGCATCATGACCCCCGTCGACGTCTCGTTATGGGTCAGGGCATACAGGTCAACGTCGTTCCGGGCCACCGCGGTCGGGTGGGTGCCGACGTCGGACTTGATGACCTCGGGATCGGCCAGGTGAGGGGCGGCGGCTGCCGCGGCGGCGAACTTGGACGAGAACTCGCCGAAACTCAGGTGCTGGCTCTTCTGCTCGATGAGCCCGAACGTGGCTGCATCCCAGAAGCACGTCGTGCCCCCGTTGCCCAGCACCACTTCGTAGCCATCGGGCAGGGAGAACAGCTCGCTGAGCCCGGCGCGGATGCTGCCCACCACCGATTTCACCGGCTTCTGGCGGTGGCTGGTCCCGAGGAAGTGGGGAGCCGCTTCGGCCAGGGCGGAGACGGCGGCCTGGCGGACCTTCGAGGGTCCCGCTCCAAAGCGCCCGTCGGTGGGTCGCAGGTTGTCGGGGATCGTGATGTCGGGGGTATCGGTCACGTATGCGATCATGGCACCTATGGCATTGCAGACCGAAACTGGCACGAGCGGCCCCCCGCCTGAGCGCCGGATCTCCTTGAGAATTTCTGCAGTTTCCCCTTCGGCCACATTGGCCGTGGATGCCAAGGCGAAGGCGCTCCAGGCCCTGGGTGAGAACGTGATCGGCTTCGGGGCGGGGGAGCCTGACTTCCCCACCCCCGAGCACATCGTGGAAGCGGCCGTGGTCGCCTGCCGGGACCCCAAGTCCCACAAGTACACGCCGACCGGCGGCATTCCGGCCCTGCGCGAGGCCCTGGTGGAGAAGACCAGGCGCGATTCCGGCTTGGAGGTCACGCCGTCCCAGATCCTGGTGAGCAACGGGGGCAAGCAGGCAATCGCCAACGCCTTCGCCGTGCTGTGCGATCCGGGTGATGAGGTCTTGCTTCCCGCCCCCTACTGGACCACCTATCCCGAGTCGATCGCCCTGGCTGGGGGGGTTCCCGTGGTCATCCCCACCGACGAGTCGAGCGAGTTCCGCGTATCCGTCGCCCAGCTCGAGGCGGCCAGGACCGACAGGACGAAAGTGCTCCTGTTCGTCTCGCCCTCCAACCCGACCGGATCGGTGTACCCACGCCAGGCGATCGAGGCCATCGGTCGCTGGGCCGTCGAGCACCACATCTGGGTGGTCACCGATGAGATTTACGAGCATCTCACCTATGACGGGGTCGAGCATCATTCGATGCCGGTGGTGGTGCCAGACCTGGTCGATCGCTGCATCGTTGTGAACGGCGTGGCCAAGACCTATGCCATGACCGGTTGGCGAGTGGGCTGGCTCATCGGACCGACCGACGTCGTGACGGCGGCGACCAATCTGCAGTCCCACGAGACGTCAAACGTGGCCAACGTGTCCCAGAAGGCGGCCCTGGCCGCCGTCGCCGGGGACTTGACCGCAGTGGCCGAGATGCGTGAAGCCTTCGACCGACGGCGGCGCACCATCCACTCGATCCTGAACGAGATCGACGGGGTCTCTTGTATCGAACCCAAGGGCGCCTTCTACGCGTTCCCTTCTGTGAAGGGCCTGATGGGCCGTGAAATCCGCGGTCACCGTCCCAGCTCCAGCTCAGAGCTGGCCGAACTGGCCATCGACGAGGCCAAAGTGGCGGTCGTTCCGGGCGAGGCGTTCGGCGCACCAGGCTATTTCCGGATGTCCTACGCCCTGGGCGACGAGAACCTGGTCGAGGGTGTCACTCGCCTGTCGAAGTTGTTCGGCGAAGCGAGCTAGCGCCCTAGGGTCGACGCCAGTCCACAGGGGTCGGCGCCTGGTTCAGGAGTCCCGCGACAGGTTTGCAGAATCCGAGGCCCGGTGCGGGGCCCGGCCAAGAGACGCACGCGGGGGACGTGCCCGAGAGGAAGGAACACCATGGGTAGGGTTCTCGTCACCGAGAAGTTGGCTCAGCGAGGCCTCGATCTGCTGGCTGAGGCCGGATACGAGGTGGATGTCCAGACCGACCTGTCGCCCGAGGACCTGCTGTCCGCCGTCGTCGGAGCCGACGCATTGATCATCCGGTCGGCTACCACGGTGACCGCCGAGGTTCTTACCGCAGGTGCAGACCTGGTGGTGGTGGGCCGAGCGGGCATCGGCCTGGACAACGTGGATGTGGTCGCGGCCACCGATCGCGGCGTCATGGTGGTCAACGCACCCCAGTCCAACATCCTGTCCGCTGCGGAGCAGGCCATGGCCTTGCTGCTGGCCCAAGCCCGCAATATCCCTCAGGCCCATTCGGCTCTGGTGGCAGGAAAGTGGGAGCGCTCCAAGTGGACGGGCGTGGAGCTGCACGGCAAGACCCTCGGCGTGGTCGGCCTGGGTCGGGTCGGAGCCCTGGTGGCGCAACGGGCAATGGCGTTCGGGATGCACCTGGTGGCTTACGACCCGTACGTCTCGGCTGATCGCGCCAAGCACATGGGCGTAGAGCTCATGGGAATCGAGGAGCTGGTGGCCGAGGCGGATTTCGTCACCATCCATCTGCCCAAGACGCCGGACACCATCGGCCTGTTCGGCCACGACCTGTTGGCGAAGGCCAAGCCCGGCCTGCGCATCATCAACACGGCGCGGGGCGGGATCGTCGACGAGGATGCGTTGGCCGAGGCCATCAAGGACGGCCAGATCCAGGGGGCCGGTCTCGACGTGTTTGTCAAAGAGCCGACCACCGAGTCGCCTCTCTTCGAGTTGCCGTCGGTCATCGTTGCGCCCCACCTGGGAGCCTCGACGGAGGAGGCCCAGGACAAGGCAGGGGTGACGATTGCAGAACAGGTCATCCTGGCCCTCAGCGGCGACTTCGTCCCTTACGCCGTCAACGTGTCGGCGACCGACGTATCCGAGACGGTGCGACCGTTCATGGGTCTGTCCGAGCAGCTCGGGCGGATCTTCTCGTGTCTCAACGACGGACTGCCTGATGTTCTCGACATCGAGTATCAGGGCGGTCTGGCCGGCGCCGGTACGGGGATCCTCACCCTGTCCATCTTGAAGGGAATCTTCGCCGCGGGGACCGAGGAACCGGTGTCGTATGTGAACGCACCTCAGCTGGCTGCCGAACGTGGCCTCGTGGTACGGGAGACCTCGACAGTCACGTCGCAGGACTACGTGAACCTCATCACCCTGCGGAGCAGCGACCACTCGGTTGCCGGGACGCTGACCGGTCCCCGAACCGAACCCCGTTTGGTCATGGTGGATGACCATGCCGTCGAGGTTCCTCCCGCTCCCAACATGTTGGTCGTGCGAAATGACGATCGAGCCGGAATGATCGGCGTGGTGGGCACCATCATCGGCGAAGCCGACGTTTCTATCTCCTCTATGGCGGTGGGCCCATCGGCCACCGGCCACACCGCGTTGATGGTGCTGACCACCGATCGGTTGGCGCCGGAGGATGTCCTCGGCCGGCTTCGCTCCGCACCGGGTATCAGCGACGTCCATACCGTGCAATCCTGAGCCCCGACACCGAGGGCCTGAGGCACGCGACGGAGCCAAGTGTCAGAGCAACGGATGGGACGAAGGGAGCTCAATGGCGCAACTCGTCCTGCAACGGGCTAGCGATACGGCAGGAGCGGCGCGCAGAGTGAGAGTCGATCTCGACGGGGTTGTCGTTGCTCGGCTCCGGCCGGGCCAGGCCGAGACCGTGAGCGTCAGATCCGGTCCGCATTCCATCCAGGCCCGGATGGACTGGACGTCGAGCTCGCCGCTGTCAGTCGAGATCCCGAAGAACGGCAAGGTTCAAGTCGAGGTGTCGATGCCCTGGAGCGCCTTTTGGAAGTCTTACTTGACTCCGAGGCGGGCTCTGGTCGCTCGTATCGTTCACGCCTAAGAGATCGCCTGGATACCCGGTTCCAAGGCTTCCCGGTCGTGTGCCTTAACGACCCTCCACCGCATTTATGTCGGCTTACTCACTGTCCGTGATGATCTACGGTGAGCAGGGCCAACCGTCGCGTGCGATTTGGCTCATGCAAGGTCGGCATCTTGTCGGCCCGGCCCTCTGCGGTGTCATGACTTTGCCCGCCTTTGGGCGAAATGGACTCGTCGCTGTGCCACCTTTTCGCCGAGAGGCGGGCAGAACCAAAACCAAGACTCTCTCTGCCGGCGTCTGCTCCCTCGACGGGCCGGCGACGACTGGGGGCTCACAGGCCAGCCAGTGGTCACTGACAGTGGCCAACCGACAAGGCACTCGACTGAGATCCTGTCCGACCGGGGGTACGGCAAACGCCCAAGTAGGTTGCCGTCGGACTGGTCAGATCACAGACGTTGGCGCCGACGGAACTGGTGGCCATGTGTCGCCGCCGATGCCTGGGATGAGACCGGTTGCGTCCCTCTTTCGGTCCCCGATCATTTTGGAGACCACCACGGCCGCCAACCCTGCGGCGAGTAGGAGTAGAAGGAATCGTTTCACCATGCTCACCACCCTACCGAGGGTGCGGGCTGACTTTCCGACCGACCGAGCGAGAACCGAGACCGCTCCAGCGACGAAGCCGGCCCCGAACGACCGTCCCTGACGAAACCCCTCAGCGGGTGATGGGAAGCCAGGAAGCTCGATGCGCCTCGTAGGTGTCGATCTCATCGAGGTAGCGCAACGTCAGCCCGATGTCGTCCCAGCCGTTGACCAACCGCTCCCGGGTGAAGTCGTCCAAGGGGAACGTGGTCTCGATGCCGGCAGCAGGTGCGTCGAGCGTGCACCGCTTGACGTCCACCGTGATCTCCAGCGACGGGTCGGCGGCAACAGCATCGAGCAACGCTCGCCCGACCTCGGCGGAGACCTGGACGGGGACGAGACCCGACTTGGTGCAGTTGTTGCGGAAGATGTCGGCGAAGCGGGGCGAGACCACAGCTCGAAAGCCATAGTCCTGGAGTGCCCAGACTGCGTGTTCCCGGGAGGACCCGGTCCCGAAATTAGTACCGGCCACGAGAATGGTGGCCCCGGCGAACTCCTCCTTGTTCAGGACGAAGTCGCGGTCGTCCCGCCATTCGCCGAACAGGCCGGCGCCGAACCCGGTCCGCTCCACCCGCTTCAGCCAGTCCGAGGGGATGATCTGGTCGGTGTCGACGTCGGACCGGTCCAGGGGCACGGCCCGACCGGTGACCACTTGGACGGCTTCCATCAGTTGAGCTCCTCGGGGGTGGCGAAGTGGCCGGCCACCGAAGTGGCGGCGGCGACGGCGGGAGAGACCAGGTGGGTACGGCCACCCCGGCCCTGGCGGCCCTCGAAGTTCCGGTTGGAGGTGGAGGCGGCCCGCTCGCCGGGAGCGAGCTTGTCGGGGTTCATAGCCAGGCACATCGAGCAGCCCGGTTCCCTCCAATCGAACCCGGCCGCCGTGAATACCGTGTCCAAACCCTCGGACTCGGCCTGGGCCTTGACCCGGTGCGACCCCGGTACCACCAACGCGCGCATCCCGGGGTGGACCTGCCGGCCTCGCAGCACGCCGGCCGCCGACCGCAGGTCCTCGATCCGCCCGTTGGTACACGACCCGATGAACACGGTGTCGACCGGGATATCGTGCAATGGCGTGCCGGCCACCAGTCCCATGTACTCGAGGGCGCGGGCCGCCGCCTCGCGCTCGCCCGGGCTGTCGAACGAGTCCGGATCGGGAACGGCGGCGTCGATGCGGGCCACCTGGGCCGGGTTCGTCCCCCAGGTGACGTGCGGAAACAGGGCCGTGGCGTCGATGGCTACTTCCTTGTCGAACGTGGCTCCGTCGTCGGTCGGCAGTCGGTGCCAGGCCTCGACTGCCTCGTCCCAGGCGGACCCCTTGGGGGCATGGTCGCGCCCCTCGATGTAGGCCAAGGTGGTCTCGTCCGGTGCGATCATCCCGGCGCGGGCCCCGGCCTCGATGGACATGTTGCAGACGGTCATCCGCCCCTCCATCGAGAGGCCCCGGATTGCCGAGCCCCGGTACTCAATGATGTGCCCCATCCCGCCTCCAGTGCCGATTCGGCCGATGACGGACAGCACGACGTCCTTGGCGGTGACCCCGGCGGGGAGCTCGCCGTCGATGGTCACGGCCATGGTCATCGGTCGTTGCTGGGGGAGCGTCTGGGTGGCCAGGACGTGCTCGACCTCGCTGGTGCCGATGCCGAAGGCGAGGGCCCCGAACGCCCCGTGGGTCGACGTGTGGCTGTCGCCGCACACGATGGTCATGCCCGGCTGGGTCAGTCCCTGCTCGGGACCGATGATGTGGACGATGCCCTGATTGGCGTCCCCCATCGGGTAGCAGGTGATACCGAACTCGGTGCAGTTGGCCGCCAACACCTCGAGCTGCTTGGCCGAGATGGGATCGGACACTGGCTTGTCGATGTCGATGGTCGGCACGTTGTGGTCAGCGGTGGCGATGGTGAGGTCGGGGCGATGGACGGACCGACCAGCCAGGCGGAGCCCGTCGAATGCCTGCGGGGAGGTCACCTCGTGGACGAGGTGCATGTCGACGAAGAGGATGTCCGGCTCGTCGTGGCCGACGTGGACCACGTGAGCGTCCCAGACCTTCTCGGACAGGGTTCGGGGCGTTTCGGCCATCTGATCAGTTCCCTACTTTCACGATTTCGACCTTCAGCTTGCCGCCCGGGGCGGCATACTCGACGACGTCGGAGGCTTCTCGCCCGAGCAGGGCCTGGCCGAGGGGCGAGCCCGGCGACACCACGGTGAGATCGCCCTGACGCTCTTCGATCGACCCGACGAAGAAGTCCTGGGTGTCATCCTCGTCGTCCCCCTCGTAGCGAAGGGTGACGACTGCGCCCGGCCCAACCGTCCCGTCGGGCGTCACCAAGTCATTGTCCACCACCTGTGCGTCCTTGAGCAGGGCCTGGAGCTGACGGATCCGCGACTCCATCTTGCCTTGTGAGTCCTTGGCCGCGTGGTAGTCGCCGTTCTCCGACAGGTCGCCGAGGGCCCGGGCGGACTCGATGGACGCGGCGATCTCCACCCGTCCCCGGGTGGTCAGGTCCTCGAGCTCGGCCTGGAGCCGTTCGTAGGTCTCACGCGTCAGCTGGGTGGCAGAAGTGTCGCTCACGGCCACCCAGGTTAATCGGCGCCATCCACGGCTCAGAGAGCCCGACCGCCTTCCGCATCCATGTAGCGCCCCGGGCAGCCCCTCACCCGGTGGTGGTGACGTACCGGGTGAGGTCGAACTGTCGGGTGAGGAGGCGGAAGCGCCAGGTGAAATCGGGCCACATGGTCGTGTTGTGGCCGTGGGAGTCCAAGTACCAGCTGGAACACCCGGAGTTCCAGACCGAGCGCTCGAGCTTCGACTGCAATCGCTGGTTGTACTCGGACACGACGTCACTCCTGACGTCCACGCTCGAGAGGCCGCCCGTCTTCATCTGCTCGAGTGCGTCCACGATGTAGTTGAACTGCGACTCCATCATGAAGATCATCGACGTGTGCCCCAACCCGGTGTTGGGGCCGGTGATCATGAACAGGTTGGGAAAGCCGGGGACAGAGGTCCCGAGGTAGGCCTCGGCACCTTCGCTCCAGTGCTCCCTCATCGTCCGCCCGTCACGACCGAAGATCATCCTGGCCACAGGGGGCTCCGCGGCCTGGAACCCGGTGCCGAGAATGATGGTGTCTACTGCATGGTCGGCGCCGTCGGCAGTGACGATCGAGCCGGCGCGCACCTCCTCGATGGGCTCGGTCACGAGCTCGACGTTGGGCCGGGTCAGCGCTGGGTAGTAGTCGCCCGACAAGAGGATGCGCTTGCACCCGAACCCGAACGAGGGCGTCAACTTGCTGCGGAGTTCGGGGTCGCTGACTTGTCGGGCGAGATGCTTCGCCGCGATCCGCTCGCCCGGCTTGGCCAACCGGGGGTCCTTGACCATCCCCAGCACCATGAGCTCACGGGCCCAGTAGATGAAGGAGCGGAGGGCCCGCTGGACTAGGGGGAACCTCCGGTAGACGAGGCGCTCCCACCGAGAGAAGGGCCGATCGGGACGAGGGACGATCCACGGCGCAGTCCGTTGGAACACATCCAGGTGCTCGACCTCCGGCTGGATGTGGGGCACGAACTGGACCGACGATGCACCTGTCCCGATGGCCGCCACCCGTCTGCCGGTGAGGTCGTGATCGTGACGCCACTCGGCTGAGTGGAAGACGGTTCCCTCGAATGCGTCGATGCCCGGGATGTCCGGCAGCGATGGCTCGCTCAGGGGCCCGGTGCCCAGCACGACCACGTCGGCGGTGAGCCGGCCCCGGCCTGTGTCGATCTGCCATTGGTGGTCGTCTTCGTCCCACCGGAGGGTGGACACGTCGTGGCCGAAACGGATGAACCGCTTCACGTCGAACCTGCTGGCACAGGCGCGGATGTACTCCTCGATCTCGGGTTGGGGCGGGAATGACCGAGTCCAATTGGAATTGGGGGCGAACGAGAACGAATAGAGGACCGAGGGTACGTCGCACTGACAGCCCGGATAGGTGTTGACGTACCAGGTGCCCCCGAGATCGTCTTCCCGCTCCAAGATCACGAAGTCCTCGATGCCCTTGTGGCGGAGGTTGATGGCCATGCCGATTCCGGCGAGCCCGGCACCGAGGATGGCCACGCGGTGATGGTCGGACCGGGAGTCGGACGGGCGCACCCTCACAGCATCGGTCTGCAGCATGCTTGGCCTGTCCATGGTTACTAGTAGTAACCTACTTGTAGTAGCATCGCAAACGTGAAACCGGCGCACCGCTCTGACCAGGAAGCGCACCGCTCTGACCAGGAAGTCCAGCCAACCAGGCGACGTGTGCCCAGGGAGGTCCGCATACCCCAGATCGCACAGATCGCCGAGGACCTGTTCGGCCAATTCGGCTACCAGGGAACCTCGATGGACGACGTGGCCCGGTTGGCCGGGGTGTCGAAACCAGTGGTCTACGACGTGGTCGGGTCGAAAGACGACCTCTTCGAGCTGTGCCTGGCCCGCAGTGCCGACCAGCTGGCCGCCCAGGTAGCCGCCGCCGTCGACAGTGCACCCGGGCCCGATCGGCTGAGGGCGGGTGCGCTGGCCTTCTTCCTCTTCGTGGACGAGCACCGGCCGGCATGGCGCGGCCTGCTCGCATCGGGGAGCGCGCCGTCGACGACCGAGATGGCCAACATTCGGAGGCATCAGGCGAGGCTGGTAGCCGGCCTTCTCTTCCAGAAAGGGCCCGCGCCAGGCCATTCCGAATTCTCCGGGCGTAGCGGGTCCGACGCGGTGACTGCCGACGCGTTGGCCAACGCCATCAACGGCGCCTTTGAAGCCCTGGCCGGCTGGTGGAACGACCACCAGTCGATCAGCGCCCACGAACTGGCAGAGCTGATGGTCACCCTCATCGGGCCGGGGCTGGACTCGTTGGCCGGCACCAGCGCCGGCTCGACCGGCTCGACCCGCTCGACCGGATCACACCGGTGAGGCCGCCTCGGATCGACCTTCGGGGGGCGACGGTGCTGGTGACCGGTGCGGGCAGCGGCATCGGTCGAGCCACCGCACGTGCCTTCGCCGACCGGGGTGCCTCGGTGCTGTGCGCCGACATCGACGCCGACGGCGCGGAAGAAACGGCGCGCTCGTGCGGTCCCCCGGACATCGCCGGCGCGGGAGGCCCGTCGGGCCGGGCCTACGTGGTCGACGTCGCCGACCGTGAGGCCATGACGGCGATGGCCGCCAGGGTGGTGGGGGAGCATGGCCCCCTCGACGTGCTGGTCAACAACGCCGGCGTGGGTATGTCCGGTCGATTCCTGGCCATGTCACCCGAGGACTGGGGCTGGATCCTCGGGATCAACCTCATGGGCGTGGTCCACGGGTGCCAGGCCTTCGGGCCGGCCATGGTGGTACGGGGCCGAGGGCACGTGGTCAACCTCTCGTCCGGGCTGGCCTACATCCCTCGCGCCACCGAGCCCGGCTACGTCACCACCAAGGCCGCCGTGCTCGCCCTGTCCCGGTGCCTGCGGGCCGATTGGGGTCCGATGGGGGTCGGCGTGTCGGCCATCTGCCCTGGGGTGATCGCCACACCGATCATCGAGCGAACCCGGTTCAAGGGCGACCGTGCCTCGCCAGAAACGGTTGCCAGCGTGAAGCTGGCCTTCGCCAAGGGTCACCCACCGAAGCTGGTGGCTGAAGCGATCGTGGGCGCCGTGGCCCGGAACCGACCGGTGGTGGCGGTAGGTCTCGAAGCTCGGATCGGCTGGGCCCTCAACGGGCTGCTGCCGTCCCGGGTCGTCGACGCCTTGTCCAGGGCGACCCCAGGTGGGGTCTGACGGTGGTCAGCCCAGGTCGACTCGTTCGCGGGGATCTGACCGGGATCAGCGCAAGTCGACCTGGCCGTCGCTGCGGAGCTTGCCCAGCCGCCCGCATCCCTCCTCGGTCACCAGCACGGCCAGCTGGTCGGAATCGGTGACGTTGGCCCAGGCACGACGCCCCTCGGGCGTCAGACAAGCGACGATGGCGCGCTCGGGAGCTCCATCGCGGTCGTAGGTGACCGTGTAGGTCTCCACCGTGACCTCGCCGGCGGCATCGGCATCGGGCGAGCACTGGGGCAGGGCGTCCACCGCCGCTTGGGGATCCACCCAGCAGAACCCCGAGGCCTCCTGCACGTCGGTGTTCTCCGGGATGCCCGCGGGAGCGGGCCCGCTAGACCCGGGCGGCTCGGTCCCGTAGATCCCGAGCGAGTGCTTGGTCATGTTCAACCCCAGATTGGTGACCATGCCCAGAGAGCCGGGGTCCTTCCGGAGTGCTCCGACCATGGTGGCGATGGCGTGGGTCCCGTAGTCGTTGCCCGGCGTCCCGAAGAAGGTGAGCCCACCGGTGAGCGTCAGGGGCCGCTCCTCTTCGACGGCCACGCCGAGCTCATCGGCGACCACCTGTACGGCCGAGGGGAAGTACGAGTAGAGGTCGAGGTGAGCGATGCCGTCTATGTCCGTGCCCGCCTGCGCCATGGCCGCCCGGGCACCGAGGCGCACGGCGGGCGAGGAATGGAAGTCGGCTCGATGGGAGAGGAACCAGTGGTCGTTTGCGTCCGCGCCGGCGAGGGGGAATACCCACCGGTCGCGGGGCACGTCCGCCGCCTCGGCTGCGGCGGCCGAGCAGAGGATCAGCGCTGCTCCTTGGTCGACCTGCATGTTCCCTGTGAGCAACTTGGGATACGGGAAGGAGATCATCCGGTTGTCCTCGCTGACCGTGACGATGTCCTCGGGGGTGCACGGCTCAGTGATCCACGCGTTCGGGTGCCCGGCCGCCACTTGGGAGAACCGAGCCCACAGCTCACCCATGCGCTCGTCGTGCTCGCGGAGCGAACGTCCGGCAACGGCCCGCAGTGCGTTCTCGAACAGGGGGAACACGTGGATGGGCACGTCGATGCCGCTGGCTTCTTCGGCGTCGGTCGTGCCCCGGCGGGCGGTGCCGAGCGTCAACGGTTGGTCGCCGCCCACTGCCTCGACCGTCCAGCCGAGGACGGGACGGCCGGGGTGCCTGTGTGCCGCCGTTGCCGTGTAACCACAGTCGGCACCCACGATCACCGCGACATCGAGCTCGCCGCGGCCGATAGCCAGGGCGGTCTGGTTCACCGCCAGCTGCGGGTTGTTCCCGCCCACCGTGGCCAGGGCCAGTTCTCTGGGCGCGATGGACAGCCGTTCGGCCACCAGCCCGGCCGGGTTCCGGTAATCCCAGCTGAAAGGGGGGATTGCCCGGATGGAGTCCGTCCGCTTGAGGAGCGCACATCCAGCCGGCGCGCTCGCCCCCGCGCCGCTGCCGTCGCAGTCCTCGACTGCGGATCGGACGGCGGAGACCATGAGCTCTGTCGGTTCGGGGCGGCCGACGAGATCGGCATCCGGGTCGGCGTCGCGACGGTTGGTGACCTGGCCCACCCCCACGATGACCGGTGTATGGGGATCGACGGATGACATGGACGCCCGAGCGTAGCGGGACGGGGCGCTCCCGCTGTCGCCCGGTCACTCTCTGCGCGCTCGGCGCCTAAACCGGACCGCCAGAGCAGACCCAGCGGCCGCGGTACCCCTCGGTAGACTGGGCATATGCGCATCGCAGTTGGCTCGGACCATGCCGGCTACGACCTGAAGGCACGGCTGGCCGAACATCTTGCAGACGGGGGCCATGAGGTCGTTGACCTGGGCACCAACTCGCCCGATGTCTCGGTCGACTACCCGGAATTCGGCCAGGCAGTCGGCGAGGCAGTGGCGGGTGGCCGGGTCGATCTGGGCCTGTGCATCTGTGGCACCGGGATCGGCATCAGCATGGCCGCCAACAAGGTCCGCGGGATCCGAGCCGCCCTGGTCCACGACGTGACCACTGCCGGCCTGGCCCGGGAGCACAACGACGCAAATGTGATCTGTCTCGGGGGCCGTACCACGGGAACGCTGGTGGCCACCGGGGCCTTGGACACGTTCCTGCACACCGCCTATGCCGGCGGGCGCCACCAGCGCCGGATCGACGAGATCTCCGCCTACGAGGCCGGCACGGCCGAGCCACTCAGCCGCACGCCGGCCCTGCCGACCGCCCCATAGAAAGGTAACGCCGACCCCATGAGCCCCATCTATGCCCCAACGCCGTTCGACGCGTGGCTCGGTGCCGATCCCGAGGTGTCCCGTCTCCTCGACGAGGAGATGGAACGCCAGTCGACGACGCTCCAGCTGATCGCGTCGGAGAATTTCACCTCCCCGGCCGTGTTGGCCGCGTCAGGTTCGGTCCTGACCAACAAGTACGCCGAGGGCTATCCGGGTCGGCGCTACTACGGGGGGAATCAGATCATCGACGAGGTGGAGAGCCTGGCCCGGGACCGGGCCACCGACCTCTTCGGGGCCGAGCACGCCAATGTGCAACCCCACGCCGGGGCCAATGCCAACCTGGCTGTCTACCAGGCGCTCCTCCAGCCGGGCGACACGATCCTGGCCATGCGCCTCGACCACGGGGGCCATCTCACCCATGGGTCCCCGGCCAGCATCACCTCCAAGATTTGGCGCTTCGTCTCGTACGGTGTCTCGTCGGCCAGCTCGGATCCGGACAAGCCGGGCGAGATCATCGACTTCGACCAGGTGGCCGACGTCGCCCGACGGGAGCGCCCCAAGCTGATCGTGGCCGGGTCGACTGCGTACTCCCGGATCATCGATCCGCTCCCGTTCCGCGAGATCGCTGATTCCGTCGGCGCGCTGTTCATGTTCGACGCAGCCCATCCGGCCGGGCTCATAGCCGGAAAGGTGCATCCCTCACCGGTGGGGGTGGCCGACGTGGTGACCTTGACCACTCACAAGACGCTGCGGGGCCCTCGTGGCGGTGCGATCCTCACCAGTGCGGAACACGCCAAGGCCATCGACAGCGCCGTGTTTCCCGGACTTCAGGGGGGCCCGCTGGAGCATGTGATCGCGGCCAAGGCGGTGGCCTTTGCCGAAGCGGCTCGCCCGGAGTTCGCCGCCTATGCCCGGCACGTCGTGACCAACGCCGCTGCCTTGGGCGACTCGCTGATCGATGCCGGGTTCCGTCTGGTGTCGGGTGGGACGGAGAACCATCAGGTGCTGGTCGACCTCCGGGCCTTC
>DATDHU010000024.1:0-23517 GCA_036521415.1 Acidimicrobiales bacterium
CTGCCGGCCCTTTCGGTGGGGGCCCCTGGCCGTGCCCAGGGCGGCGGACGGGCACGGCCCGGCAACGCCCCCCGTGAGCGCGGGCAGGACGCGGTCGCCATACTTGGGCGTATGAAAAGCACCATGCAGGACGCCCCGCTCCTGATCGCCGACATCCTCCGGCACGGCCAGCTGGAGCACGGCGACAGCACCGTGATCACCGTCGAGGCGGGCGGGTACCGCTCGGCGACGTTCAACGAGGTGGCCGAGCGAGCCGAGAGATTGGCGGCCGCCCTCACGCGGCTCGGGGTCGAGGCGGGTGACCGCGTCGGCACCTTCTGCTGGAACAACCAGGGCCACCTCGAGGCCTACCTGGCCATCCCGTGCATGGGGGCCGTGCTCCACACGCTGAACATCCGTCTGCCGGCCGACCAGCTGGCCTACGTCATCAACCACGCCGAGGACAAGGTCATCATCGTCGACGCCTCGGTGATCCCTCTGTTGGCTGCCATCAAGGACGACCTCAAGACAGTCGAGACGATCATCGTGGCGGGGGAGGGCGACACCTCCCCGCTCGGCGAGACCCTGTCCTACGAGCGCATCGTCACCGCCGAGGAGCCCGGTTTCGACTGGCCGACGCTCGACGAGCGATCGGCCGCAGCGATGTGTTACACGAGCGGCACCACCGGCAGCCCCAAGGGCGTCGTGTACTCCCACCGCTCGACCTGGCTGCACACCATGGCGTTGCAGTCGGCCTCGTCCATCGGGGTCACCGAGAAGGACCGCGTCCTCATCATCGTGCCGATGTTCCACGCCAACGCCTGGGGGACGCCGTACGGCGCCTG
Source organism: Acidimicrobiales bacterium (assembly GCA_036521415.1). Classification (GTDB taxonomy): domain Bacteria; phylum Actinomycetota; class Acidimicrobiia; order Acidimicrobiales; family RAAP-2; genus DASXMT01. Next base: position 825 of record DATDHU010000024.1, read on the forward strand.
GCTGGCCGGCGCCGACATGGTCATGCCGCAGATGTTCCTCATGGGGGAACAGCTGGCCAACGTGATCAACGAGCACCGTCCGACCTACGCCTGCGGCGTGCCGACGATCTGGAACGGGCTCCTCGCGCTCGACACGCCGATCGACTTCTCGACGATGCGGGGCATCACGGCCGGCGGCGCAGCCGTCCCGCAGTCACTCATCGAGGCGTTCGAGCAGCGCTTCGGCGTGACGATCGTCCAGGGGTGGGGCATGACCGAGACCAGCCCGCTGGCCGCCCTGGCGCTGCCTCCCGCGCGCAAACAGGGCGGGCACGACGACATGTACTACAAGGTCAAGGCCGGCCGCGTCGTCGCCGGTTGCGACGTGCGCGTGGTGGCCGAGGACGGCACGGTGCTGCCGAACGAAGGCCACAGCATCGGCGAGTTCGAGATCCGTGGGCCGTGGATCACCGGCTCCTACTACAAGGACGAGGACCCGGCGAAGTTCCACGACGGATGGCTCCGGACCGGTGACGTGGGCACATTGGACGGACAGGGCTACATGACCATCTCGGACCGCACGAAGGACGTCATCAAGTCCGGTGGCGAGTGGATCTCCTCGGTCGAGCTCGAAAACGCGGTCATGGCGCACAGCGACGTGTTCGAGGCCGCCGTCATCGCCATCCCCGACCCCAAGTGGTCGGAGCGGCCGCTCGTCGCCGTGGTGCCGAAGCCGGGTCGCAGCCCGGCACCGGCGGACCTGGTCGACTTCCTGAGCACGCGCGTGCCGCGGTGGTGGTTGCCCGACCAGTGGACCTTCATCAGCGAGATTCCCAAGACCAGTGTGGGCAAGTTCGACAAGAAGGTCATCCGCAAACAACACGCCGATGGCGACCTCGAGGTGGTCGAGGTCGTGGCCCCGTCCACGAGGTGACCGGTCAGGTGAGCGAGGAGTTGTCCGAGTTGTCCGAGCGGTTGTCGGCCATCTCCGATTCGCTGGCCGACCTGGCCATCGACCGACTGCGGCAGGCCTCGGACTCGGTCCGGGCCAAAGGTGAGCCCGACCCGGACCTGGTGGCCGAGGAGAAGCGGATCACCCGGGCCCGACGCGCCGTGGACAAGGCGGCCATGCTGCTGGCCGGCAGCGGTGGTGCCGGCGGGTCCGCATCCGGGTTCGCCTTCGAGGACGGCCCCTGACCGCCACTGGCCCGACGGCACCGGATCGCCGTCGGTGCCGGGTCCTCGGCGAGGAGGTCTCCGCCGCTCAGCCTGGCTCAGCCCGGGTTGTCGTCGTCCCCGAGAACGAACCGCTCGACGGCACCGGCAAATCCTTCTTCCTCGTTTGACGTCGTCACCCGGTCGGCCGATGCCTGCACCTCGCTGGATGCGTTGCCCATGGCGATGCTCAAACCCGAGTCGGCGAACATGAGCATGTCGTTCGGCATGTCCCCGATGGTGGCGATCTGGTCGGTGGTGATGCCGAACCGCCCGGCCAGGAACGTCACCACAGTGCCCTTGTTGGCCTGGGGATGGGTGATGTCCAGGTAATAGGGCTGGGACCCCGCCGCCGAGACCCTGTCCCCGAACTGTTCCCGGGCCGCGGCCTGACCGCCGGTCACGGCGTCGGGGTCGTCGCTCACCCCGACGATCTTGGCCACGTCGGTGGTGAGGTGCTCGTAGCTGTCGACGACCGTGGGGGAGAACTCCACCGTCTTCGCCTCCCGGTCGACATGGGGGCCCTCGGGGTTCTGCACGTACCAGTCCGCCCCCCGGTAGATCCAGGCGTCGAGCCGGAACGAGGCCAACAGGTCGAGCATCGGCTTTACCACCGCGGGGTCGATCACCTTCTGTTCGATGACCGACAGGTCCGGGTTGACGATCACGCCGCCGTTGAACGCCGATACCGGTGTGGACAGGCGGAGGGGTTCGATGAGCATGGACATGCCGCGAGGCGGGCGCCCACTGGTCACGGCGAAGAGGACGTCGGCGTCGTGCAGGCGATGGACGGCGGCGATGGCGCGCTCGGTGAGCTCCTTGGCCTGCGTCACCAGGCTTCCGTCGACGTCGGCCAACACGAGCCGGATATCCTGATCCTTCACAGGGATCTCCCTTCGATCACGTTTGCACGACCAGGGGCGGAGCGGGGACCAGGGCTCGATCGTCGGCCGCCCGCCAGCAGTACCACGCCACCAGGCTCCGATAGGGCCGGAACGGATCTCCCAGCGCCTCCAGGTCCTGCGGCGACAGGACGTCGGGCAACTTCCAGGCGAAGGCGAAGCCGACGCGCACGCCGAAGTCGCCCGTGGGCCAGACGTCGAGGCGCCCGAGGGTGCCGAGCAGGAACATCTCGGCCGTCCAGCGGCCGATTCCCCGCACCTGGACCAACTGTTCGATGACCACTTCGTCGGGCAACCGCCCGATCCGGTCCAGGTTCACCCGGCCATCGACGACGTGCTCGGCCAGGTCGCAAATGGCCGCGGCCTTGGCCCGGCTCAGCCCGCAGGAGGTCAAGAGGCCCGGCGGCGCGGCCAGGACCGACTCGGCCGTGGCCGTCCCGCCCAACGCGGCCGCGAACCGGGCATGGATGGCAGCAGCCGCCTTGCCGCCCAGCTGTTGGTAGAGGATGGAGCGGGCCAGGGCGTCGAACCGGCGGGGGGAGGGGACGCGTGGGCGAAGGGGCGGCAGGCCGTGGCGCTCGATGAGGTCGGCCACCACCGGGTCGCACGTCCCCAGCCACTCCACGCCCAGTTGGCGCTGTCGGCCGTTCACACCTTGTCTCCGGTGCACTGGTTGAGGGCGTCGATCAGCTGGCGGAGCCGGCCGTAGTGGAACTTGTCGAAGCGCAGGGCCAGCCGGGGCTGGTCCAGATGGTCGTTCCCGGCTCGCTCGGGGGGAAGGGGCTTCGTGTAGCGGATGACCCCTCCGGCCAGCACGTCGCTGAAACCGCGGTTGATCTCGGCCAGCTCGGATGAGCCGGGGGGGACCAGCATGCGTAGGACCAGGAGGTCACCGACCCATCGGGACGACTGGTAGTTCCGGTAGAAGCCGGTCAGCTCCTCGGTGGCCACGCCGATGTCGTCGGTGATCGTGAACAGCGAGCGGTCCGCCCCGGAGATGAGACCCCGGGTCTCCACGGCCCGCTCCACGAATTGGTCCCACTCCGTCCAGTAGTTGCCGCCGGGGACGTCGAGCAGCACGACCGGGGCTGGGGCGGCTTTGCCCGTCTGCAACAGGGTCAGGAGCTCGAAGGCCTCGTCCAGGGTGCCGAAGCCACCCGGGAGTACGGCGTAGCCATCCGACTCCTTGATCAACATGAGCTTCCGAGTGAAGAAGTAGCGCATCTCGACCAGCTTGGGGTCCTGGGCGATGAAGGTGTTCGCCCCTCCCTCGAAGGGGAGCCGGATGTTCACCCCGATCGAGCGCTCCGTTCCCGCCCCCTCCATCCCCGCGGCCATGATGCCCGGGCCCGCCCCGGTGACCACCATCCAGTCCGCCTCGGCCATCGACCGCGCCAGCTCCCGGGTATGGGCGTAGGCCGGGTCGTCGGGAGCGGTTCGGGCCGAACCGAACACGGTCATCTTCTTGATTGCTCGGTAGGGCCGGAAGACCCGGAAGGCCTCGGACATCTCGGCCAGGGCGGCATCGGCGATCTTGAGGTCGATGACATCGGTGTTCTCGTGGGCCAGCTCCCTGACGGTGGAGAGCATCGACCGGTAGAGGTTGCGCTGGGCCCTGGTCTCCGCCCCGGCGCACAGCTCCTCGGCCAGGCGTTCGAAGGCGTCCCCGTCCGGTGGGCCGGCACCTGCGCCGGGCGACACGGAGACGGTCACCTCACCGGGAGGCGGTGATGGGTCGAGCGACGCCCGTGCTCCACCCTCGGTCCCCGGGGGGATGGGGAACCCGGCCGTAGAGGGTGGTGCGCTGCACCAGCTCGCGCCCGAGCGGCTCGAGCAGGCCCCGGAAGCCGTCGACGTCCATCATCTGCCCGTGGCTGGCCCCGGCGGCCCGGGAGATGTTCTCGTCCATGAGCGTGCCGCCCAGGTCGTTGACGCCGGCCCCGAGCAGTTGCCGGACCCCCTCGACCCCCATCTTCACCCAGCTGACCTGGATATTGTCGATCGAGCCCCGGTAGGCGATCCGGCCCACCGCGTGCATGAGCAGGGTCTCGCGGAACGTCGGCCCGCGCCGGGACCGCTTCTGCAGGTAGATCGGAGTGGCCATGTGGACGAAGGGCAGGGGCACGAACTCGGTGAAGCCCCACGTCTCCCGCTGGAGGGCCCGGGTACGCGTCAGGTGGCGCGCCCACGAGCGGGGGTGCTCCACGGCCCCGAACATGATGGTCACGTTGGACCGGAGCCCGACGCTATGCGCTGTCCGGTGGGCGTACAGCCATTCCTCGGTGTTGATCTTGTCCGGGCACAAGACGGCGCGTACCTCGTCGTCCAGGATCTCGGCGGCCGTCCCGGGAAGGGTCTTCAGCCCGGCGTCCTGCAGCACGGTGAGGTATTCGGCTAGTGAGACCTCGGAGCGCCGCGCCCCCTCGGTCACCTCCAGCGCGGTGAACCCGTGAATGTGGATCGTGTCCGAGGCCTCCCGTACGGCGCGGATCACCTCGAGGTAGTAGTCGCCGTCGAAGTTGGGGTGGATGCCGCCTTGCAGGCACACCTCCGTCGCACCGCGCTGCTCGGCCTCGGCCACCCGCTCGGTGATGTCGCCCAGCTCCAACAGGTAGGGCTTGCCCCGCAGGTTGAGCGAGAGCGGGCCCTTGGAGAAGGCGCAGAACCGGCACTTGAACGTGCACACGTTGGTGTAGTTGATGTTGCGGTTGGCCACGAAGGTGACCTCGTCGCCCACGATTTCCCGGCGCAGGGAGTCGGCCACGGCAGCGACGGCCCGTACCTCGGGCCCCCTGGCGGCGAACAGGGTCACGATCTCGTCCTCGCCGACCTCCTGGCCCAGGGCCACGCCGGCCAGCACGTCACCCACCGCTCCGCCGGAGGTGGGCGTGGTGACCACCGGCGGGGAGCCGGCGACGGCGCCAGGCACCGGCGGGGCGGGGGAGCGAACGGCGCCGGGCACCGACAACAGCTGCGGCGGTGGGAACTCGCCCCCCGAGCACCAGGGATGGTCGCGGCCCAGACCCTCGGCATCGGACGCGTCGAGCACCGGGAACCGCATCGGTTCGGCCAGCCAACGCTCGGCATCGACGGCGAACTCGGGGTAGAGGGTGAGGCGGGGGGCAAGGGTATGGCCGGCCGCCTCGGTGGCGGCCCGGAGGATCTCCAACGCAGGCCAGGCCCGTTCGGGGTTGACGTGGTCGGCGGTGACGGGCGAGACGCCGCCCCAGTCGTCGATCCCCGAGTCGAGCAGCGGGCCGAGCTCGTCGGACAGGTTCGGGGGGGCTTGGAGATGGATGTCGTCAGGCAGTACCAGCCGGGCGGCGGCGATGGTCCAGAGGAACTCGTCGGTGGGGCAGGGGGGCGCCGCGTGCATCGACGTCCCTGGCTTGGGCAGGAAGTTCTGGACGATCACCTCTTGCACATGACCGTGACGGGTGTGGCTGTCGGCAATGGCGGCGAGCGTGGCCAAGCGGTCCCCGCGGCTCTCGCCGATCCCGACCAGGAGGCCGGTGGTGAAGGGGATGGCGGCGATGCCGGCTGCTTCCAGCGTGGCCAGCCTTCGCTCGGGCGTCTTGTCCGGAGCCGAGCGGTGGGCGGCCAGGTCCGGATTGACGGACTCGATCATCATTCCCTGGCTGGCCGAGACCGCCCGCAGGGCGGTGAGCTCGGCGCCGTCGAGGGCGCCGGCGTTGGCGTGGGGCAACAGCCCGGTCTCTTCGACCACCAGCCGGCACGCCTGGGTCAGGTAGTCCACCGTCGACGTGTAGCCGTGCTCGGCCAGCCAGGCCCGGGCGGCCGGGTACCGGTCCTCGGGCGCCTCACCCAGCGTGAACAGCGCCTCGTGGCAACCGGCGTCGCGGCCGGCCCGGGCGATGGCCAGAACGTCGTCGAGTGCCAGATAGGGGGACTCGAGCCGGGCGGGAGCCTTGGCGAAGGTGCAGTAGCCACAGCGATCCCGGCACAGCATGGTGAGGGGGATGAACACCTTGGGCGAGAAGGTGACCCGGGTCCCGTGGGCGCCGGACCGCCGCCGTCTGGCCTCCGCCTGGAGGTCGCCGAGCCCGGCGCCGAGCAGCTCGGTGCGATCGAACAGCTCTGCGGCTTCGAAGGGCGGTCGGGGCGCTGAGCTGGTCGTCTCGGGCATCGGCGCCACCTTATCGGAGGCACCCCACGCGCCGACCGATGTCATCGTGCCTGGTGGGAAGGGGTCACCTGCCGGCTGGTTCGCCGGCGGCGTCCCGGTCCACCAGCCACAGCACCTCGCCCGCCTGGACGCGCCCGGCCGGAAGGTCCTCGCCCTTCCGGACCCGGTCGAAGGCATCTCGCTTGGGCTCGCCGGCCACAGTGAACACGACCAGGCGGGCCCGGGCGATGGCGGGCAGGGTCAGGGTGATCCGCTCGAGGGGATTGACGTCGTTGGGATCGACGCTGGAAAGGACGAGGACGTCGTCAGGGGCGTCCAGGGCGGCCGAACCGGGGAAGAGGGAGGCTGAGTGGCCGTCGGGGCCCATGCCCAGGTGGACCAAGTCGTATCGGTCCAGGCCGGCCAGCTCCTTCTGGTATGCCGCGGCGGCGTCGGCTGGGTCACCGCTCGTGTACATGGGGTGGACGGAGCGGAGGGGGCCCACCGGGTCGAGGAGGGCCTCCCGGCAGAGGCGCTGGTTGGCGTCCTTGTCGTCGGGAGGGACGCAGCGCTCGTCCCCCCAGTAGGCATCGACCCGGGTCCAGTCGACCGCGGGTGTGGTCACCGGGCCAGCGGCCGAGGCACCGGGCCCGGTCACCTGGGCCAGGCGCTCGTAGGCCTCCTTGGCCGTCGGGCCGCCCGAGAGGAAGAAGGAGAAGCCACCGTTGCGCCCCGGTTCCGAGGCCGTCCCCCGGGCCAGCGCGTCGCCGACCACCTCGGCAAAGCGGTCGGCGACCGAATCGACCACCTCGATCGTCCCGTACATCACAGCCTCCCGTTCATGCCGGCTCGGCCGGTTCATCCGGATCGGTCAGGCGTCCGCCGGACAGGTCGAGGTCGAGCTGAGGGTTGCGCCAGTGATCGCCGTGCCGCTCGACCAGGAGGTCGGCCATATGCGGCCCCCACGTCCCGGCGGGGTAGAAGTACAGGGGGGCGCCCTCCGACCAAGCCTGCAGGTACGGGTCCACGATCCGCCATGCCTGCTGCACCTCGTCGGACCGGATGAACAGCGTGGCGTCACCGACCATGGCGTCGTGGATCAACCGTTCATAGCCGTCGGCCGCCTCGTCACCGGCAAACGTCTCGGCGTAGGAGAAGTCCATGGCCACCGACCGGATCCGGAATGCCTCGCCGGGGACCTTGGCCCCGAACTCCAACGAAATGCCCTCGTCCGGCTGGATCCGGAGGATGAGGACGTTGGGCCGGAGGTCGCGACTGCTCCGCCGGTCGAAGAGCAGGTGAGGGACCTCGTGGAACTGGAGGGCCACTTCGGTGACCCGGGCGGGGAGGCGCTTGCCCGTCCGCACGTAGATCGGTACTCCCTCCCAACGCCAGTTGTCCACGTGGAGTCGCAGGGCGAGGTAGGTCTCGGTGCACGAGTCGGGGGCCACATCGGGCTCGGCCCGGTAGGCCACGGCCTTCTCGCCGTCGACGCTGCCCTCGCCGTACTGGCCGCGGACCGACCTGTCGATGGCCTCGTCGGGCGTGGGGATGGCGATGGCCTGCAGGAGCTTCACCTTCTCGTCCCGGATCCGGTCGGCATCCGTGCTGGTGGGGGACTCCATCAAGGTGAGGGCCAGCACCTGCATGACGTGATTCTGGACGATGTCCCGCAGGGCCCCGGCCGTCTCGTAGAAGCCGCCCCGGTGCTCCACCCCCAAGCTCTCGGCCACGGTGATCTGGACCTGCTCGATGTAGCGCCGGTTCCAGATGGGCTCGAAGATGGCGTTGGCGAAGCGGAGGGCCAGGAGGTTCTGGACCGTCTCTTTGCCCATGTAGTGGTCGATGCGGAAGACCTGGCTCTCGTCGAAGGCGGCGTGCACCTGTTCGTCGAGGTCGATGGCACTGGCCAGGTCATGTCCGAAGGGCTTCTCCACCACCAGGCGGGCGAACGTGCCGTCCGAGCCCGGACCGGAGCAGCCGTGGTCGGCCAGGGCCTCGGCCACCATCCCGAAGACGGCAGGGATGGTGGCCAGGTAATAGAGCCGATTGCCGCCGGTGCCGTCCTCCCGGTCGGCCACGTCGAGCATCGTCTTGAGGGTGGCGAAGGTGTCAGGGTGGCCGTACTCGCCGCTGATGTAGCGGAAGCGGGCGACGTACGCCCCCCACTTGTCACCGCCGTTGGGCGTGGCCCCGAGAACGTGCTCGCGGAACTCCTCGTCCGACCAATCGGTGCGGGCCATGCCGATGACCACGAAGCCGTTGTCGAGCGCGCCGCGCTCGGCCAACCGGGCCAGGGCGGGGAAGATCTTGCGCGCCGCCAGGTCGCCCGATGCCCCGAAGATGACCAGTGCCACCGGCGGCGCCTTGGTGAAGGCCTGGGGGAGGGACCCGGCGATGGTCGACCCGGCGGGCGACAGTGTTTCGGTCACAGCGGGCGCGTGGTCACGAGGAACTCGACAGACGGTTGGCCTTGTCGGTCAGGATCTGCATGAGCTCGTCGAAGGACTTGGCGAACGAGGCGACCCCCTCCTCCTCCAACGTGGCCGACACGGCCGCCATCTCGATGCCTGCGTCGGCCAGTGCGGCCACCGTCTTGTCGGCCTCGTCCAGGTGGGTGTCGACGGTGCGGGCCACGGTGCCATGATCCTGGAAGTCGGCGATCGTACCGTCGGGCATCGTGTTGACCGTGTCCGGCCCGATGAGGGTGTCCACGTAGGCCAGGTCCGGGTAGTCGGGGTTCTTGGTCGAGGTCGACGCCCACAACGGACGCTGGACCCGGGCGCCCTTGGCCGCCAGAGCCTCCCACCGGGCACCGGAGAACTTCTCCCGGAAGAGGCGGTAGGCCTGGCGTCCCTGGGCCACGGCGGCCCGCCCCCGCAGGGCCAGCACCTTCTCGTCGCCGTGGGCGGCGGCCTCGATGCGCCGGTCGACTTCGGTGTCGACCCGGCTGATGAAAAAGGAGGCCACGCTGGCCACGGCGGAGAGATCGGTGGCGCCCGAGGCGGCATAGGCCTCGAGCCCCGACTGGTAGGCCTCGATGACCTCGGCGTAGCGGTCCAGGCTGAAGATCAGGGTGACGTTGATGCTCCGTCCCTCGCTGATCATCTGCTTGATGGCCGGCACCCCTTCGGCCGTGGCCGGGATCTTGACGAAGAGGTTGGGCTCGTCGATCCGCTCGTGCAAGTCCCGGGCCGAGGCGATGGTGCCGTCGGTGTCCCGGGCCAATGACGGTGCCACCTCGACCGAAACGAAGCCGTCGGTGCCTCCCGACCCGTCGAACACGGGACGGAGGATGGCCAGGGCGGCGTCGATGTCGTCGATCACCAGGTCCCAGTAGGCGTCCTCCACCGGCTTTGTGCCGATCAGCGAGCGGAACTGGTCGTCGTAGGTGTCCTGTCCCTCGATCGCCTTGGCGAAGATGGTGGGATTGGAGGTGACCCCCCGGATTCCGTCGGACACCAGCGAGGCGAGGGTGCCGTCCTGGATCCAGTCGCGACGCAGGTTGTCCAACCAGGGACTCTGACCCTGTTGATCGAAGAGATCGTTGAGCCTTGTCATGATCGTCCTTTCCGTGGCCGGAACCCTGCCGCTCGCCTGTGGGCCGGGACCGGGTGCCGGCCGTCGTCATCCATGTCGGTGGTCAAGCAGTGGACCCCGTCCCGAGCAGCCGCTCGGCCCGGGCGGCGACGTTCTCGGAGGTGAAGCCGAACTCGACCATGTTCCGCTCGCCGGCGGCCGAAGCCCCGAAGTGGTCGATGCTCACCGAGTCGTCGGCGTAGCGTTCCCAGCCGAACGAACTGGCTGCCTCGACCGCCAGCCGAGGCAGCCCGGGCGGGAGCACCTCGGCTTGGTACGCCTCGTCCTGGAGGGCGAACAACTCCCACGACGGGAATGAGACCACGCGCGCCCGGATACCCCGATCGGCCAGTTGGCTAACCGCCTCCAGGCAGAGGTGGACCTCGCTACCCGTCCCGATCAGGACGACATCGGCCGGTCCCTCACCGGCCTCCGGCTGGAGGACGTAGGCGCCGCGGGGAACGCCCGCTGCCGCTCCCTCCACCGTCTGGGCCAGCACCGGGATCTTCTGCCGGGTGAGGATGAGGGCGGTGGGCCCGCTCGAGTCCACGGCGATCCGCCACGCCTGGGCTGTCTCGTTGGCGTCGGCCGGCCGGATGACCCGCAGCCCGGGCATGGCCCGGACTGCGGCCAGCTGCTCGATGGGCTGGTGGGTCGGCCCGTCCTCGCCCAGGCCGATCGAGTCGTGAGTCCACGAGTAGATGACGTGCACCCCCGACAGGGCGGCGACCCGGACGGCGCCGCGCATGTAGTCGCTGAAGACGAAAAAGGTACCGCCCACCGGGACCACGCCGCCGTGGGCGGCCATGCCCGTCATCACCCCGCCCATGCCGTGCTCACGGATGCCGTAGTGGATCGAGTTGCCCTCCGGGTGCTCTTTCGACTGGGGCGTCGAGCCCTCGAGGGCGACACCGGTGTTCCCGGTGAGGTCGGCGCTGCCCGGGATCACCGCCGGGATCAAGGCGGCCGAGGCATTGAGGGAGGCCTGCATGGCCTGCCGGGTAGCGATGGGATCGCCGCCGGGATCGAAGGTGGGCAGCGTCGACTCCCATCCGGGGAGCGCCTTGCCCTCCAGCCCCACCTCCCAGGCCTCCTTGTTGCCGTCCCAGTCGGCGAAGCGCTTCTCCCACACCGATCGGTAGGCCTGGCCTCGCGGGATGCAGGTGCGGTACATGTCGAGGACGGCGTCGGGCACCCAGAAGCTCTCCTCGGGGGGGAGACCGAGGATCTCCTTGGTCAGGCGCACCTCTTCCTCGCCGAGGGGCGAGCCGTGGGCCTTGGCCGTATCGGTGAGGTGTGGCGACGGGTAGCCGATGTGGCTGCGGAGGATGATGAGGGTCGGCTTGTCCTCGACGCTCTTGCCCCGAAGCAGGGCCGACTCCAACACGTCGAGGTCGTTGGCCGCCTCGCCCAGGTTGTCGACGTCCCAGCCGTAGGCGTCGAACCGCTCGGCGACGTTGTCGGTATAGGCGAGCTCTGTCGGACCGTCGATACTGATGTGGTTGTCGTCGTAGACGTAGACCAGCCGACCCAGTCCCTGATGCCCGGCCAGCGAGGCGGCCTCATGGGAGATCCCCTCTTCCAGGTCGCCGTCACCGGCGAAGACGAACGTGTGGTGATCGCACACATCGGGGGAGTAGCGGGCGCGCAGGAACCGCTCGGCGATGCCCATGCCCACGCCGTTGGCGAAGCCCTGGCCCAGCGGACCGGTGGTCACTTCAACCCCCTCGGTGCGGTGGTACTCGGGGTGGCCGGGCGTCTTCGAGCCCCACTGCCGGAACCCGCGGAGGTCGTCCAGGGTCAGGCCGTACCCGGTGAGATAGAGCATGGAGTACAAGAGGATCGAGGCATGACCGTTCGAGAGCACGAAGCGGTCCCGGTCGGGCCAGCGGGGATCGGAGGGGTCATGGCGGAGGACCCGCGTGAACAGGACATGGGCCAGTGGGGCGAGGGCCATGGCCGTACCGGGGTGGCCGGCGTTGGCATGCTGGGGGGCGTCCATCGACAGGCCCCGGATCACGTTGACGCCGAGTTCCTCCAGCGCCGCGTCGCGGGGCACTTCCGGTGGGGAGGGCTGGGTTCCGGTCATTGCTGGTCACCCTATCGGCCTCGACCAGTGGTGGGAAGCAGGCCCGAGGTCACTCGGCCGTCACATTCGGCCCTCATGTTGGGCGTCGGCGCCGACCGTCCGGCGCGACCGCAGCCCGGTGATCAGCGGTCCCGGAACAGGGCAATGGCGGCGGTGAAGCCGTGGACGAAGTTCGACCCTCCGATGGGCCCGAATTCTCCGGCGGCGAAGAAGCCGGCCGTCGGCACCGGCCCCACCAGTTCGGAGACGACCGCGGCGTCGTGGTCGGGCTGATCGAACAGACGCTCGCCCCGTCCATTGCACGTGAACACCAGCGCGCCGTCGCCGTGGCGGGCGGCCAGGAGGGCCCGCAGGTCCTCGTCGGCTGTGTCCGCATCGCGCACGTGGAACTGGACGGTCGTCCCCACCGGGACCTCGTCGTTGACGGCCACGGCACCGGTGGTCCGGTCGACACCGACCACGTTGCGCACCAAGAAGTCGCCCGGGCCGAACTCCGAGCGGTGCTCGTCGATGACCCGCCCGAGATGGAGGCCGCCCGACTCGAGGTTGGCCACGTCTGCGACCGACAGGCCGTGCTTGATCTGGTCGATCAACCGCTCCATGGTCGGCCGACCGGCCAGCTCGTAGATGACGTTGCCCTCGGCCCGGGTCACGGTGAGAGGGCTGCCGTACGGCCGGCAGCCCTGGGAGACGATGGTGGTCATGTCGACGCCCGACCCGATGAGCACCCCTGCCGCCCCACTGGTGACCGTCCGTGCGCCGAAGGCGATGCGGTTGCCCCCGGGCCCGCGGGCGGCCGAGGCATTCCCGCCGACGATCGGGAGCCCGGGGGCGCGTCCTCCCATCCAGGCGAGGAAGTCCTCGGTCGGGAAGGTGAAGGGATCGGCGATGAGCAAGAGGGCCTGGGGCTCGAAGGGGATGTCCTCCGGCCAGCCGGTGAAGTCCCGATCGCCGGCTGCGCCCGGGACGGCATGGAGGGAGACGGGCAGGAGCGGTCCGAGCCGGGCCGCCCACAGGCTGATGGCCGCCGACTCCTCGACCTCCCGACCCGTCCCGAGCACCGATTCGGCCGCGCAGCCGATCATGGCCAACGGGTGGAGAACGGCGTCGACAGCGGCGACGATGTCCTCCAGCGCACCGCTGTGGGGCGGGGTCACGCAGACGAGGACGAGATCGGGCCGCTCTCCCAGCGTCTCGAGTACGGCCCCGGCCACCTCGCCCGTCGCCTCGGTGGCGATCGGGTGCTCCGACAGGGCGCTGGCGAACGGCATCACGATCGAGCGTACCGGCGTCGGGCTGTGACACCGACCCGAAGTCGAGCCCGGTCGCCGGCCCGAGAGGAACGGCGCACGCTGGGCTGGGCAGGCTGCGCCGGCGCCGGGAACGATAGCGTCGTCCCGTGGCCGACCCCCGGATCCAGGTACCGTCCAATTGCGAGCTGACCCTGGGCATGGTCTGCATCGACAAGTCGCAGCCCGGGCGGACGGTCTGGAAGATGTTGGCGGACGAGCGGTTCGCCAACCCGGCCGGGATCGTCCAGGGTGGCTTCCTGGCCGCCTTTGCCGATTCGGCCATGGGCTCGGCCACGGTGACGTTCGCCAAGGCGCGCCAGACCCGGGTGTTCTCGGCCAACGTGGAGATGAAGACCAGCTTCATGGCGCCGGCCCGTGTCGGCGAGACGCTCGAGTGCGCAGCCGAGGTCGTCTCCGGAGGCACGCGCGTGGCCTTCGTCGAGGCCGACGTGACCGACAGCACCGGGCGGCTGCTGTCGCGGTCGAGCTCCACATACCTGTTGACGCCGCGAGAGCCAGGTCGGTCCTGATGGGCCTGATCCGTCGATGGCCGACCTGGTCAGGCAGGGTGCGTATAGTTGAACGGGCATAGGGGAAGGACCCTGGGGCCGAGCGGCCTGTACAAGCCCGTGCACCCGTACCGACCCGAGGAGGACTGTGCCGAAACGCCACGCTGACAGCGAGAGGACCTCCGGTCTCCGGTCGAAGGGGACCGACGTCTTCGACTTGGTCATCGACTACGTCAAGCAAGAGACGCTCGAGCCCCTGAAGGGCCTGGGCCGGTTCATCGTCTTCGGCGTGGCCGGAGCCGTGGCCCTGGCCGCGGGATTCGTCATCTTGGCCGTCGCCCTGCTCCGCGTGCTCCAAGGCGAGACCGGGACCACCTTCCAGGGCAATCTGTCGTGGCTGCCCTACGTGATCTGCGCCGCCTTCTCCATCGGCGTCGCTGCGGTTGCCGTCGTGGCCATCGGAAAGGGTCAAGCACGACGTTCGTTGGAACGTGACAAGGAGACAGCATGAGCACCGATGGGGCCCCTATCACCCGCGACGACATCGAAGCACGCTTTCGCGAGCTGAACGGTGAGGTCGGATACGAAGTCCAGTCGGCGAGGCCTCAGGTCGTGACGGTGGGGGCGGCTGTCGCCGTGCTTGTCATCGCCATCGCCTTCCTGGCCGGCCGGCGCCGGGGCCGCAAGCGGTCGGCCGTCGTCGAAATCCGACGGCTCTGAGCGGTGGATCGTCTCCTTCGCATCGCCATGTCCAACGGTCTCCGGCGGGGGATGCGCGGCGGGAGCCCAGTGTGGTTCGTCCTCGGCATCTCGGCCTGGGCCCTCAACCGGTCCCGGAGAAAGCGCGACGAGGTCGTCTACCGGACGGTGCTGCAGCCGGGTGAGGGCATGATCCTCACCAGCCAGCCGCCGCGCGACAAGAAGACCGGCACCTGAGGCGCGTGGGCGAGGGAGCCGCCCCGCACGACCGGTCGAAGCTGATCGATGGCGAACGGGTGTTGCTGCTCGATGCCAAGGAACGCCGGTACCTGATCACGCTGCGGGCCGGGACCCAGTTCCACACCCACGTGGGCATCGTCTCCCACGACGACCTGATCGGGGCGACCGAGGGGTCGACCGTGTTCGGCAGCACGGGCCGTCGGTTCCTGGTCGTGCGGCCCACATTGTCCGACGTCGTGCTCAAGATGCCGCGCGGGGCCCAGGTCATCTACCCCAAGGACCTGGCCGCCATCCTGGTGCAGGCCGACATCGCACCCGGCATGCGCGTGCTCGAGGCCGGCGTCGGGTCGGGTGCACTGTCGATGGCCCTGTTGCGTGCCGGTGCCGATGTCGTTGGCTACGAGTTGCGTGAGGACTTCGCCAACCGGGCCCGGTCCAACGTGGCCGCATCGGCCGGCGAGGACGCCCCCTACCGGGTGGAGTTGCGCGATGTCTACCGGGGCATCGACGAGACAGGGCTCGACCGCATCGTCCTCGACCTCCCCGAGCCCTGGCAGGTGCTGGCCCCCGCCACTGCGGCGATGCGCTCGGGCGGGATCATCTGTGCCTACCTGCCAACCATCAACCAGACGGCACAGTTCCGGGCGGCATTGGAGGACAGCCCCTTCGGGATGGCCGAGACGCTCGAGGTCCTCCACCGCACCTGGCACATCGAGGCCCGCTCGGTGAGGCCCGACCACCGGATGGTCGGTCACACCGGTTTCTTGACCACCGCCCGGTTGCTCGTGCCCTACGACGACGACAGCCAGGCGGGGACGCAACCGGCCGCCGGACCGTCCGATGGGCCCGGGCCGGTCAGCCCTGCTCGCTGAGGGTCAGCCCTGCTCGATGAAGATGCACTCGCCGGGGCATTCCTCCGCCGCCTCGACCACGGCGTCCTCGAGATCGTCAGGAACGGCAGCCATGCCCGCCGAGCCCCCGGGCTCGCTCTTCACCTCGGCGCCCTCTTTGACATAGGCCAGGCCGTCATCGAGCAGAGTGAAGACCGCGGGGGCAATCTCCTCGCAGAGACCGTCGCCGGTGCAGAGATCCTGGTCGATCCAGACCTTCATGAGTGTCAATTCTCCTACCTACGTGCTCTCGGCCTGTTCTCGTGCCGAGAGGGCGGTCAACCGGGTCGCACGTTTCAAAACGACGCGATCGGCCCTGGTAAGGACCGACGACCCGCAAACGACGATGCTACCGCCTCCCCGGGTACCAGTGGTCAACCCTGCTCACCGGGCTCCCGGGGTGCCACACAGGGGCGGCGGAGCGGTGCATGTTCGTCGCGTACCCCGGTGTAGGGTCGCTTACAGGGACCGAGCACGGAGCGAGGTGATACCGACGGCCGACTTCGACGAACCAGCGAACAACCACCATGCGGGCGACCGGGGGGACCTCGACACCCTGCGCGCCCGCGCCCGCGAGGCCGAAGAAGAGGTCACCATCCTCCGGCGGCGCCTTCAAGAGAGCCCGAGGAGGGTCCAGACGCTGGAGGAGAAGCTCCTCGAGACCAAGGGCCAGCTGGCCCAGGCGATCTCCCAGAACGAGAAGCTGACCTTCACCCTGCAGACGGCCAAGGAGCACATCGCCAACCTCCGCGAAGAGGTGGAGAAGCTCACCCAGCCACCGGCTGCCTATGGCACGTACCTCGGCGCCAACGACGACGGCACGGTGGACGTCTTCTCCGGAGGCCGGAAGATGCGGGTCTCCTTGCATCCTGACATCGAGACGGGCGAGCTTCGTCGGGGCAACGAGGTCGTCCTCAACGAGTCCTTGAACGTGGTCCTGGCCCGCGAGGGCGAGGGCTCGGGCGAGGTGGTGGTGCTGAAGGAGGTCCTGGAGGACAAGCGACGGGCGCTGGTCTTCGGGCGGGCGGACGAGGAGCGGGTGGCCGAGCTGTCCGACGACCTGGTCGGCGTGAAGCTCCGGGCCGGCGACACGGTGCTCATGGAGAGCCGGACCGGCCTCCTCATCGAGAAGCTGCCCCGACCCGAGGTCGAGGAGCTCATCCTCGAAGAGGTCCCCGACGTCACCTACAGCGACGTCGGCGGCCTGGACACCCAGATCGAGGCCATCACCGATGCCGTCGAGCTCCCGTACCTCCACCGCGAGCTCTATGCCGAGCACAAGCTGCCCGCGCCCAAGGGCATCCTGCTGTACGGCCCACCGGGGTGCGGGAAGACGCTCATCGCCAAGGCGGTGGCCAACTCGCTGGCCAAGAAGGTGGCTCAGGTGACTGGGAACACCAACACCCGGAGCTATTTCCTCAACATCAAGGGCCCTGAGCTGTTGAACAAGTATGTGGGTGAGACCGAGCGGCAGATCCGCCTGGTCTTCCAGCGGGCGCGGGAGAAGTCGGAAGAGGGCGTCCCGGTCATCGTCTTCTTCGACGAGATGGACTCCTTGTTCCGGACCCGGGGGACCGGCATCAGCTCGGACATGGAGTCGACCATCGTGCCCCAGCTGCTGGCCGAGATCGACGGGGTCGAGACCCTGCGGGATGTGATCGTGATTGGGGCCTCCAACCGCGAGGACCTCATCGACCCGGCCATCCTGCGCCCAGGGCGACTGGACGTGAAGATCCGGATCGAACGGCCCAACGAGACGGCCGCCGCCCAGATATTCTCCCGGTACCTCACCGCCGACCTCCCCCTCGACGCCGGCGAGGTGCAGAGCCTGGGCGGGGGCGACCCGGCCAAGGCCACCCAGTCGATCATCGAGACCACCGTGACCGAGATGTACCGCAGCGACGACGAGAACCGCTTCCTCGAGGTCACCTACCAGAACGGCGACAAGGAGGTCCTGTACTACCGGGACTTCGCCTCCGGGGCCATGATCGAGAACATCGTGCGGCGGGCCAAGAAGTCGGCCATCAAGCGGACGATCGCAGGGGAGGGCCGCGGACTCCGGACCAACGACCTGTTGGAGTCGATCCGCCAGGAGTACAAGGAGAACGAGGACCTTCCCAACACCACCAACCCGGACGACTGGGCCAAGATCTCCGGGAAGAAGGGTGAGCGGATCGTCTATATCCGTACCCTGATCAGCGAAGATCGGGAGACAACGGGAGGTCGCTCCATCGAGCGGGTCGGTACCGGTCAGTACCTCTGACCGGTGGGGCGGGGCCTATCCGCCCGGGGCGTGGCCCAGGGGGTCTGTTTGATGACGCCGGCGCCGGGATAGGGTCACCAGCGTGGCCATACCGAAGGTCTGCGGAATCGAGACGGAATACGGCATTCACGTCTCGAACGGCGATCCCAATCCCATCGCGGCGTCGTCGGTCCTGATCAACGCGTACGCCCAGGAAGTGGCCCGCCAGCAGATCCGTTGGGACTTCGAGGACGAGTCACCGGGCAACGATGCGCGGGGCCAGGCTCGTGAGGGGTCGATGCCGCCCCAGATCGAGACCCATCTGGTCAACACCGTCCTGACCAACGGGGCCCGCTTCTACGTGGACCACGCCCATCCCGAGTTCTCCACCCCCGAGTGCGCCGACGCCCTCGAGTGCGTGCTCTACGACCGGGCCGGCGAGCTCATCATCCAGCGTTCCATGGAGGCGGCCGACCGCACCGTGCAGGACGGTCGCCGTCTGGTCGTCTACAAGAACAATTCCGACGGCAAGGGGAACTCCTACGGCTGTCACGAGAACTACCTCATGGACCGGGCGACGCCGTTCGCCCGCATCGTGAAGTCGGTCATCCCCCATTTCGTCACCCGCCAGCTGTACTGCGGCGCGGGCAAGGTGGGGGCAGAGACGCCGACCCACGACGGCCGGACGGTGGACTTCCAGATCTCGCAGCGGGCCGAGTTCTTCGAGGAGCAGGTCGGCCTGGAGACGACGTTGAAGCGACCGCTCGTGAACACCAGGGACGAGCCCCACGCCGATCCCCACCGGTACCGGCGCCTCCACGTCATCGTGGGCGACGCCAACCTGGCCGAGGTGGCGACGTTGTTGAAAGTGGGTACAACGTCGTTGGTGCTGGCCATGATCGAAGACGACATCCCCTGGAGCCGAGAGCTCACGCCGGCCGACCCGGTGCGGGCCATCCACGCCGTCTCCTTGGACCGGACCTTCACCCAGCCCATCGAGATGATCGACGGTTCGACGGCCACTGCCCTGGCCGTCCAATGGGAGCTGTTCTCGTTGGCCCGCAAGTATGCCGACGACCGCGGCCTCGAGTGCATGGTCGACGTCGAGGTGGGCGAAGAGGTCCTGCGGCGCTGGGAGATGGTGCTCCAGGGCCTGGAGACCGATCCCATGTCGCTCTACCGGCAGGTGGACTGGGTGGCCAAGCTGAAGCTGCTCCAGGCCTACCAGGAGCGCCACGGGTGTTCATGGTCCGACCACCGGATGGCGGCCATGGACCTGCAGTACCACGACCTGCGCCCCGAACGCTCGCTGTTTGCCCGGTTGGACACCGAGCGACTGGTGACCGACGCCGAGGTCGCCCGCGCGGTGACCGAGCCCCCCCGTCGCACCCGGGCCTGGTTCCGCGGGCAGTGCCTGACCCGCTTCCCGAGCGCGGTGGTCACGGCCAACTGGGACTCACTGGTATTCGATCTCGGCACGGACCCGCTGCGACGCGTCCCTATGATGGACCCTCTGCGCGGCACCGCCGAACACGTGGAGGAGCTGCTAGAGGGAAGTACGAGCGCATCCGACCTGTTGGACCGGTTGAGCCGTTGAGAGAGGTAGTGCTATGGCTGAACGTGAACTGAAGAAGAAGAAGTCGACCACCACCGAGCGGACCGGGGACGAGGTCGAAGAGGTGCCGGCCACGTCGGCTACGGGCGAGAAGCTCAAGGCGGAGCTCGACGACCTGCTGGACGAGATCGACGAGGTCCTGGAGGACAACGCCGAGGAGTTCGTGCGGAACTACGTCCAGAAAGGTGGCGAGTAGACCAGGTGGCCCTGCCCATCTTCAGCCCGTCCGATGACCCGGGCCCCGACTTCGCCGGGCTGGTTCGTCGCATGCAGGTCGCCGACCGCCCCCTGGCTCGAACGGCACCGTCGCCCGGCTCCGGGCCCGGCACCGGGACGTCGTTTGCCGTACCCGGTCTCGGGGACGTCCGCCACGGCACCACCGTGGCCGCCCTGCGGTTCGCCGAGGGCGTCGTCATGGCCGGCGACCGCCGCGCCACCGAGGGCCACTCGATCGCCCATCGGGCCATGGAGAAGGTCTTCCCCGCCGACCGCTTCTCCGCGGTGGCCATCGCCGGGGCCGCCGGCCCGGCGGTGGAGATGGTCCGGCTGTTCCAGACCCAGCTCGAGCACTACGAGAAAGTGGAAGGCGTCGTCCTGAGCTTGGAGGGCAAGGCCAACCAACTGGGGCAGATGGTGCGCGAGAACCTGCCCATGGCCATCCAGGGCCTCGCCGTCGTCCCCCTGTTCGCCGGCTACGACCTGGCCCGGGGAACGGGCCGCATCTTCACCTACGACGTCACCGGTGGCCACTACGAGGAGACCGAGCACAACGCCACCGGGTCCGGTGGCCGCGACGCCCGGACCACGATCAAGCTCGGTTACCGGGTGGGGCTGAGCCGCGACGCCGCCGTGGAGCTGGCCATCGAGGCCCTGTACGAGGCGGCCGACGAGGACTCGGCTACCGGCGGTCCCGACGTGGTGCGGGGCATCTACCCGTTGGTGGCCACCGTCACCGCCGACGGGTTCCAGGCCGTCACCGACACCGAGGTAGCCGAACGGTTCGCCACGCTGATCGAACGCCGTCAAGCCGAGGGGCGCCAGCCATGACGATGCCCTACTACGTGGCGCCCGAACAGGTCATGAAGGACCGGGCCGAGTACGCCCAAAAGGGCATTGCCCGAGGACGCTCGCTCGTGGCCACCACCTATGACGAGGGCATCCTGATCGTGGCCGAGAACCCGTCCCGGTCGCTCCACAAGATCAGCGAGATCTACGACCGGATCGCCTTCGCAGGCGTGGGGAAGTACAACGAGTTCGACCAGCTCCGGGTGTCGGGGATCCGCCACGCCGACACCAAGGGGTACGCCTACAGCCGGGAGGACGTTGACGCCCGCTCGCTCGCCAACCTGTACGCCCAATACCTGGGGCAGGTGTTCACCCACGAGATGAAACCGCTCGAGGTGGAAATCCTGGTGGCCGAGCTGGGTACTGGGCTCCGGCCCAATCAGCTCTACCACATCGCCTACGAGGGGACCATC
This sequence comes from Acidimicrobiales bacterium, assembly GCA_036521415.1. Classification (GTDB taxonomy): domain Bacteria; phylum Actinomycetota; class Acidimicrobiia; order Acidimicrobiales; family RAAP-2; genus DASXMT01. Next base: position 21,680 of record DATDHU010000024.1, read on the forward strand.
ACCGACGAGGACCGCTATGCGGTGCTCGGGGGCGAGACCGAGACCATCGCCGAGCGGGTCGAAGCGGCGTGGCAGGCCGACTGGACCCTGGGCCAGGCGCTGGCCGGTACGGTCGGCGCCCTGGCCGGCCCGGAGCGAACCCTGGGCGGGAGCGACCTCGAGGCGGCCATGCTCACCGGCGGCAACGGGCGTCGGGCGTTCGTGCGCCTGACCGAGGAGGAGCTCGACGCGCTGTTGACCGATCGGGCCACTCCCACCACCACGTGAACCGCCGGGCCCTCCGGGCCCGCTCCGGCGGGCAGACGGACGATGTCTCGGGACGAGGGACCGACGACGGCACCGACTCCTTCGGAGACCATGTCACGGCCCCTTTTGGCGTGCGGCCGGGGGGCCTGGCCGGAGCCTTCTCGGGCCGGTCGGAGAGACCATGCGGTGGCTGGGGCGCAACCTGACATTACGGTGAGGGTCATGGAGCGCCGCATCTTCGGTCTGGAGAACGAGTACGGCGTCACGTGCACGCTCCGGGGCCAGCGACGGCTCAGTCCCGACGAGGTGGCCCGGTACCTGTTCCGGCGGGTGGTGAGTTGGGGCCGGTCGTCCAATGTCTTCTTGGAGAACGGCGCCCGCCTCTACCTCGACGTGGGCAGCCACCCCGAGTACGCCACCCCGGAGTGCGACGACATCGCCGAGCTGGTCGTCCACGACAAGGCGGGTGAGTGGATCCTGTCCCAGCTGGTCGAAGGGGCGGAGACCCGGCTGCGGGAGGAGGGAATCCGGGGCGACATCTATCTGTTCAAGAACAACACCGACTCGGCGGGAAACTCCTACGGTTGCCATGAGAACTACCTGACCAGCCGGCGGGACGACTTCTCCCACTACACCGAGGTGCTGATTCCCTTCCTCGTCAGTCGGCAGATCTATTCGGGCGCCGGAAAGGTTCTCCAGACGGCCCGAGGCGCGGTCTTCTGCCTGAGCCAGCGGGCGGAGCACATCTGGGAGGGCGTCTCCTCGGCCACCACCAGGAGCCGGCCCATCATCAACACGCGCGACGAGCCCCACGCCGACGCCGAGAAGTACCGTCGGTTGCACGTCATCGTGGGTGATTCGAACATGAGCGAGTACGCCACCTACCTGAAGGTGGGTGCCACCAGCATCCTGCTTCGCATGCTCGAGGATCCTCAGACCGTGCTGCGCGACCTCACCTTGGAGAACCCGATCCGGGCCATCCGCGAGATCAGCCACGACATCACCTGCCGGCGACCGGTGCGGCTGGCCAACGGACGGGAGATGAGCGCCCTGGACATCCAGGGCGAGTACCTGCAGCGGGCCCTGAAATTCCGGGATCGTCAGGGTCTTTCGCCCCAGGAGGACCGGGCCCTCGATATGTGGGAGCACTGCCTGAAAGGGCTCGAGTCCGATCCGCTGAGCTTGCACCGGGAATGCGACTGGGTGGCCAAGTACCGGCTGATCGACCAGTACCGGGCCCGTCACAGCCTGGCCCTCAGCAGCCCGAGGGTGTCGCTCCTGGACCTCCAGTACCACGACGTGGACCGGAAGCGGGGGCTCTATTACCGGCTCCAACGACATGACCAGCTCGACCGCATCTGCGCCGATGCCGACATCGTCACCGCCATCTCGACCCCTCCCCAGACCACCAGAGCCCGGCTTCGCGGTGAGTTCGTCCGCCGGGCCAAGGAACGCCGCCGCGACTTCACCGTGGACTGGGTGCATCTGAAGCTCAACGACCAGGCCCAACGCACCGTCCTGCTCAAGGACCCGTTCAAGTCCAAAGACGATCGGGTGGAGAAGCTCATCGAGGGCCTGTAGCCGTCCCTGCT
>DATDHU010000025.1:0-2169 GCA_036521415.1 Acidimicrobiales bacterium
CCCGGGCCGCCGGGTCCCACCACGGGCTGCCCAGTCCGGTCAGGGCGGGGACGAACGTGACCCCGCCGCTGTCACCCACCGACTCGGCCAGCGGCCCGATGTCCGCGGCCCTATCGATCAGGCCGAGGCCGTCGCGCAGCCACTGGATGGCGGCGCCCGACACGAAGGTCGAGCCTTCGAGCGCATAGGCCCGGGCGGTGCCGGAACCGGCGAAGCCCCCCAGGTCCCAGGCCACGCTGACGGTGAGGCCATCGGGTGCCGCCGGGCGCTCGGGTCCGGCATTGGCCAACACGAAGCTGCCGGTGCCGTAGGTCACCTTGACCATGCCCGGGTCGAAACAGGCCTGCCCGAACAGGGCCGCCTGCTGGTCGCCCAGGATGCCCGAGACCGGGACGCCGTCGAGCACCGTGCTGGCCGGGCCCAGACCGCGAAGGGTGCTGAGGCCGAAGCGCCCGGCCGAGGGCCTCACCTCGGGCAAGGTGTGCCGAGGGACATCGAACAGGGAACAGAGCTCGTCGGACCAGGCGAGGGTGCCCGTATCGAGCAGCATGGTTCGGCTGGCATTGGAGGGATCGGTGGCGAAGACGCCGCCACGGGTTCCGCCCGTCAAGTTCCACAGCACCCAACTGTCAACGGTGCCGAAGGACAGGGCCGGGGAGTCGGGTCCCAGCGCGAGGTCGCCCTGGCGGAGGAGATAGGTGATCTTGGTGGCGGTGAAATAGGGATCCAGCACGAGCCCGGTGGTGCGGCGGACCAGGGGGAGATGACCGGCCGCTTGGTACTCGGCGCACAGGGCGGCCGTCCGCCGGTCCTGCCACACGATGGCTCGATGGAGCGGCTCACCATTGCTTCGGTCGAACGCCACCAGGGTTTCGCGTTGGTTGGTAATCCCGATGGCGGCCACGGTGTCACCCGCCTCGGCCAGTCGCTGCCCCACTTCGGCCAACGTGGCCTCGACGGCCTGCCATATCTCGATCGGGTCGTGTTCGACCCAGCCCGGCCGGGGGAAGTGCTGGGCGATCTCCCGATAGGCCACATCGACCACCCGGGCCCGGTCGTCGACCACCAGGGAGCGGACGCCGGTGGTGCCGGCATCGATCGCCACCAATTTGCCCACGCGAACGACGCTACTCACCCCGAAAATCTGGGTCTTGGGGGACCAGTTGGCGGACCGGGCGCGCAAACCATCGCGAGCGGCCCGTGACCAGGACGGATGAAGGGAGAAAGTGGTTGACAAGTTGTAACTACAGTGCTGTAATAACACAGCATCTCGCGTGCGTGGGGAGGGTCAGCCACTACATATTGTGGTTAAGCTGGCTTCAGTGCTTTCCGAGCGCAGGAGGGAAATATGCGCCGGAGACGTCATTCCCCAGGCGGGAGGGGCGCTGCGGCCGGCATCACGGACTCACCAGCTTCACGGCACCACCGGCCTCACGCATCACATCGAATGAACAATCACTTCTACGAGGAGGGCCCCAGCGTTATGGCCATCGCACCCCAGCGATCCGAGATCGGTATTCGGCGGCATTTCACTACCGAAGGCGTGCATCCGTACGACGAGGTCCGTTGGGAGCGCCGCGACGCTCGCATCACCAATTACCGGGACGGCACCGTGGCCTTCGAGCAGCTTGGGGTCGAGGTGCCCGAATCGTGGAGCGTCAACGCCACCAACATCCTCTCGCAGAAGTACTTCCGGGGCACGCTGAACACCGACGAGCGTGAGTGGTCGCTCCGGCAGGTGGCCGACCGGGTGGCCGACACGATCACGGCCTGGGGACTGAAGGACGGCTACTTCGTCGACGACGAGGAGGCGCAGATCTTCAACCACGAGCTGAAGTTCCTGATCATCCACCAGAGGGCCGCCTTCAACTCCCCGGTCTGGTTCAACATCGGGGTGCCGGGCGTGCCGCAACAGGCTTCGGCGTGCTTCATCCTCTCGGTGGAGGACCAGATGGACTCGATCCTCAACTGGTACACCGAAGAAGGGGTGATTTTCAAGGGCGGATCGGGCGCCGGCGTCAACCTCTCGAAGATCCGTTCGTCGCACGAACTGCTCAAGGGTGGTGGCACGGCCTCGGGTCCGGTCAGCTTCATGCGGGGCGCCGACGCCTCGGCCGGGACCATCAAGTCGGGCGGTAAGACACGACGCGCCGCCAAGATGGTCATCCT
>DATDHU010000026.1:0-20029 GCA_036521415.1 Acidimicrobiales bacterium
ACCAGCCAGCGCCACCCACCCGTCCCAGGGCAACTGGAGCCAGGTCTACGGCGGGACATCGGGGCCGACGGCCCCGACACCGTCCAACGCGGCCTGAGCGGCGCCCCGGCGCGCAGCAGCCCGGGATGCCATGTGGTCATCCCGGGCCGGCGAGGTGCGCTGGGTCCCCGAGCCCACCGTGGTGGGCGCGTCGCAACTCAGTCGGTCAGCGTGATCGGTTGATCGTCGGGATCGAGCGCGCCGGCTGTCCCGCCATTTCTGTCGGTCAGCGCATCGGCAGCCGCTTCGGCCGCGGTGGCGTTCATGGCGGCCAGGTGCTCCCGGATCCTTCCGTCGATTTCGGCCATGAGCTGAGGATTCTCGATCAAGAAGGTCTTCACGTTCTCGCGACCCTGACCCAGTTGCTCACCCTCGTAGGTGAACCACGCGCCTGACTTCTTGACGAAGCCCAGCTCCACGCCCACGTCGAGGAGGGAACCCTCGCGGCTGATGCCCTTTCCGAACGTGATGTCGAACTCCGCCTGCTTGAACGGCGGCGACACCTTGTTCTTCACCACCTTGACCCGGGTCCGGTTGCCGACCATCTCGGCACCGTCCTTGATGGTCTCGATCCGGCGGATGTCCAGGCGGACCGACGAGTAGAACTTCAGGGCCCGGCCACCCGGGGTGACCTCGGGTGAGCCGTACATCACGCCGATCTTCTCCCGGAGTTGGTTGATGAAGATGGCGATGGTCCGGGACTTCGACAAGGTCCCGGTGAGCTTGCGCAATGCCTGGGACATGAGCCGGGCCTGCAGGCCGACGTGGGAGTCGCCCATCTCACCCTCGATCTCCGCCCGGGGGGTGAGGGCGGCCACCGAGTCGATGACCAATACGTCGAGAGCGCCGGAGCGGATGAGCATGTCGGCGATCTCCAACGCCTGCTCGCCGGTATCCGGCTGGGAGATGAGCAGGTCGTCGATATTGACGCCGATCGCTCCGGCGTACACCGGGTCCATGGCGTGCTCGGCGTCGATGTAGGCGCAGATGCCGCCGTTGCGTTGGGCTTCGGCCACCACGTGCATGGCCAAAGTCGACTTACCGGAGGACTCTGGTCCGAAGATCTCCACGACGCGGCCGCGAGGCAGGCCGCCGATGCCAAGAGCGAGGTCGAGAGCGAGAGCTCCCGTGGGGATCGACTCGATGTTCATGTGGAGGTTCTCACCCATCCGCATGATCGATCCCTTGCCGAACTGCTTCTCGATCTGGCCGAGGGCCATGTCGAGTGCCTTGTCACGTTCCATGTCGCTGCTCCTCGGTGGTTGTATCTCACTTGACCGGGCCGACCCTACGGGTGGGGTGTAACAGAGCCCCGAAAGGGAGCGATCGGGGCTGGGGTCTTGGGATGTGTGCCGACCTCTGTCACTGTAGACCCGAACGCATGTTCGATGTTGGATAGTCGTCCCCAGGCACGGACAGGGTGGCCACGGTCTCGTACCGGCCCTTTCCGCCCCTCGAGATCGAGGCTACGAGTGCAAGCTCCTCGACCGTCCACGCCATGCCCCCCGCCGCTCCGACCGGCAACCCGGCCAGCGACCGAAGATCGTCCCGGTGCCGGCGCGAGCGGCCCAGGGTGAGATGCCCGATGAACGGGGCGGGATCGCCCACGGTCCTCGCAACCGGTGCCTCGGCACGAGGTGCCCCGTCAGGAGGGGCCTCCGGAGGAGGCGCTCCGGCTGAACCTGGCCACGGAGAGGCGTAGGCGGTGCGCACGGAGGCGGCCATGGCATCGAGCCCCGTCACGGGGACGTAGAGCACGGACCGGCCGAAGCACCGGGTGACAGCGCCCAGGCGGGCGACAGTGCGAGCGTGGCCAGCCACGGGTACCCGTTCCAATCGAGCGATGGCGTCGTCGACTGTAGCGTCCCCTCCCCCAGCCGCCTGGCCCCCGGCCCTGGCGCCGGGCGCCGCGTCCCCGAGGAAGACGAGGGTGATGTGCCAGCGGGAGGGCTGCGTCCAGCGGACGACGTCCACATCCGGATGCTCGATGTCGCCGAGCGCGGCGACCACCGGCGGTGGCGGCCAGATGGCTACGAACAGGCGCACCCGACCAGTCTGGCCCGGGAGACCCGGCGGTCCGCCGCGGCTCGAGCCGGCGAGCCGGCGGTCCGGCGCGGCTCGGGCTGGGCGCAGCTCGTGCCGGCGCGGTTTCGGGCAGTGAAAGAGGAGCCGGCGCGGTCCCGCTCACGGCCCCAGTATCCCACTTTGCGCCCACCGTGCCCGAGTAGCCTCCCGGGTCAATGTCCGACGACCCGGCCCCTCACGGCAGCGGCGCTGGCCCCGCCGGCCGGTCGGACCTTCCCGCCAACCCGGCTCCGGGCGGCTCCGGTGCAGCGCCGGCGGTTGGAGCAGCTCCAGCGGCCCCAGCCGTGCTGTCCAGGAAAGAGCTCCGGCACCAGCAGGGCTCCGGGCACACCTGGTACTACGTCCTCGGCTCGGTGGCCATGCTCGTCGTGGCCGGCTTGGTCGCCCTGATGGTCACCTCGGGGAGCTCGCCCAGTGCCGCCAGCAGGCCTCCGGCCTCTGCGCCACCACCGTCGGTCGCGCCCCCGCCCTCATCGACGGTCCCCGCCACCTGCCCCCTCACTGGCACACCGCCCCCGGGCGGCACGGTGCCGGCCCGACCGGCTCTCGGGGTCAAGATCGGCAACTACCCGGACGACCGACCCTCGGCTGGTCTCAACCAGGCCGACATCGTCTTTGAAGAGCCGGTAGAAGGAGCCATCACCCGCCTGGTCGCCGTCTTCCAGTGCCAGAGCCCCGGCCTGGTCGGCGACCTCCGCTCGGCTCGGCAGCCCGATGTGGGCATCCTGTCGCAACTGTCGAAGCCCCTCTTCGTCCATGCAGGTGGGATCCAACCGGTCATCGCCCTCCTGCAGACCCCGAACATCATCGACGAGAACCTCTTGAACGGCGGGAACTCGTCGGCCATCATCCAGCAGCCCGGTCGCTCCGCTCCGTACAGCACCTTCACCAACGCGGCGACAGCGTGGGGGTTGAACCCCGGTGACACCACCCCGCCGGCCCCGATCTTCGCCTACACGACCGCCCCGCCCACCGGTTCGGTGGCTGGATCAGGTGGGAGCACCCACATACCGTTCTCCCCCACCTCCGACGTGACCTGGACCTGGAACCCAGCGGCCAACAACTACCTCCGGTCCTACGCCCCCGGGCCGGACAAGCTGGTCGACGGCTCGCAGTCCGCCGCCAACAACGTGGTGATCATGACCGTGCAGACCAGCAACGGCCCGTGGCTCGAGAACAGCGAGGGCGGCCTCGAGGTCCAGATCTCCGACACCGGAAGCGGCCCGCTCGTCGTGCTGCGCAATGGGGTGGCCCTCACCGGCACGTGGACTCGGACGTCGATCACCCAGCCGGCCACCCTGACCACGGCCGGCGGAACGCCGATCTCGCTTCAGCCGGGAAACACCTGGGAAGAGCTGGTCCCAGCCGGCATCGCCGTCACCACGGCACCGGGACCGGCCACCGCCCTCCCGAGCTAGACACAATCACGGCCGCGCCCGTCGAAGAGTGCGCGCGGCACCGACGGGAAGAGTCAGCGAGCGCCCGGGTCAGCGAGCGTCCAGCCGTCGCCGGAGCAAGTCAAGGGCGGAGATGGTCGCGTACTGGCGGACGCGGTCCCGGTCACCGGGCACCGACAGCGCGGCCGCCTCGGCCGGTCGGCCGGGGAGGGCGAGCCCGACGTAGACCGTGCCGGGCGCCTGGCCGTCCTGGGAGTCGGGGCCGGCCACTCCGGTGACGGCCAGCCCCACGTCGGCCCCGAGCACCCGGCGTGCGCCCTCGGCCATGGCCTGGGCCGCCTCCGGCGACACGACCGGTCCCTCGGGCACGCCCAGTACGTCGTATTTGACCTCGGAGGCGTACGAGACGACCGCACCCCGGAACCAGGAGCTGGCTCCCACCACGTTGACCAATCGCGAGGCGATCAGGCCCCCGGTGAGGGACTCGGCCAGGCCCAGGGTCAGGCCGCCCAGGGCACGCGCCACGGCGTCCTCGATGGCCTCGTCGTTCACGCCGAAGACGACGTCGCCCGCAACCTCGGCCAGGATCTGACGGATCTTCTGCTCCTCGTCGTCGAGCAGGGAGGCAGTCGCGGCCTCGTCCGTGCCCCGCACGGTGACCCGCACCTTGATCCCCTCGATCCCACTGGCCAAAAAGGCGATCGTGGCCGTGGCGTCACCGGTCGAGGCATCGAGCTCGTCGATTCGGCCCTGCAGCGCCTCGCCCAGGCCGGACTCGCTCATCCCCCACGTGCGGATCACCCGGCTGGCGATCACCCCGCTCTCCTCACCGTTGGCCGCCATGCGCTGGCGGAGGTCGGGCAGGATCCCACGTTCGAACATGTCGGCCATCTCGTAGGGCACGCCGGGCACGGCGTAGAGAACCTTGTGGCCCACCGGGCAGATCAACCCCGGGGCCGTGCCTTTGGTCTGCGGGATGATCGTCGCCCCCTCGGGCACGTCGGCCTGCCGGAGGTTCGACTCCGACATCTCACGACCCCGCGCCGAGAACATGCGCCTGACCAACTCCACCACCGAGTCGTCCCGGTGCAGGGGCACGTTCATCACCTCGGCGATGGCGTCACGGGTGATGTCGTCCTGGGTTGGCCCGAGGCCGCCGCAGACGATCACCCCGTCGCTCCGGGCCAGGGCGGTGCGGAAGGCCAGCACGATCCGGTCGTGGTTGTCCCCCACGGCCTGATGGAAATGGGAGGTGATCCCCGCTGCCGCCAGGTGCTCGCCCAGCCAGGCCGAATTGGTGTCGGCGATCTGGCCGAGCAGTAACTCGGTGCCCACGGCGACGACCTCGATCCTCACCGGGACTCAGCTCCCACGGGCGCCGGACGCTTCGCCCATCTGACGCCCGTCGAGGTAGTACTGGACGCCGGTGAACACCGTGAGGCCGGCGGCCACCCAGATGGCCACGGCTAGCACAGTGTGGTGGGGGGACAACCACGGGATGAGACAGAGACCGATGGCCACGTCCTGGACCAGCGTCTTGATCTTGGCCGACTGGCGAGCCGGGATCGACACGCCGCGGCGGCCAACGACTGTTCGATAGACGCTCATCCCCACTTCCCGGACGGCGATGATGGCCACCGGGACCCACGAAATCGTGCCGATACCCACCAGGGCGATCAACGCCCCGAGCACGACCACCTTGTCGGCCAGCGGGTCGAGGAACGCACCCGACCGGGTCGCTCCCTGACGGCGGGCCACCCAGCCGTCGATGCCGTCGGTTACGGAGAGGACGCCCCAGATCACCATGGTGACCCAGCTGGCGCCCCACAAACTGATCAACGCGATGAGCAACGGGGTGGCCAGGAGGCGGAGCACGGTGATGCCGTTGGCCGGCGTGATCAGTGCGGAGGGTCCAAACGTGTACGTGCGGACCTCGGCCGGGCTAATCGGGACGGCGGGGCTCTGGGGAAGGGACGCGGCCGGCGTTCGGGGGAGGGAGCTGTCGCTCATCACCGCCACCCGCTCCCGGCGACGGCGCCGTCGTGGGTAGGAACGCTGTGGCCGTGGGCGGGGACGGTCCTGCCGTGGGCACGGACGGCACTGCTCTGGGCGGCGAGGTGGAGCCCGGTCGGCTCAGCGATCAGGTCGGGGCCGTCGGCTCCGGTCACCACCATCTGGACCACCGCTCCCGGCGCCAGGTGGTCGGGGACCACCACGATCCCGTCGATCTCCGGTGCCTCCCGGTAGGTCCGGCCCTCGCCGGCCGTGTCGACCAGGACATCGACGACGTCTCCGATGAGCGCGTCCCGGCGCCCGGCGGTGATCGAGTCCTGGAGCTCCGCGCACTCGCGCAGGCGCTCGGCCATGAGCTCATCGGGAACCTGGTCGGCGAGATCGGCGGCGAACGTACCGTCCTCACGACTGAAGGGGAAGAACCCAACCCAGTCCAGTTGGGCCTCGTCCAGCCAGGCCAACAGCTCGTCGTGATCAGCCTCGGTCTCGCCCGGGTAGCCGACGATGAACGAGGACCGGAAGGCAGACGTGGGCTCGGCCCTGCGGATGTCGGCAATCCGGTCGAGGAACCGTTGGCCGTCCCCCCATCGGCGCATCCGCTTCAGCAAGGGGCGCGAGACGTGCTGAAGGGACAGGTCGAAGTAGGGCACGCCCGTGGCCAGGATGGCCTCGATCAGCGAGTCGTCCAAGCTCGACGGGTAGAGGTACAGCAACCGCGTGCGCTCGACCCGCTCGGACAGCGCCTGCACTAGGCCCACGATCGGGCGGTTCGAACCGACGGCGGGGCCATCGGGGCGGGGCACAGCCGATCCAGAGGAACGGTCGAGTCCATAGGAGGCGAGGTCCTGGGCCACCAACACGATCTCGCGCAGCGCCCCGTCCCTGGCGCCGAGCTGGTCGGCCTCGGCCAGGATGGCCGCCTCGGGCCGGGAGCGCTGTTTGCCCCGGAAGGACGGGATGGCACAGAACCCACAGTTGCGATCGCATCCCTCGGCCACCTTGATGTACGCCCAGGGGGCAGTGGCCGCCGGTCGGGGCAGGTTGAGCAGGTCGAACGAGGGCGGCGCGGCCTTTTTGGTCAGGGCCACCGGCGTGCTGACCGACCGATGCCCGAGGGTGACCGCTCCCGCGGTCGCGGGTGGGGCCAACTGCACCCCGAAGGGCGCCACCAGGTCCACTTCGGGTAGTGAGGCGGCCAGCTCGTCCCCGTAGCGTTCGGCCATGCAGCCGGTCACCACCAGACGGGAGCCGGGCCGCCGGTGGTCGTCGAGGGAGAGGATGGTGTCGATCGACTCCTGGCGAGCCGCTTCAATGAAGGCGCAGGTGTTCACCACGACCAGGTCGGCATCCTCCGGGGAGGCAGCCGGCTGGTAGCCGCCGTCAGCGAGGGTCCCGGACAGCTTCTCCGAATCGACCTGGTTCTTCGGGCAGCCCAACGTCTCCAACCAGTAACGCTCAGCCACCAGGACAATCTACCCGGGTCCGGAGGTCCGGCCAGCGGCGGTCAACGGGCCTCGTGATCCCAGCCCCGGGGGGCTGCCGGCCCCGATAGGGCCGCGGGGCGCGGCCGCACCGTGCACCGAGCGGAGAGGGAGGGATTTGAACCCTCGGACCCAGTTACCCAGGTCAACTCATTAGCAGTGAGTCCGATTCGGCCGCTCTCGCACCTCTCCGTACCAGGTCAAAGCACCTTTCCGACTTCGGGGGACTCGCTGATTTCCTCACCAGCCCTGATGTCGCCCGAATCTTCTGCGCGCTGACCCGCAGACAGCATTACAGACCGGAGGCGGGCAGATGGCAACGACGACAGCGACAGGGCCGGACACAGACGGCAACAGTTCGATCGGGGAGAAGTCGCCCGGTGTCTGGCGCCTGCCGTTCATCGTTACCGATAACGGCGAGCCGAAGCAGGCCGGACGGATCTACCGCGGCGCGCAGCCCGCCGCTCGTAAGCGATTGCGCAAGCTTGTGGAGTAGCAGCGGCTCTTGGTCGAGTCATGACCACGGAATCCGAGCAGATGCTGTCGAGCTCGTCGCCCCAGGCCGACCTGGCGAGCGCCCGTCGCAGGCGTGTCCGGAGAAGTGACAACGGCCTGACCGACCGCAGCCTCAAGCGCGTTGGTGAGGACCTCGACGTTGAGGCCTTCAGGGGGCTGCTTGGTCGGGTCCGTCGGGGTCGTCCAGGCGGATGATGACGTAGAAGTGCACAAGCCCGCGGGCTTGGAACTCGGCGCGAGCGCCGCGGCGTCGTTGGCGTGCGGTGCGGTGCCGCTTGCCTGGCGTCATCGGCGATCCCACAATTGACGAAATGGTCCATTCTGGTGGGTTGCCGGACGGCTCCAACGCCGACCAATCGAGACGTTGTCGGTGCGAGGATTGGACAAAGAGAGGTACGGAATGAGAGCCGTTGTCGTAACAGATCAGGCCGCGGGAACGGCCGGGATGAAGCTGGCAGAGCGTCCGGAGCCGGAGACGACGGAAAACGACGTCCTCGTTGAGGTCTATGCGTCGGGATTCACCCCTGGCGAGTTGACGTGGGCCGGAACCTGGACCGATCGGCTCGGGCGAGACCGCACCCCGTCGATCCCCGGCCACGAGGTGGCCGGTGTCGTGAGCGCTCTCGGCTATGGCGCCAGGAGCTTGTCGGTGGGACAGCGGGTATTCGGTCTCGCGGACTGGGCTCGCAACGGCACCCTCGCGGAGTATGTCGCCATCGAAGCGCGCAACCTCGCCCCGCTCCCGGCTGACGTCGATTTCACCGTAGGAGCGAGCCTGCCGATTTCGGGCCTGACCGCGTGGCAGGGACTGTTCGTACATGGTCGATTCCAGGCGGGCCAACGTGTCCTCGTGCACGGTGCGGCCGGTGGTGTCGGTTCGATGGTGGTCCAACTCGCGAAAGAGACGGGCGCTTACGTCATCGGCACCGGACGCTCCGCCGATCGCGAGACCGCACTCGGCTTCGGTGCACAGGAGTTCGTCGACCTTGACAATGACGCCCTCGAAGACGTCGGCCAGGTGGACCTGGTGTTCGACGTGGTTGGCGGCGACATTGGGAACCGTTCGGCGGGTCTGGTTCGCGCTGGCGGAATGCTGGTGACCATCGCGGGCCCGGCTCAGGCCCAGCCGACGGACGGCCTGGCAGTTGATTTCGTCGTCGAAGCCGATCGCGCGCAGCTGGGTGAAGTCGTCCAGCGGGTGCGGGACGGACGGCTGCGGACGAATATTGGCAACGTGGCGACCCTCGACGATGCCGTCGCGACCCTCAATCCGACTGAACGGGTCAAGGGGAAGACAATCATCCGCGTTCGTCCCTGAGAGACGCGCACGAGGACACCAATTTTCGGCATCGGTGACGCTGTGCGACCCGAAGATCTCGCGTCGGCAACGACAGATACGGAAAGGTATTCAAATGAAAGCAATCGTGGTGACGGACAAGGCTGCCGGAACCGCCGGGATGAATCTAGTAGAGCGGCCCGACCCGGATACCGCGAAGCTCGCCAGCCTCGAAGGCGCGAACTACGGCGATGTTGTCGTTGAAGTTCATGCGGCCGGATTCACCGGGAATGAGCTGGAGTGGCCCTCGACCTGGGTCGATCGCCGTGGCCTCGACCGCACGCCGGTGATCCCCGGCCACGAGGTAGCCGGCGTCGTCACCGCCCTCAGCTATGGAGCGACGGGGCTGTCGGTGGGACAGCGGGTGTTCGGCCTCATGGACTGGACTCGCGATGGCAGCCTCGCGGAGTACGCAGTCGTCGAGGCACGCAACCTCGCGCCGCTGCCGGGCGACCTCGACTTCACGGCTGGTGCGGGTGTCGCGATGACCGGCCTGACCGCATGGCAGGGTCTGTTCGATCACGGTCGGCTCCAAGCTGGGCAGAGCGTCCTCGTGCACGGTGCGGCTGGCGCGGTCGGCTCGATGGCAGTCCAGCTCGCACGAGAAACTGGGGCCCACGTCATTGGCACCGGACGCGCCGCCCACCGTCAGACCGCACTCGATTTCGGCGCGCACGAGTTCGTCGACCTCGAGAACGAAGCCCTGGAGGACATCGGCAACGTCGATCTGGTTTTCGATGTCTTCGGCGGCGACATTGGGACGCGGTCCGCGAGTCGGGTTCGAGCCGGAGGAACGCTGGTGACCGTCGCGGGGCGGCCCGAGGCTCGGCCCGCCGATGGCCTGGCAATTGACTTCGTTGTCGTTTCCGATCGCACCCAACTGGGTGAGATCGCCCGACGGGTGCGGGACGGACGCGTACGGACGCACATCGGCAAAGTCGCAACTCTCGACAACGCCGTTGCTGCCTTCAATTCAACGGAGCGCGTCGCCGGCAAGATGGTCATTCGCGTTCGTCCGTGAGGAGTGCGCGCAGCGCCTTTGCAGCGATTTTGCAGCAACTGATTATGCAAGTGGTTAAGCTCTGCTCACGCAGTCGGCACCGCCGAAAATGGGTTGGTTGTTCTGACGGAGTTGGTTGCTCCGATGCAAGCGTGGAGCGCCGGGCCAACGTGGCCCGAGCGTTCAAAGGGGGGAATCGGAATGCAGCGCAACGGCACATCCGGTAGTAGACGCGGAGCGACCAAGCGTCGATCCAGGGTCACCACGGCGGTGGCACTGGCCGGAGTTTCCCTGTTCTCGTTGGTGTTGACCCCGGTCGCCGGCCACCAGGTGGCGGGTGCGGTCACCCAGGCCCCCACGAGCACCGGTTTTACGATTCCCTTTTCCGGGACACCGCAATACCAGCACCTGGCACCCACGGTGATCACGAACCCAGGTCAACTCCATCAACCGATTGGGCAACAAGTTGCAGACGCGATCGCCGCGCAGTTGGGGCTGAACAAGGCGGATGCCTTCACCCCGCAGCAATACCTCGAGTTCATCACCGGCAAGGGAGTCGGTGGCGATCCAGTTGCTGCACAGGTGCTCGATGAGAGCGTCCGCATCCTGACCAACACGGTTGGACGTCCTCTGTTTTCCAATGTCAACGGTCAGATAACACCATCGGTTCTGGCCAGCTATGGACTGTTCGTGAATGCGAGCGGTTTACTCGAAAGCCTGGCCAACACCGACGCCCCGACGAGACAAGCAAACGCGTTCATCGCTCCCACTGGCTATCTGGGCACGTGGTGCAGGGCCAACGGTGCGACGGCATCCCTTCTAGCCCTCTACAGGTCGGCTTATACGGTGGAAGCCTTCTATGGCCTCATCTCTCAACAAATATCGGGTGTTGCTCAGTTGGTCACCAATCGCGCAGGAGGTGTGAGCTCGGAGGTAGGGATGTCGATGGTTCCTTCGATCTGGATCGTCAACTTCCTGCTGCTCTACGTCTTGAACCCGGCACTGGCGGCAGCCATGCCTGCCAACTGGGCTCCGATCCCTTCCACCGTTGCCAACGCCATTTTGGCCAGCCCCAAAGGCCAGGTGCCCTACGGCGACTACGCGTCGTACCTTCACTGAACGTTGTGTCCTGGGTAAGCATTCAGGCGCCGAGCTCGGTCGCCGCTCCGCTCTCTTCCACCTGAACCGACCCACGCCACCTCTGTTCGATCGGCTCGGCTCAACACCGGCGGCGGACCCCGGCCGTTCGCCAGCCTGAGTTCACGACTGGTGGCCGACTCGGACGGATAATCCTGAGAGAACCATGAGACTTTGATCCGAAGCGGACGACTCGATCCGTGGTATCTCAATGAACACGACGACCCCTGGCTTCGTCCCAGGGGTCGTCGTGTATTTGCGCACTGAACGTAACCGTCGATCACCGAGTAATGACTCGAAGCTGAAACAGAGGGGAGGACCCTCGCCGATGCGGACTTGGCGAGAGAGGTGCTCCCAGGCGCTATGGCCTCACAGAGATCGGGAAGGCGCACTGACCGATAGCCGCACCCCGGACAACGTTCGCTGATCCGCCTGAGTCGCCGAACTGAACGGCCGGCACGTTCCCCACGCAGATCATGTTGCCGTCGATCGTGCTGTTCAGGTTCTCGTTGGCATCGGGATCGGCAAAGATATTGCCGTTATAGATGAACGAACCGGTGATCTGGTCACGAAGCGCACCGAACCAGCAGGACTTCAGACCCACTACGGTCAGGCTTCCCCTGATGACGTTGTTCTCGAAATCGCTGTACGCAGGGCTGCCGGCAAGCTGGGGGTCGGTGTTGAAGAGCGGAGGCGGAGCACAGGTCACCCCGCCGCCACCGCCGGTCTCCGTGACGTTGCCTCCGATGGTCACCCCATGGACTATGACGGCCAGCGCCTGGTTGGCCACGATGTAGCCACCCACGGTGTCGTTCGTGCTATCGGTGCAAATGGACGGGCTGCACCCGAGTCCCAGCGCTGCACCCTGCCCAACGGTGACGTTCCCGGACACATAGACGTCACCGGGCAGTTCGCTGCCGGTTGGCGCCGGCGGCGCCGGAGACACGGCGTCGAGCAAGGAGCCAGGAGCCAGCGTGAGGTTTCCATGGATCGACACGGCACCGCTCGGCACGAAACACGTTCCCGTCACGGTCACCGAACCATACGTGCCGGACGGGATGTTGCCGCCCGAGCACGTGTAGGTGGCAGGCAACGCCTGCGCAGCAGTGGCCCCGAAGCCGAGGAGCCCCACGACTGCGCCGGACGCAGCGAGGAGCAATGCCGATACAACCCGGATAGCTTTCACCATCACAGAACCCCCAAGATAGGCACCGAAATCCCACCACGACTGCGTGCCTTGTCTAGGCATCCCAGCGTGGCTTGTCAACTGCGATGAGTCCAAGCCCGGATACGTACGGTGATGACCTCACGTAGGGTGACTACTCCCCCCCACTGGGCTTGGGCGAACGCGACGAGGTCCAAACATCACGGGCAGAAACTGATCAGTTCCAGCGTGCGCCGGGGTTCTCGCGGGGTGGGCACAGTCGCGCGCAGGGCATCCACATCCGGACCAAAGCGATCGGGTAAAGATACCGGGGATCGGGTAAAGATACCGGCGACCCGGGTAAAGATAGGTGCGACGAAGCCCAGCGATGGAGGTCGGAGGGCTTCGCCTTTCCCCGTGTTGTGACTGACAAACGAGGCTCGCCCATACTACCTCCCCAGCGTAGGAACTGAACCGCGCCCGAAGGCGATCCCGTCGCCCATCGACCACCAGGTCAGCCGGCGGACGAAGCCCGGGGGCCGGAGCGACTGCGCTCCCCTATCGCCCCAGGTCAGCGCACCGGGTCGGGGGAGCGGACCAGGTCCTTCACCGCGGGCACGACCGGTGGGGCGGTCTTCCAGTCGGGGACGCCTTGTTCGGGCTTGCCGGCCGGGTAGCCGTCGTCGTTCACCTCGGCCCAGTGTGAGTGGTTCAACTGGTGGAGGGTGAAGCACGCCTGGAGGGCATTCTGGAACCCCATATTGTCGACGGACTGATTCACCGACTCCTTGATGAGCAGCGAGGTGACCGTTGGGCGCTCGGCGATCCGGCGGGCGTACTCGAGCGTCCGGTCGGCCAGCTGGTCGGCCTCGAAGATCTTGGAGACCATGCCGATCTCGTGTGCCTCCTCGACCGAGATCGAGTCGCCGGTCAACATGAGCTCCTTGGCCCGGCGGGGGCCGAACTCCCAGGGATGGGCGAAGTACTCCATGCCGCACATGCCCAAGCGGACTCCGACCGGGTCGGCGAACTTCACCGTGTCGGCGGCGACAATGAGATCACACGCCCACATGAGCATGAGCCCGGCGGCGTACACAGTCCCGTGGACCTGGGCGATGGTGATCTTCCTGAGGTTCCTCCAACGAAGGGTGTTCTGGTAGAAGTAGTGCCATTCTTGCAGCATCCGCTTCTCGGCCCCTTCGCGGGTCCCCCCATTGGTGCGCGCCGAGATGTGCTGGTCAGGACCGGGGCCGTACTCGGCCATGGCCTGCTTGGAGCCGAGGTCGTGGCCTGAGGAGAACATGGGCCCCATGCCGCCGAGGATCACCACCCTGACGTTGTCATCCTTTTCCGCCTCCAAGAAGGCGTCGTTGAGGTCGACCAGCAAGCCACGGTTCTGGGCATTGCGGGTCTCAGGCCGATTGAGGAGGATCCTGACGATCTTCCCCCCGTCGAGCTCTTCGTACGTCACGAACTTGTAGTCCGGCATTGGTTGCTCCTCTTTCACGTCCAGCCGTCGAAGGTATCAGCGGCGGGTTTCTATGCCTCAACGAACCACAGCGTCCGATCGGTGTCAAAGTCCCCCCGGCCGCACCTGCATGGCGCCGAGCGCTCTGAGCCGACCTGCCGCTAGCCCCCTGATGGCCTCCTCTATGTCGTTGCTGTCGTCGCTACTGACTCGTCACTCCTGATCAACTTGCTGCTGACCTGCTCGCCACTCGCCGGGCCGCCCCTTACTTGGTCGTCTCTCTCCCGGTCGCCAGTGGCTCGGTCACCCGTGACCGAGCAGCTGGCGCAGGTTGTCCCGCATAATCGACCGCGTATCCGCATCGTTGAAATCGGTGAGGGCCTTCAAGAAGTCGGTCGGCTCCGAGAGTCCCTCGGCGTGGGGATAGTCCGAACCGGCCAGGATCCGCTCGATGGGTAGGTACCGGGCAATGTGGGTGATGTCGTCCTCCCAGAACGGGCTGACCCACACGCACCGCTCGAAAGCCTCGACCGGGTCTTCCGGAAACGAACCCGGATACCGGTGGTAGTAGATCTTCATCCTGTCGACCAGGGACGGGATCCAGTCCCCGCCATTCTCGACCGACACCACCTTCAGGTTCGGGTGCCGGGTCAGGGCCCCGTCACAGACCATGGCGGTGAAGAAGTCGGAGATAGCGCGGCCGTGGAGGGCGATGTGCTCGAAGGCCGACCGGGAGAAGGCGTGGTACTCGAAGTTGCCCGTCCAGTCCCCGGTGTACTTGGTGTAGCTCACCGGCCCGGCATGGACGCCGACCAGCACGCCGGCCTCCTCGCACCTCGACCAGAACGGGTCGAACTCGGGCTTGCCCGGCGAGGTGAACCCGGTGGCCGTCAGGACCGGGGCGGACCGCAGGTCGATCACCCGGCAGTCGCGCTCGATGGCCCAATTCAGCATGGCCAGCGCCTCGTCGACGTCGGCCAGCGAGAAGATGGGGGCCGCGAACATCCGGTCCTCGGTGTTGAAGGTCCACTCCTCTTGGAGCCAGCGGTTGAAGGCCCACAGGATGTCGGTCATCAGCGGGATGTCATCGCGGACCCGCTCCTCGATCCCCGAGGCCAGGGTTGGGAACAGCAGGCAACCCTCGATGTTCTGCACATCGAGCTGGGCCAGGCGCTTGCCCCGCTCCTGGTACTCGGGGTGCAGGGCCAACGGCTCGACCACCTTGTAGCCGTCGGTGATCACGTCGGCCTTGGACTTCTCGCCCGAGAACATGTCGGTGAGTGCTCCGGCCACCGAGATCGGGTCGAACGTCGGGTTGGGCACGTAGTCCCACACATGGCCGCCCATCATGATGTGGCTGTGCCCCCGCTCGTCCTTGACCCAGTACAGGTCTCGCCGGCGATGCTCGGGAAGGTGCCGGGTGAAGGCGTCCTTGGTCTCGTAGAGGTGGTTGTCGGCGTCGTACATCCGGTACGGGAGATCCATCAGACATCCTCCTTCGCTGCAGGGTCACCCACTGTCGCGGCTCGTGGGGAGCCTCGTGGGGCCAACGATAGTTCTAACGATCGGTTGGCAGGTAATGGAGCCCGGCGATCCAGTCGAAATCCTCATCACAGGATCCCTCCGCCGCCCAGTCGGGCCCGATTCGGCTCAGTAGGAGCCGACCGAGTGCATCCCGCCGTCGAGGGCCAGGATGGCACCGGTGACGAACGAGCCGGCCCGGGAGGCCAGGAAGATGGCCATGCCCGCGGCGTCGTCCTGGCGGCCCCACCGGCGCATGGCCGTGGAGGCCAGCAATTCGTCGGCAAACGAGTCCCCCGAGATCATGTCGGTCGGGAAGGGACCGGGGGCGATGGCGTTCACGGTGATGCGAGGGGCCAGCTCTCGGGCCAGGTGGCGGGTCAGCAGGTGCACGCCCGCCTTGGACGCTCCGTAGGCGTAGGTGTCGTAGTGGTCCGGCTTGAGCCCCGACACCGATCCCACGTTGATGATGCGCGCCGGGTCGTCGTCGGTGGCCGCCGCCTGGAGCAGGGGGAGCACGAAGCGGGTGAGGTGAAAGACCCCCTTCAGGTTGACGGCGAGGACCTTGTCCCAGGCCGCGTCGTCGTGGGTGGCTATGGGGGCGAACCAGTTGGCCCCTGCGTTGTTGACCAGGATGTCGATGCTCGGTTCGCGCTCGGTCAGCGCATCGGACAGGCGTCGGCACTCCGATTCCCTGCCGAGGTCGGCGGGCAGCGCCACGCACTCACCGAGTTGGCTCAGGGCCGCAGCAGTCTCGGCGCAGGCGTCCGCCTTGCGCGAGCTGATGTACACCCGGGCCCCGGCCTCGACGAAGCCGGTGGCGATCATGCGGCCGATCCCCCTCGACCCACCCGTGATCAGAGCCGTCTTGCCAGCAATCGAGAACAGTTCGCTCACGGTCGTACCCCTTTGTCGGGCGTCACGGTACCTCTGTCAGGCATGAGCGCGTTCCCGTCATGCCCCCTGGGCGACGACACTCGAGCGGGACGGGCCCTCCGTCCAGGGCGGGTGAGCGTCCGTCCAGGGCGGTGAGGGACAGCCAGGGGCGGCGAGGGGCGGCGAGGGGCGAGGGGGTACAGCCTCGCCCCGGCGCGGCCCGGGTCGCCGGGGTCAGGGCGCGAAGGTCTCCCCGACGAACTCCTCGGAGAGGGCCCAGAGGCGTTTGGCGGCTTCGGCGTCGATGGCGTAGGGGAGGGCCTCGCTCAGGTGGCAGTCCTCCAGATACAGGCCGCCCCGGTCGGCCAGCTCCGGGGCAGTGGCCGCCCATAGCGACGTGGCCGCGCCCGCCTCGATCGTCTTAGCCGGCGGCATGACGCGGCCCGAATCCTTCAGCCGGGCGAGCAGGCGCTCATAATCATCCTGGTCCATGTAGCGGCCGAGCTCGGTGTTGATGACCCCGGGGTGGACGGCATTGGCGTGCACGCCTCGATCGCCCAGACGCCGGTCGAGCTCGACCGAGAACAAGATGTTGGCCGTCTTCGACTGCCCGTAGGCCGTCATCTTGTCGTAGGACTGGTGCTCGAAGTTGGGATCGTCCCACAGGATGTCCGAGCTGCGGTGGCCTCCGGACGACAGGTTGACGACCCGAGACGGGGCCCCGGCGATCAGCGCCGGCACGAGCAGGTTTGTCAACAAGAAGTGGCCGAGATGGTTGGTGCCGAACTGCAGCTCGTAGCCCTCCACTGTGTGCTCGAAGGGCGTGTTCATGACGCCGGCGTTGTTGATGAGCAGGTGGAGCGGCTCGCCGCCGGCCAGGAAATCCTCGGCGAAGGCCCGGATGCTGGCCAATGACGTGAGGTCGATCACCCCGAACTCGACCCGGGCCCCGCCCACTCGGCCGTTCAGGGTGGCTACGGTGGCGCTTCCCTTTTCGGGATTGCGCACCCCGGCGATGACCCGGGCCCCGGCCGCGGCCAGGTTGGCCGCCGTCTCGAGCCCGATGCCCGTCGACGCCCCGGTGACGATGGCGGTGCGCCCGGAGAGGTCTACGTCAGCCATGACCTGTCCTGCAGTGGTGGTTTCGTCGTGTGGCACCGTTCCTCCTGGTCGTCGCCCTACAGCGGGACGGCACGCCCGGGCTCGCAGGTTCGCCGTCGAGTCGCAGATTAACGTCCGAGCCAGGGGACGGATCGGCTCGGAACTGCATCGTTGCCAGACTCTTGTTGTCTTTTATTACCTCTGGTATTTTTTCAGCATTGTTGTGAAGCTCCGTATCATCGTTCCCACAGCTCGCCGGCAGGCACGTTGAGGCGCTCAGGTTCCCGTCCCCGACCAGCCGGCCTATTCCTTGGGGTCGTCGCCGTCTCGGTCGTCTTCTCGATCGCCGGCGCCTTCTCGGTCCTCGCCGTCGTCCTCTCGATCACCGTGCCCATCAAGGCCGCGGACGCCTCGCAGTCGACTCTCCCCCAGGAGGCGACCCCGATCCGACCACACGACTCCCTGATCACCGAGCCGGATGCGGGCACGGGCCCGCTCGACGCGCTCCTGGGCTCGGCTCAGCGCTCCGTGGACATCTCGATGTACGAGCTCGCCGACCCAAAGGCGGAATCCATCCTGGCCGCCGACGCGTCCCGGGGCGTCCGGGTCCGGATGGTCCTCGATCAGCACCAGGAACGAGCGCACAACCAGGCCGCCTTCGGATACCTGACCGCCCGCGGCGTCGCCGTGCACTGGGCCCCGGCCGCCGACAACACGTTCCACATCAAGTGCATCTGTGTGGACGCGACCCGGTGCGCGGTGATGACCCTCAACCTCGTCTCCCGCTACTACGCGACCACCCGCGACTTCGCCGTCGTCGACTCCGACCCGGCGGACGTCACCGCTATCGAACAGACCTTCGCCGGTGACTTCGCTGGGCATCCGGCGGTACCTCCTCCGGCCACGGACCTGGTGTGGAGCCCGGGCAGCACGGCGGCACTCGCCGATCTGATCGCCGGGGCCAACCGCACCCTCCTGGTCTACAACGAGGAGCTGCGCGATCCGACCACGGTCGACGCGCTGGCATCGGCGGCTCGACGCGGCGTACGGGTCGAATTGGTGATGACCTACCAGCCCTTCTGGGTGCAGAACTTCGGCGCACTGGCCACGGCCGGTGCCCGAGTCCACGTTCTCTACGGTGAGCACCCGGTCTACGTCCACGCCAAGATGATCTGGGTGGACGGACAGCGGGTCTTCCTCGGTTCCGAGAACCTCTCGACGGCTTCGCTGGTCTGGAACCGAGAACTCGGCCTGATCAGCACCGATCCGGCCATCGTGCGGGCCACCGAGCAGACCTTTGAACACGATGCCGCCGAGGCGCCGATCTGGCCGGTGCGCCATGGGCCGCGAGGCACGCGCACACCCGGTTCGACCCGCTCCGTCGCAGGCGCCTGAAAACCCAAACCTGCACCATGGAGGGTCGAAGACCGCCGCCGTGACCGCAGCGGGGTCGGCCTGGGATACTGGCGCGGTCATGCTCGTCGCCGACGCCGTTTCGCCGCCTGTCCAGCTGCATACGCTGCTGAGCGGGTGGCAGACGGATTGGCTGAACTTCGTCTCGCTCGCCATCGAGGCCGCCGTCGCCATCGGGTACCTGGTGTTCGCCCGCCGGCTGGCGGCACGAGGTCGGCGATGGTCTCCCTGGCGGACCACCTCCTTCGTGGCCGGCATCGTCACCATCGTGATCGCCGTACAGTCCGGCCTGGCCTCCTACGACGACAGCGTGTTCAGCATCCACGTGATCCAGCACCTGCTCCTCATGAACGTGGCCCCCATACTGCTGGCCCTGGGCGCGCCGGTGACCTTGCTCCTGCAGGCAGGCGACCGGACCACCCAACGGCGGGTTCTCAAAGTGCTGCACAACCCGGTCGTCGAAGTTGTCACCAACCCCGTCTTCGTCCTGGTCGTCTTCTCGGTGACGATGGTGGGCTACTTCCTGACGCCCTTCTACCAGTTCTCGCTCGAGCACCCCTTGCTGCACGACGTGACCCACCTGCATTTTCTCATCGCCGGCTGCCTCTACTGGTGGCTCGTCGTCGGCATCGACCCGTCTCGATGGCGACTGTCCTACCCCATGAAGTTGGGCTTTCTCGCCGTCGACATCCCCATCGGCACCCTTCTCGGGCTCGGGCTGACCCAGACCAACGAGTCGATCGCTCCCCTGTTCCACTCCTTGTCCGACACCCATGCCGGCGGGTCCGTCCTCTGGATACTGGGGGAGATCTTCACTTTCTTGGCCATGGGGATCGTGGTCATCCAGTGGATGAGAGCCGACGTCCGGGAGGCAGCCCGGGCCGACCGGCGTGCCGATGCCGCCACCGCCCGAGCCGTCGCCGACCTGACCGGGGCAACGGCCACGGCCACGGTCGGAGGCGCGAACAGGGCAACGGCGAGGGGCACGGCCACCGACAACGCGGAACGGCAGCTTGCCGACGACTCGGTTCGGCGGGGGGTCACACCGGTGCGTTTCGACGGCGGACGCCTGGTTGTCGACGAGCGGGTCGACACACCCATGCGCGACTAGTCGACGCCGACGACGAGCGGCGTCAGCCTCCGAGCCCGCGCGCGATGAAGTCGCAGACCTCGGCGGCGACCTCGTGTCGGGGCCGGGGCAGGGGCTCCGCGGCGCGCACCGACATGGCCCCGTAGATCTGTTGGCCGATCAAGGTGATGGCCAGGTCCGAGTCCATGGCCCGGAACGTGCCTGCGGCCAGGCCATCCTCAAAGACCTCGGCGAGCAGCCCGGCCACGTTCAGCCCGATCAGGGAAAGCTCCGAGCCCACAGCCACCCCGTCTTGTGACGCGCTCCCCTGCGCGGACAGAGCCAGGCGGAGGAAGGCCGGACTGTCGTCGAGCTGTTCGAATACGCCGGCCAGGAGGACCTGGAGTCGGTCCATCGGATCGGTACTCGACCC
>DATDHU010000027.1:0-26870 GCA_036521415.1 Acidimicrobiales bacterium
CTGGCCGCGGTCGCTGCGGTGACGTCCCGCATCCGGTTGGGCACCAGCACGCTGGTGATTCCCGATCATGACCCGATCATCCTGGCCAAGCGGGTGTCGACCCTCGACCACCTGTCCGAGGGCCGGGTCGTGCTCGGCGTGGGTGCCGGTTGGAACCTCGAGGAGTTGGCCAACCACGGATCCGACCCCCGGTTCCGATGGACGATCTTCCGCGAGCGGGTCGAGGCAATGAAGGTGATCTGGACCAATGAGGTTGCCAGCTACGAGGGCCGGTGCGTGCGGATCAGTGCCATGAAACAGTGGCCCAAGCCGGTGCAGGACCCTCACCCACCGGTGCTGGTCGGCGGGAGCGGCCCGACGACGGCCGACCGCGTCCTGCGGTTCGGTGATGGCTGGATGGCCAGTGGTCGCCACCTGGACGGCGTGGAGCTGAAATTGCGGGTGGACGAGCTGCAGACCATGGCCGCCGAACAGGGCAAGTCACCCGTTCCGGTGATGTTGCAGCAGGGCAGCCCCACGGCCGAGGCCATCGAGCAGTACCTCCAGATGGGACTGGTCCGGGTAACGTTTCGCGTCGACCCCGGCGACGAGGGCACGGTGGCCGCACAGCTCGAGCGCTTGGCCCGACTGGTTGGTCCCTACCAACTCGAGTCCAACTGACGGCACGCCGGTCCGGAGACGGTCGGCCCAACAGGTGTGCCGCCACCAAGAAGGAGAGCAAACATGACCACAGGGCTCCCGCTTTCTGGCAAGGCCGCCCTCGTCACCGGCGGTGCCGGGGGGATTGGAAGCGCGTGCGCCCGGGCCCTGGTCCGAGACGGTGCCGCCGTGACCCTCATGGGAAGAACCCGGGACACGCTCGAAGCCACGGCCGCCGAACTTCGAGCGTCGGTGAGCGACGGCGGCGAGGTGAACTGGTTCGTTGGCGACGGCATGGAGGCCGAGGCGGTTGAGGGGGCGGTCGCCCGGGCGTCGTCCGCCCTTGGAGGGCTGCACATCTGTGTGGCCACGGTGGGCGGCGGCACCATTGCACCCTTTCTGTTGCTCGACGAGCACCAGCTCTTGGAAGAGCTCCGCCGGAACATCGTGGGCGCCTTTCTGGCCATCAAGTACGCCGTACCCCCCATGGTCGCATCCGGTGGATCGATCGTGTGCATCTCCTCGGACGCGGCCACGATGTCCTGGCCCTTCATGGCCGGCTACTGCGCGGGAAAGGCCGGCCTCGATGCACTGGTGCGCGTCGCGGCTGACGAGTTCGGCTACCACGACGTCCGGGTCAACGCCGTCCGCCCCGGGCTGACCAAGACGGCCAGCAACAACGTCTCACTGTTGTTCTCCGACCCGGAGATCCTCGAGGAGTTCAAGAGCCAGAAGCCTCTGGGACGGACGGGCACCCCCGAGGACATCGCCGCCGGGGTGCGCTTCCTGGCCGGCCCCGAGTCCGCCTGGGTCACCGGGCAGAGTCTGGCCATCGAAGGGGGAAACGAGCTTCGCAGGGCACCCTCGCTCGAGAAGATCGCCCGACTGCGGTTCGGCGACGAAACCGTCGATACGGCGATCTCCGGACGGATTCCCTGAGGCCAGTCACCGGGGTTCATCGCCGGCAAAGGTGTAGCGAAGGATCTCGCTGGTCGCCACGTAACCCAGGCGACGATAGATGGTATTCGGGGTCGGATTGGCCAGGTCGGTGTAGAGGATGCAGCGGTTGCCCTCGTTGGTGATCACCTCGGACAAGTGGCCGACGCAGGCAGCGGCGAATCCCTGGTTGCGATGAAGACGGGGCGTGTACACAGCCTGCATCCTCACGACCCGTTCGACCGCGGCAGTCCGCGCCACCATCGATACCGGCGTATCCGCGTACCAGAGCCAGTAATGACCGGCCCGCACCCTGGTGGTCAGGACACTCCGGTCAATGGCCGGCCCGCCCGCGTCTGCGGCGAACTCGTCCGACCACCGGTTCAACAGATCGAGGTCGTCGTCGTCGGCCACGCGGAGCGCCCCGGCTGTGGGTCCAGGCCCGTGGAGCCTTTCCAGCGTGTAGAGCCGCTGGCCGGCTGCCGGCGTGGCCGCCGACTTGGTGACCTCGGTCCACTTTCCGGCGAACCGAGCAGCCGTCGCCGCCTCTCCGGCGACGCCGGCGATCGCAGACGAGGCGCTGGCGATCGCTTCGACCACGGCGCTGATCGCCGCCGCGCCCATCGGCGTCACCGTTGCCGGATAGTCGAGAGGTGACTGAAAGGCGACACCGGTGACCTTCTTGCCGTCGGAGGCGATCCAGTAGCGACCGGGAACAGGGTCGGCGACCCGACCGAGCAAGAGAGTGAGGATGAGATTGTGCTCGACTGGCCGGCTCCGCAGGAAGGCGCCGGCGACGGTCAGTGCCTCAGCTGGGTCAACGAACAGCTGCACAGCACTGGCCATGGACCATCATGGCACCAACGGGGCCGCGTCGGTCTCCCGCGTGCATGCCCAGTGGCTACGCTCCGATCATGCCGGCACTGGCTGAGGGGGTCGTACAGGACACGTGGTACCGAGATCTTGCACGTGTCGCTGGGACCAGGTCCTCGGCAGCGTAGGTGGGTCGCGCCGTCGTGAACGTGCGAGAGCAACTCCGGGCACGTGACCCCGGGTTCTCCGCGCTCCGCCGCGCCGGACGGGCGGCCATCGTCATGCCGGGCGTCTTCGCCATCGCCGAAGAGGTCATCGGGAATTCGACCATCGCCATTTTCTCCGCCTTCGGCGCACTGGCAATGCTGCTGTTCGTCGACTTCGGCGGCCCGATGCGCGAACGATTGGCGGCCGAAGCCTCATTGGCGCTCGGAGGGGCGGTCTTGATCTGTCTGGGCACCCTCGTCTCCCGGACGACCTGGCTGGCGACGGTGGTCACGGTCGTGGTCGCCTTCATCGTGCTGTTCCAAGGCGTTGTCAGCTCAGTGCTGGCCGGCGCCACGACGGCCCTGCTGGTCTCATTCGTACTGCCTGTGAGCTTGCCCGGCCCCGCCGGCTCGATCCCGACGCGCCTGGCCGGGTGGCTCCTGGCCGGTGCCGTGTCATTGATCGCCATTCGCGTGCTCTGGCCGGACCCGACCCGTGAGCCGTTGCGGGTGTCGACGGCGCAAGCGTGCACACTGTTGGCGCAGCGACTCCGGTCTGAAGTCGATTGCATCAACGGCGGTCTCGAGGCTGTGCACCGCCGGGCCCGGGACGCATCGGCCGCTGAGTCGACCGCCTCGGTGGCGGCACTGCGCACATCGTTCTACACCGCTCCGTACCGTCCCACAGGCCTCGGGACGGCGACGCGGGCCCTGGCGCGACTCGTCGACCAGGTGATCTGGCTGAACAGTATCCTCGAGCGGACTACCGCCGACACGGAGGTCGGGCCGACTGCCGCCGTCGTGTGCGCGGTCAAATTGGCAGCCGCAGACCTCCTCCAGCAGGGTGCTGTGCTTCTCGATGCCGCGGCTGGCGACCCCACCGTGCTCCACCCTGCCGTGCAACGGTTGGCCCAGGCACGTGAGGAGATGAAACGATCGGTGATCTCGGGACTTCCGGTCAAAGGGTCAGGGACCCACTCACCCGGCGAACCCGACGGAAGCGTCGCCGAGTTCGTCAGCTCCCTCGCACCAAGCTTCCGTGCCCATGAGTTGAGTTTCGCCACCTCGGCCGTCGCCGACAACATCGAGCTTGCCGTGGCTGCACGGCAGCGCACCTGGTTGGAGCAGCTGCTGGGGCATCAACCGGACGGAGCTACCTCGTCGCTGATGTCGGCGAGGGAACGGGCCCGCGCCCATCTCGAGCGCCACTCAGTATGGCTGCACAACAGTCTGCGCGGGGCGATCGCCCTCAGCCTCGCCGTCCTCGTCGCCGAGCTGACCGGTGTACAACACGCCTTCTGGGTCGTGCTCGGCACGTTGGCCGTGCTGCGCTCGAGCGCCTTGAACACCGGCCAAAACGCGGGGCGGGCGCTGCTCGGCACCGGGGTCGGGTTCGTCCTCGGCGGTGGACTCGTGGTCCTGGTGGGCACGGACACCACCGCGTACTGGCTGTTGCTGCCGGTGGCCGTTCTCTTCGCCGGCCTCGCCCCGGCCACCATCTCGTTCGCGGCAGGTCAGGCCGGCTTCACCATGGCCCTGCTGATCTTGTACAACATCGTCGAACCGGCCGGCTGGCAGGTCGGCCTCGTCCGGATCGAGGATGTCGCCATCGGCGTTGGCGTGAGCGTCCTGGTCGGTGCGCTGTTCTGGCCACGAGGAGCAGGTTCGACGCTGGGAAAGGTGTTGGCCGACGCCCTAGCCGAGAGCGCACGTTACTTGCAGCGGGCCGTCGAGTACGGAGTGACCCGATGTGATGGGCAGGTGCCCGCGTCGGCTACACCGGAGGAGGAGCGTCGCCGGGCTGCCGGCGCGGCACGCCGGCTCGACGACGCCTTCCGGGAGTACCTCTCCGAGCGTGGCACCAAGCACGTCCCTATGGCGGACGTGATCGCGCTGCTCACTGGGGTTGCCGTGATTCGGCTCACGGCCGATGCCGTTCTCGACCTGTGGAGCCGGGACCGTGGATCGACCGCCGGGGATCGGACTGCGGCACGAAACGAGATCCTCGCTTCTGGCACGCAGGTCGTCCAGTGGTACGAACAGTTAGCACAGGCGATCGCCGGCGTCAGCCTCGTGAGCGACCAGCTCGATCACGAGGACGACGCCGACTTCCGCCTGCTCGAAGCGGTCCGCCGCGACCTCACCGGATCGGACGGACAAGGCACCGCCACGGCGGTCAGGATGATCTGGACCGCAGACCACATCGATGCGATCCGGCACCTTCAGGGAGCAATCGTGGCTCCGGCCAGGGCCGTTGCCGCCGCCGAGCAGGCACTGCGACCGAGCATGCTTCCCAGCCGGTTTTCGAGGCAGCTTCAGCCGGATCTCACCCAATCTTGAGCAGGTCCACGACGAACACCAGGGTGTCGTTGGCCGTGATGCCGGGGCCGGGCGACTGATCGCCGTAGCCCAGTTTCGGGGGGATGATGAGCTCGCGGCGGCCACCGACCTGCATGCCCACCACGGCCTTGTCCCATCCCGGGATCACCTGACTGGCGCCCAAGGTGAACTGGAACGGCTGGCTGGTCCACGAGGACTGGACCACCTTGTGCGAGGAGTACGTGGCCAAGACGTACTGGACTGTCACCTTGTCACCAGCCTGAGCCGTCGCCCCCGTCCCGACGATGAGATCGGCTGTCTCGAGTTGGCTGGGAGGACTATCGGAGGGAACGACGACCGTCGGCGCCGTTCCCGCGGTGCCGGCCGGCGAGCGGTCCGGGGCCGGGATGGTGGCGATCGTCGAGGCACCGCCCGCACCGGCGCTCGAAGTGGGTGGAGCGGTCGTCGCTGTCGGAGCAGTCGTGGTGGTGGCCGAGGTGGCACTGGGCGAGCTGCTGCAGGCAGTCAGCCCGAGGGCCGAAGCCGCTAGGAGCACGAGGGTCCAGTTGCGGATGCGAGACATGAAGGATCGTCCTTTCCGACGAGTCAGCATCGACGAGTCAGCACCGTCGAGCTGGCTGCTCGTCGGGCAGACGGTAGTCGGTGGAAGACCGAACCGGAGAGCACCCGTCTCATCGAGCGGCAACCGGGGCACGAGTGACTCGGTCAGCTACGCGGAACCAGGGCGAGCTGACGGGACTGCGCCACCAGGCGGCCCGTGTCATCCCAGATCTCGCCGTCCTCCTCGAGGAATCCCCCGGAGACGAAATGGGTGGCAAAGCGGCAGCGAAGCCAGTTCGGCTCCGGGCGGTAGCGCACATGGGTGGTCAACTCGATGGTCGGCGTCCAGGCCACCGGCAGGTTGGCATTGAAGACCGTCGGCGGGAAGGCGTCGGCGGCGCACAGCAAGGCGATCGTGTCGGTCACCTCCCCCTCACGCAGGCGGAACCACCCTCGCATGCGGGCGTGACCGGAGGGATTTCCCCCGAGAAAGGTTGCATCGTCCGGATGCAGTCGGAGCTCGACTTTGCCCATGAACGGCGGCGGAAATGTATCGGTGGGCTCCACTGGAATGCACTGCTCGGGCGAGGGCATCGGTGGGGGCTCCAGGTCAACGAGCTGCGGACCGAGCTGGTCGCCAAGCTCGCCGAAGGTGCCGAGCACCCTGAGGAGCGGACGGTCCTCCGCCGCCAGCGTTGCCGTGGCCGTCCCAAACGTTCGACCCTGCTTGGTGATCTCCACCGCAACGGAAACGGGCCCCGGGTTGCCCGGATTCAGGAAGTGCGCCGTCACCGTCACGGGATCTGGTCGTCCGATCGCAGCACTCATCGCCCGCGCGGCTATGGCCAGCAGATAGCCGCCGTTGGCGTTGCCGGCGATGTCCCAACCCTCGGCAATGGTCCCCGACCAGTGACTCGTCGCCCCCGCAGCCTGGTCGGCCGCAGAGAGCGGGCCCCCCGACGGTTCGACCGCGGTAGCCGTCTCGAATCCGGCGCCCCCACGGCCGGCGACATCGGTGGTCATCGAAACGGGAGGCCGAACCCGGCCAACAGGTCAGCCGGGGGCCTGCCCATCTGAGTCGACATGACCATGTGGGTCACGGCTGCGTCGGCTTCGACGACGGACGGCATGCCGGAGATTCTTCCACCGGCGCCAGCGGGGCAGCACACGCCCGCCAATCGCCTCGATGCAAACCCCTGCTGGGCACGCCAGCAGGTAACCGTCGGGTTCCCGGCGTAGGACGGCGTCGCCTGCTCGGAGCTAGTTGACCTGCCGCTCGTTGCCGGCCCAATAGGGCTCTCGCAGCCTGAACTTCTGTAATTTTCCAGTGGCCGTACGGGCCAGCTCGGCCCGGAATTCAACCGACGTCGGTGCCTTGTACCCGGCCAGGCGCTGCTTGCAGTGCTTGATCAGCTCCGCCTCGTCGACCGGTTTGCCCGGGACCAGGACCACCAGCGCCTTGACCGTCTCCCCCCACTTCTCGTCGGGCACGCCGATCACGGCGACCTCAGCCACGGACGGGTGGCTGAACAGGGCGTCTTCTACTTCGATGGAGGACACGTTCTCCCCTCCGGTAATGATCACATCCTTGCGCCGGTCGCTGACCGTGAGATAGCCCTCCTCGTCGATCGTGCCGCCGTCGCCCGTGTGGAACCAGCCGCCATCGAGCGTCCGCTCCGTTTCGTCCGGGTTGTCCCAGTAGCCGGCCATGACGACGTTGGAGCGGGCCAGCACCTCCCCGTCAGCCGAGATCCGCATCGTGGTGCCGAGCGCCGGGGCACCAGCACGCATCAGGTTGGTCGCCCGCTGCTCAGGGTCCAGTTCGTCCCACTCCGATCGGGTTCGATTGATGGTGAGAAGTGGCGAGGTCTCGGTGAGCCCATAGATCTGCATGAACTCCCAGCCCAGCTCGGCCTCGACCCGGGCGATCGTCTTCGAGGGGGGCGGCGCACCGGCGACGATGACGCGAACCCGGCCGCGGCCCGGGATCTCGCCCTCCCAGCTGCGGGCCGCGTCCAGCACCGTGTTGACGACCGTCGGAGAGGCGCACAGCACCGTCACCCCATGCTCGACGACGCGGCGAAGGATCTCCGCGCCGTCCACCTTGCGAAGCACGATGTGCCTGGCCCCTACCCCGGTCATTGCGAAGGGCATGCCCCAGCCGTTGGCATGGAACATCGGCAACGTGTGGAGGTACACGTCGAGGTCGGACGCCCCCGAGTGGAGGGCGAAGGTGGTGGCGTTGACCCAGAGGTTGCGGTGGGTGAGCTGTACGCCCTTCGGGCGTGCGGTGGTTCCGCTGGTGTAGTTGATGGTTGCGGTGGCATGCTCGTCCGGCTCCCAGGGCTCCGGCTCGACCCCGAACCGGTACATCTCGGCATCGCCGGCGGTGCCCAACATGATCCTGTGCCTGCACGGCACCGCGGCCACGTCTGCCTCGAGCTCGGGGTCCAAGAGCACGATGCGGGCTCCGGAGTGCTCCACGATGTATGCGACCTCCTCGGGCGAGAGACGGAAGTTGATCGGCACCAGCACCCTGCCGAATCCGCAGACTCCGAAGAACGAGATGAGGAGCCGTGCGCTGTTGTGGGAGACGATGGCCACCCGCTCGCCATGACCGACACCGAGCGCCTCGAGGCCCGCGGCCTGGGCCCGCGCCAATTCACCAACACGGGCATAGTCGAGCCCTTCCAGAGGCGCACCTGGTTGAGCCGGCTCGTCGACGATTCCGGTGCGCCGGCCGTACACGGTCACGGCCCGATCGAGAAAGTCCCGTGCGCTGAAAGGCACGAACACCCTGGCCTCCTTGTCTGGCAAGACGCTGGTCTGCCGAACTGGGCCCCTTCGCCGTCCTGCGTCTCGCTGTGTTGGCACCGTTGCACGGCCTCGAAATGAGGCGCCGCCCCGGGTCGATCGCCCTCAGGCTATAGCCGTCCGCCCCGGCGGCGACGACCACACATGGGGTCACCCGGTCAGGCCGCCCCCCTCGCTAGACGGTGTGGGCGCCGGCAGATGCTCGCACCCGGACGGCGCCGCGAGGCAGTGGAGTCCCACGTGCGGCCAGGACCACCACCGAACCGCCGAACCCGGCGCCGGTGAGACGGGCCCCATAGATCCCCGAAGTGCCCGCGAGCTCCTGCACCATTGAGTCCAAACGTGGCGTCGAGACCTCGAAGTCGGTGCTCAGACTCTCGTGGCTCTCCATCATGAGTGCGCCGGCGCCCTCGTTGTCGCCCTCTCGGAGCGCACGAGCGAACGCACTCACCCGACCGATCTCACTCACCACGTGGCGCGCTCTGCGGCGGGTGACCGGGTCAGCGATGCCGGAGACGTCGGGACGGAGCCGAAGTGGTCCGACCGCTTCTGCCGCCCGGGCGCACTCAGCCAGCCGTTCGTCGTAGGCGGTCTCCGTCAGTGATCGCCGCTCGCCCGAGTCGACGACGAGCACGTCGACGCTCTCGGGGATGGGCACCGGGGTGATGCGGGTGTCGTGGCAGTCGATCAGCAGTGCGTGGTCGGCGACCCCGACCGCCGACGCCAGCTGGTCCATGATCCCGCACTGCACGCCCACGGCCCGGTACTCGGATCGTTGACATAAGCGTGCCAGGTCGATGGGTGACCCTTCGAACCCGAGCGCCAGGGCCACCGACAGCTCCAACGCCGCGCTCGACGAGAGTCCGCGTCCGATCGGGAGCCTCGTCGAGATGGTCCCGACGAATCCGCGCGTAGGCCGCATCAGCTCGACGAGTGCGTCAATGTACCGCCCCCATTCGGGCCCGGCGGCCGGAGTCGGGCTTCCACCGAGCCCGATCTCCACGGTTCCCTCCTCGTCGAGGGACCGGAACCGGACACGGTCGCCCCCGCGCTCCCCGACGACGGTGGTGCCCAGGTCGATCGCCAGAGGGAGGACCAATCCCCCCTGGTGGTCGGTGTGATCGCCGATCAGGTTCACCCGACCGGGTGCGAAAACCTCGATCACGCGTTCAGGCCTCGACTGAGCAGCGGCGGAGCCGAGCCAGAAGGACTCATCCACCCCCGCCGATCGATTGGTCGTCGACGATCACCGTGGGCTCAACCCGCACCCCGGTTCGCAGCGAATTGGCCACGTAGCACTCCCGATGGGCGACCTCGACAAGGTGCAGGACCCGTGCTTCGCTCGTCCCCGAGGCGACCCAGATGGCCGGCCTCAACACAATGGAGGTGAGTCGTGCGGGAG
Source organism: Acidimicrobiales bacterium (assembly GCA_036521415.1). Taxonomy (GTDB): domain Bacteria; phylum Actinomycetota; class Acidimicrobiia; order Acidimicrobiales; family RAAP-2; genus DASXMT01. The sequence continues at coordinate 9,691 of DATDHU010000027.1, forward strand.
CATCGTTCTCGACCATCGTGCCTTCGCCTCTCTCCTCGTACCGCACCACATCGATGCGGGCACGGGCGGCCACGGCCAGAAAGCTCAGCAACTGGCATGAGGCCGCGGCCAGGACGACGAGTTGCTCCGGGTTCAAGCGCGTGCCGTCACCCCGAAAGGCGGGATCGGCAGACAGCTCGAGGCCGATCGAGGCGGGGGGCACCTCCGCAGTATGGGCTCGACTGTAGGCCTCGTACCCCGAGCTCGTTGAGCCCGACCAGTGGCAGCGGACGCCGTAGTGGTGGACTCGGTCCGCTCGATCACCCGACGCCATGCCACACGGTAACGCTGGGCAGGCTCGCATCGGTTCAGACGCCTGCTCGGCACCCCCACTCCGTGCCGACGGCATCAGCCATCCCAGCCGGGATGCCTCGTCACCGCGTTTCGTAGGCTCGGGACGATGACCGGCCAGAGACCACAGGTCGCCTTTGCCGTCAACGACGCGTTTCTCGAGCTCGACGACGGGTGGCCTCTTCTGCAAGACGCCCTGACGGCGGAGGGCCTGACGCCGTCGGCGCTGGTCTGGGACGACCCGAGTGCCGACTGGAGCGGCGCCGATCTCATCGTTGCCACGTACATGTGGGGATACGTCACTCGACGGCGGGACTTCGTCAGATGGGCATACAACGTGGCAACCGGCGTCCGCCTGGTAAACCCAGCACCGGTGCTCGAATGGGGTAGTGACAAGACCTACTTGGTCGACGTCGCCGGAGAGGGGGTCCCCATCGTCCCGACGATCTGGGTGCGGGCTGGTGACCGATGGCGCCCGCCGTCCGGCGACTATGTCATCAAACCGTCAGTGGCCAGCGGCGGTATGGGCGCCGCGCGTTATGTCAACCACGGATTCGAAGTGGCCGACCGGCACGTCCGCCAACTGCTGGCCGAGGGCCAGACGGTGCTCATTCAGCCCTATCAACCAACCGTCGACGAAGAGGGTGAAACTGCGCTGATCTACTTCGGCGGCAACTACAGCCACGCCGTGCGCAAGGAAGCCCTACTCCGTTCGGATGTCGGCGTGATCGACCGGCTCTGGGAGCGACAGATCATCACGCCGGCCGTGCCGCGACACGACCAGTCTCTCGTCGCCAACGCGGCGATGCGGGCGGTCGAACGCCGGGTCGGGCCCACGAGCTATGCACGTGTGGATCTGGTCGATGACGTTCAGGGCAGTCCGGTCGTGCTCGAAGTCGAGGTCGTCGAACCATCCCTCTTCCTCACGCATGGCCCGGAGGCAGCGGCGCGCTTCGCCGCCCATCTCCGGCGTCTGCATGGCTGAATCCCACCGCGCCCGGCGATGAGCCGAACCGCGCCAGCCGGTGCAGCACCTACGATCGGCGGCGATGATCACAGCAGGCGTGGATCTCTCGTCGCAGGCACTCCGGACGGCCTGCTGCGTCGTCGAGTGGGACGATCACCGAGCGAGGCTGACCGATCTGTCGCTGGGCGTCGTCGACGGCACCATCACCGAACTCATCGGTCACGTCGACAAGCTGGGGATTGACGTTCCACTGGGGTGGCCGATCGCCTTTGCCGAAGCCGTCATGGAGCACTCGCTCACCGGCGGGTGGCCGGTCGAGTATTCGCATGCCGACACCTCAGCGCTCCGTTTGCGCCGCACGGACCTGTGGCTGTGGCGGTCCTTGGGATCGTCCCCACCTCTGTCGGTCTCCACCGACCGCATCGCGTTGCCGGCCATGCGAGCCGCTTCATTGCTCGCCTCCCTCCCCGACCGGGTCGCGCTCGACGGTTCCGGAGTGGTGGTCGAGGCGTACCCGGCCGCTGCGCTGCGTCGATGGGGTCACCGGTCCCGCGGGTACAAGGGCACAACCAATGCAGAGGCTCGGCACGGCCTGGTGACCGGTTTCCTTGCTGCGACCGAGCCCTGGCTCCAGGTGACCGACCAACAGGCCGATCGATGTCTGGCCAGTGACGATGCCTTCGATGCCCTCATCGCCGCACTGGTTGCACGGGCCGCAGCGCTGGCCCTGGTCGAACCGGTCCCCGAGGAGGATCGGCCGGCGGCCCGGCGCGAGGGCTGGATCGTCGTTCCCCTCGCCGGATCACTGGAAGCGCTGGCCGAACCCTGAAGTCCGGGGTGCAGGGGCCATCTCGTCGAGGTGGCCCTTTCGGTGACCGAGAGCTCAACCGAGGACGTCGTAGCTTGGGTCGCTCGGACCCCGCCGGCCGGTCGCTTGGGATCCATCGGTCGCCTCGCTGAGTGGCACGGGATAGATGGCCTGGAAGTCCTCGACGAACCTTCGACTGTCGATCGCCCACACGCCTTGGCGGCATGACCATCGGTCCAGGTATCGCCCGCGGTCCACGATGTCGGCGATAGACCCGCCATCGGGCTTCGTCCGGAGGGCGACGGTGACGTAGGCCTCGCTGCTGGCGCGATCACCGTCCACGTCGATCAGCACGTTGGTGATCTGGTGCGAGTGGGCGGCGAGGCCCTCATGGGCGATCCAGACCCAGTCCACGAATTCGGCACCGCTACCGGCGAAGATCGGCCCGTAGTCGGCGGTCGACCCCGGATGCCAGACCGACAGGGCGAGCGATCTGTCCATCCGGTCCAGGGCGCGGCAATAGCGGTAGAGGGCTTCGGTGATCGCCTGCTTCGCCAGCAACGTCTCCACTGCGGTATCCGACATCACCAACTCCCGGGTCTCGGCGATCCACCAACTGTACCGTCCTCGATTTCGCACCTGCTGGGTTGCCAACGTCGGCTGGCTCGTGACCCCGGCGATGGCGAACCGGAGTCCCAGTCCTCCTACCCGGCCCGGATGAGTTGCTGGCCGACGCAGCGGGCCAGCGCGTCCGCCAGCTCGGGTGCCTCGTGTTCCTCGAGGGTGGCAAAGGCAATCCGGATGCCCGGAGGTGAGGCAATCCGAAAGCGCTCTCCCGGGCTCACCGCCCACCCCTCTTGCGCGAGACCGGCAACCACCGCGTGCTCATCGCCCACTGGTACCCAGGTGGTGAGTCCGGACGAGCCCGTCGCGGCGAAGCCGCGCCCGGCCAGGGCCCTGGTGAGTGCCCGGCGTCGACGCGCGTAGGCGACCGCCGCACGATCGAGGAGCTTCGACGTTGGCGCCGCGCCCCACAGATCGGCCACGGCGTCTTGGAGGAGATAGCTGACCCACGCAGTGCCGAGGGCCTGGCGGCCCTCGACCCTGCTCACGGTGGTGGGGTCTCCGGCGACCACCGCCACTCGCAGGTCCGGGCCGAGCCACTTCGAGACGGACCGGACCGTCGCCCAGCGACTCCTGTCCCGGCAGAGGGTATGGGCCGGGGATCCGGCAGCGGGGCCAGCATGGTCATCCTCGATGACCAGCACGTCGGGATGCGTGCTCAGGACGGCTCGGAGCTCATCCGCTCGCGCGGCATCCCAGGCGGCACCGGTCGGGTTCTGAGCTCGAGGAGTCAACAGCACCGCCCGGACACCCCGTTCCAGGGCGTGGGCCAGGCTCTCGGGGCGAGCGCCACGCTCGTCCAGACCCACAGGGACGATCTCGAGTGCAAGCGCGCCAAGCAGGTCGATGGCCGCGGTGTAACCGGGATCCTCGACGGCGACGCGGTCGCCCGGGCGCAACCAGGCACTGAGGAGTCGCTCGACCCCATCGAGCGCGCCACCGACCACGGCGAGCCAACTGGTGTCGATCCCCTCGGCAGTCATGTGCCGGGCCGCGACGCGGGCCAACCGGGGCGCCACCGCTGGATCGCCATAGGACCGCGTCGACCTCGGAAAGTCGGGAAGGGTCGGTAGCAGCGCCGGGTCCGGGCCGCCGTTTCGCAGATCCCGGGCGCCCGGCGGCACCGCCATGGGAAGGCGACCAGAGATGGGTGGCGCTCCTCGAACCTGTGTTCCGGACCGTCCGGTCCCGGCCACGATCCCCCGTCGGCGGAGCTCGCGGTAGGCGGAGGCCACTGTCGCAGGGCTCACCCCCAACGCAGCGGCAAGTCCTCGAATGGTCGGTAACGGGTCGCCCGGTCGGACGTCGCCGTTCCGTATTGCACTTTCGACGCTCGTCGCTATCTCACGGGCGGTGCCGCCGGTCAGCTGATATTGTACTACCTTGTTCACAGTTTGTACTGTAACAAATATTGGATGGATCACTCGAAGGATGGGAACCGTGCCGGAAGCAGAGGCATCACTCGAGCAGCCCGACGAGCCGGCCCCGAGCCCACGCGTCCGTGTGCGGCGGATGGCGGAGCGTGGCCACTACGAGCGATCGACGATCAACTCGATCCTCGACGAGGCCCTCGTGTGCCACGTGGGGTTCGCCGCCGGCGGCGGCTCCCTGGTGATCCCCACGGCCTACGCCCGGGTCGGCGGTCAGCTCTACCTGCACGGCGCGGCCGGGAACGCCGCTCTCCGCGCGCTGGCGTCCGGAACGCCGGCCTGTGTGACCGTGACGCTGATCGACGGGCTCGTGCTGGCTCGCGCCGCCTTCCACCACTCGCTCAACTACCGCTCGGTGGTGATCGTCTGTGGAGCCTGCGAGGTCGCTGACATCGAGGAGAAGCGCACGGCCGTCAGCGCGATCGTCGAGCACATCGTGCCGGGACGCAGCGCTGATGCCCGTCCCCCGACCGACGCAGAGCTCCGAGCCACCCGGGTCATCCGCATGCCCATCACCGAGTCGTCGGCCAAGGTGCGAACTGGGGGGCCCAAGGACGACCTCGAGGACGTGGGCCTCCCGGTCTGGGCCGGCGAGGTGCCCTTGCGCCTGGTGGCCGGAGCACCCGTTGCCGACATGGACGTACCGCCAACCTTGTCCCCTCCCGAATACATAACGGCCTACACCAGAGGCACAAACCCTGCGTTGAGGTGATCGATCGGCCCGGGCCGAGAAGCGGCCGAGGACCGCGCCCAACCTCTTCGCCTCCTTCAGGGGTGGAAGGTCTGAGGGGTGGAAGCCGAGCGGCGCTACTCCGAACCAGACACCATGGGTTCATGGCACAGTCGGCTGAGCCCGTCCTTCGACTCGCCAAGCAAGCCGACGTGCCGTCCATCACCGATCTCTGGCTGCAGTCGAGGCGTGCTTCGGTGCCCGCCATCCCGCCGCCGGTTCATGGCGACGAGGACGTTGGCCACTGGCTCTCCGACTCGGTCATCAACCGGGAGGTGTGGGTTGCCGAGGCTGCCGATGGGACGATCCTGGGCATGATGGTGATGGACGATGGTTTCGTGGACCAGCTGTACGTTCGTCCTGGGTGGACGGGGCTGGGGCTGGGTTCGAGCCTGGTCGAGTTGGCCAAAGGCCGCCATCCCGACGGCCTCACCTTGTGGACGTTCGCCGCCAATGTCGGGGCCCGGCGGTTCTATGAGCGACAAGGCTTCGAGCCTGGTGAACCTACGACCGGCACGGAGAACGAGGAGGGCGCCCCAGCTGTTCGCTATCACTGGCCGGGAGGAACGTGACCGATTCAGGCTCGGACCGAAGGGCCCGAGGCCGGAGGCCCGTGACCCGGTGCGCCTGTCGGAGGTTGACGGACCTCACCGCCGTCGATCGACGGACTAGCTGGTGCTGGCGCCCCCGGGCGAGGTGATCCCGACGATGGAACCGAAGCCGTCGACACGGTCGAATCGAACCGTCGCACCCGAATGGGGGGCGTCGACCATCAGCCCGTCCCCGACGAACATGCCGACGTGGCTGACGTCACTCGGTCCGGTGCCGAAGAAGACCAGATCACCGGGAACCACCGCTTGCCCGGGGTTGACGGTCGGGCCTGAGTCGTATTGGTCCTGGGCGACTCGGGGAAGGTTCACACCGGCCTCGTGATACACGGCCTGGACCAGGCCGGAGCAGTCGAAGCCCTGGTTCGACTCACCGCCCCACACGTAGGGGACACCGAGGAACGACATCACGTCCTTCACCGCCACGGCCTGAGTCGCCGTCTCGCCTGCCGTCATAAGCCCGACCGCTCCCTCCCCGATGAGATTGCACCCGACGTCGCCCGAGGACCCGCCAACCGGTCCCGGCGACACCGAGGGCGCCGGGGCTCCGGCTGGTCCGGGTGCCGGACTCGGCGGCGGAGCCGGGGCAGGTGGCGGAGGTTCGGTAGTTGCGGGCGGCGTCGTGGTCGTGGGCGGCGCCGATGGTCCCGAGCCCGAGCCGTTCGTCTCATCGGGGGAGGGAACGGGCAGGGGGGTGGCGGGTGCAGGGTCGGGGACGGACACCGGGCCGCTCGGTAGTTGGCCCAGCGACGGGATGGTCACGGGAGGGGATCCGATGGGGAGTGTGATCGGGCCGAGGGTGAGCCCGCTGCTCGAATCGGCCACGAGCTCCGCGGTGGCGGTGGCAGGTGCCGTGGTGGCAGCGGTGATGGCAGTGGTGGCAGTGGTGGCAGTGGCGGCAGTGGGGGCAACCGCCGCCACGGCCAATTGGGCCTGCACCGCGGAGCCAGGGGTGGTTCGGGCCGTGGCCTGACCGGTGACTAGGACCGTTCCGCTCGTACAGACAGAACCGAGCGGAACCGGAGCCGGAGACGGTGGCGACGACGGGGGCGGTGGCGAGGCCGCAGGGAGCGGGACCGAGGCCGAAGGTGAATCGGCGGGCGGGAGGTTAGCGGGTGCGGCAATCAGTCCCTTCCAGTCCGAGGCGGAGTACGTCCTCTTCGGCGCGGCCTTCGTGTGTGCGGCCGGCGAAGCGGATGCGGTCAAGGCGGTGGCCAGCCCGACGGCGATGACTCCGACAAGAGCCGCCCGGTTGACCTTGGATCTCATGACCCGCCGGGTCCCGACCTTCTGGCCCCCTTCGAGCCGGCTGCGTCGCCGCTCCGCCGATCTCGCCACGGCTGCTGACAGAATCGTGCGCACTCGCGGTGCTCTCGTCACTAGGGTTGCCCTTCATCCAACTGGCGACCAGCCAGCCGCGGGACGGGGTCACAGGCTTCGTCCGGACCCTGGCTCCGTCGGCCTCTGTCGGCCTTCCACAATGAATGGGACAACGGAGGGCCGCCGCTCAACTTGTGGAATTGGGCGGAATCCCCCACGGAGTGGGTTGCCACCTACGCGTCGAGGAAGCCCGGGTCAGCCGAAGCCCGGTTCAGGCGGAACCCGGGTCAGCCGGAGCCCGGATTCCTTCGCTTGTCCACCCAGAGGTCCTCGGGCTCGCGCCCACGGGTCTCGGGCACCAGCCAGAAGAGCCCCATGGCCAGCGACATCGGCAAGAAGGTGACCGCGGCAGCGATGGCGAACCGGTTGTTCACCGTGGCCACCGCCCCGAACACGACCAGTCCGACAACGGCCCCCACAACCCCGGCAGCCAGAAACCACCCCGCCGCCGAGGCCCGGACCGACGTCGGGAACAGCTCGTTCAGAAGCGCCCCCAGTGCCGGAGCGAGCACCCCACCGGCGAACACACCGCAGACATACCCTGCGATCAACGCCGCAGCCGAGCCCGAGTAGGCGAGCGTCGCGACAAAGGCGATCGAGACCAGTGCCAGTGCGCAGGTCGGCCGGCGACCGAAGTGATCAGCCAACCAACGACCGGCGAGCAGCCCCAACAGGCCGGTGGCACCCCCTCCGACGATCATCGCTGCGGTGACGATCCCGCGCTGGTGGAGGACGTTCTGGGCATAGAGGAACACGAAGCTGTTGCCCGGGCCGGTGATCACCGAGACGGCGAAGGTCAGAGCAATCATGACCAGCAACCGCTCCCGATACGGCCTGGCCACCGCACCCAGCACCGGGATGGGGTGCTCGGTCGACGCGGCCGCCTTGGCGAAGCGGTCGGGCTCGACGATCCATATGCGCAGTAGCGGCACAAGGGCCAACGGTGCGACGGCCAGGACGAACACCCACCGGAAGCCGAGCGCCGACGCGGCCAGGCTGTGGATGACGGCGATCGTGCCCGCACCCACGCCGTAGCCGGCGGCAATGAACGCAACGGCCTTGGCCCGGTCATCGGAGCCGGTCAGCTCGGCGGCGATCACCTGAGCCAGTGCGTTGGTGGCGGTCAGCAGCGGGCGCCCGCAGGCGAAGATGATCACGAACCACCAGTAGCTGGGGCTCGCCGCCACCACCACGGTCAGCGCCAGGCCCGCCCCGACGGTGACCAGCAGCATGATCCGTCGGCCGAAGCGATCGGCGAGGCCGGTCAGCGGCAAGCTGCCGAGCGAGGCGAGCCGGCTGATGGCCAAACCCACCCCCAGCACGGTTCCCGACAGTCCAGCTTGGTCAGCCAGCGTGGCGCCGTGCGCCACCTGCCCGAATCCCTTGGCCACGTCCCCGAGCGAGGCCACCAGGCCGAATTGCCCGAACCCCGAGGCAAAGGCGGCCAGGGCCACAGCCACCACGGCACGATCGTTCCAGCGGACAAGGTGGAACGATGAGGCTGATGGTGGCCTGGCCAACTCTTCCCCCTGTCGTCGTCCTCGAGATCCACGTGTGCACCGACCTTGCCACGTCCGGTCACGGCAAGCGGCGGACGGCTGGGCGGACCAGCCTGATCGGACTGATCCGCCGGACCTCGGTCAGGGCGCCAGGGTCAGGTTGGATGGCCCAGTTCGACGATGACAAGGAGCCCGGATGCTCTGGGGCGACGCCCGCAGGCGCGCTTCGATAGACCGGCGTTAAGGTCGGAACGGCAACGGGCATCTGCCTGTGGAACGGAGAACATTATGCAGCTCGGCATGGTGGGATTGGGTCGGATGGGCGCGAACCTCGTCCGGCGGGTGACGAGAGCAGGACACCAGTGCGTCGTCTTCGATGTCAACCCCGACGCGGTCAAGGACCTCGAGAAGGAGGGGGCGACGGGAGCGTCCTCCCTCGCCGACCTGGCGTCAAAGCTGACCGCCCCACGAGCGGTGTGGGTGATGGTCCCCGCCGGGGACATCACCGCCCGGACGGTGAGCGAGTTGGCCACGCATCTGGATCGCGATGACGCCATCATCGACGGCGGCAATTCCTACTACCGGGACGACATCTCCCGGGCGGCAGCGGTCCGGGACAAGGGCATCCACTACATCGATGTGGGGACCAGCGGTGGGGTCTGGGGGCTCGAGCGTGGCTACTGCCTGATGATCGGGGGCGAGGACCAGCCGGTCGAGCGGCTCGACCCGATCTTCGCAGCCATCGCGCCCGGCGTCGGCGCCGCCGAGCGGACCCCGGGACGGACGGGGAAGCCCAGCCAGGCCGAGGAGGGCTACCTGCACTGCGGCCCCACCGGAGCGGGACATTTCGTGAAGATGGTCCACAACGGGATCGAGTACGGCGCCATGGCCGCCTACGCCGAGGGGCTCAACATCTTGAAGCACGCCGACGCCGGTGACACCAAGCGTACCGATGACGCCGAGACCGCACCCCTCGAGAACCCCGAGTACTACCAGTACGACCTGGATCTGCCTGAGGTGGCCGAGGTCTGGCGGCGCGGGAGCGTGATCGCCTCGTGGCTCTTGGACCTGACCGCGGAGGCGATGGTCCAATCGCCGGACCTCTCCGACTTCTCCGGGCACGTCTCGGACTCGGGCGAGGGCCGGTGGACGGCCATTGCCGCCATCGAGGAGGGCGTCCCCTCGCCGGTGCTGACCACCGCCCTGTTCTCCCGGTTCGCCTCCCGGGACCTCGACCACTTCGGCAACCAGGTGCTCTCGGCCATGCGGAAACAATTCGGGGGTCACGACGAAAAGGCCGCCCCATGAGCACCGGAAGCCCGTCGACGCAGCGCGTCCCGGAAGACGCGGTGCTCATGCTCTTCGGCGCCACCGGCGACCTGGCCAAGCGCAAGCTCCTTCCCGGTCTGTTCCACCTCCACGAGGCCGGGCTCATGCCGAAGGACTATCGGATCGTGGGTTCAGCGCCCGCCGGGACGGGCGTCGACGCGGCCAGCTTCGGGACCTACGTGCACGGTGTGCTCGAGCAGTACGGCAGAAAGGACGTGACCGACGAGTCCTGGGCCTCGTTCGGGCCCACCATCTCCTTCGCCCCGTCCTCGGCCGATGACCTGAGCGAGCTGGCCGAGGCGGTGACCGGGGCCGAAAAGGGTCTCGACAACCCGCAGCGGGTCATCTACCTGGCCGTCCCCCCGCAGGCCTTCCTGCCCATGGCCACGGCACTGGGGCACGCCGGACTGGTGAACCCGAAGACGAAGCTCATCATCGAGAAGCCGTTCGGCTCCGATCTCGATTCGGCCCGATCGCTCAACCAGGGGCTGCATCAGGCGTTCGAGGAGTCGCAGATCTACCGCATCGATCATTTCCTGGGCAAAGAGGCGGTCCAAAACATCCTGGTCTTCCGGTTCGGGAACGGCCTGTTCGAACCGGCCTGGGGCCGGAAGCACCTCAGGTACGTGCAGATCGACGTGCCCGAACAGCTGAACGTCGACGATCGGGGCTCCTTTTACGAGGCGACCGGCGCCTTCCGGGACATGGTGGTCACCCACCTGTTTCAGCTGCTCGGCTATCTCGGCATGGAGCCGCCCGATGACTTCGATGCCGACTCTCTCCACAAGGCCAAGCTCGCCGTCTTCGAGGCCATGGCTCCCCTCGACCAGGAGCACGCGGTGTTCGGGCAGTACGAGGGCTATCGATCTGTGCCCGGCGTAGCCAAGGACTCGACCGTCGAGACCTTCGTGGCCGCCGCGGTGATGGTCGACAACCCGCGCTGGCAGGGCGTGCCCTTCTACCTCCGGACGGGCAAGGCCATGGCCGAGACGCGCACGACCGTGACGCTGGGCTTCAAAGAGCCCAGCATGCACATGTTCGATCTCGATCCCGAGGTGTCGACGGTTCCCTGCCCCAACGACCTCGTGTTCGAGCTGGCCGACCCGGGAGCGGTGACTGTCCGCTTCGCGGCCAAGCGGCCGGGGCCCACCATGGATGTCGAGTCGGCGACCATGTCGTTCCACTATGCCGACTCGTTCACCGTGACCAATGACCTCGAGGCCTACGAACGCCTCCTCCACGACGTGATGCTGGGCGACCACACGTTGTTCAACGAGGCCGCAGGGATCGAGCGGCTGTGGGAGGTGGCCGATCCGCTCCTCAAGTCGGCGCCGACACCCGTGCCGTACGCCCAGGGCACCTGGGGGCCCGCCGAAGCCGAGCGCCTGCTCGGTTCCGACCATTGGTATCTGCCTGACGACGACACCAGTCAGTAGGGACGTTCACGAACAGATCGGGCTGACGCAACAGGCCGTATCTAGGCTGACGACATGGAACCGTTCTCGCTCGGCGGGCGCACCGCCATCGTCACGGGCGCATCCCGCGGCATCGGCGCAGCCACGGCCCGTGCGCTCGACCGGGCCGGGGCCCGGGTGGCTCTGGTGGCCAGGAGCCGGGTCGACCTCGAGGAGACGGCGGGCGAGCTGACGCACGATCCCGTCGTGATCGTCGGTGACCTCCGAGATCGGCGAGCTCCGATCGATGTGGGCACACAGGCGCTCGAGGTGCTGGGCCGGGTCGACATCCTGGTGAATAACGCGGCGGCGGCGGCCCGGTTGGACACCGTCGATTCGGACGCCGAACTCATCGACGGGATGCTGGCCGTGAACATCCGCGCTCCCCTGCTGTTGATCGCCACCGTGGTCCCCTCGATGATCGAGCGTCGGTCGGGCTCGATCATCAACCTGTCGTCGGTCTCCGGGCTGGTGGGCACGCCGCGGCGGGCGGCCTATGCCGCGTCGAAAGGGGGACTCGATGCCGCGACCCGGTCGATGGCCATGGAGCTCGGGCCCTCGGGGATCAGAGTGAACTCGGTGGCGCCCGGCGTCGTCGACACGGCCCTGTGGGCGAAGAACAAGGCGATCCCGGGCGTGATCGAAGAGATCGAGAGGCAGACCCCGTTGGGCCGGTGGGCCGTCCCGGAGGACATCGCCGACGTGATCGTGTTCCTGGCCTCGGACGCCGCACGGTTCGTGACCGGCGAGACCATCACGGCCGACGGGGGCATGGCCCGAACCTTCGACCTCTACGGAGGAGCAGTCTGACCCCCATAGACGGGAACGGCCTGACCCTCATACACGGGACGGCCTGACATGGGCATGCAAGGGTCCGGGGGCGCCCTACGGCATGGCCGACCAGCCCTGGTAGTCCTCGACGGCGATGCCCAGGTAGCCGGGCGTGCCGGTCATGTCGCGGTTGACATGAGCGATAGCCGAGTCGAACTGGGCCAGGGTGTCCCCGTAGAAGCTCAGCCATGAAGGTGTGTCCTCGTTGGCCTCGGCCGCGAACCGGAGCGGGATGCCGACCGACCGGGCCGCCATCAGCTCCGCCTTGCCGAAGGACTCGATCTGTGAGATCGAGTTGAAGAAGGTGACGACGGTGGCCGCGTCCGCGTTCCGCATGGCGGCCACGTCGAGCGGCACGCCGGTCCGGGTGGAGTACATCGAGAGCCAGTACGGGATCGATATCTCGTCGGGCACGCCGTAGGTCGCAGCCACGGCATGGATCCCGGCCAGCTCGCTCAGGTACTGGTCGATGGTCCCGGACCGGTCGGTGCCCCACGACGACAGCGCCCACGGCTCGAGCTCGACGTGGATCCCCCGAAACAGGCCGGTAGCCAGCGCCTCGTTGGCCCAGTCGGTGCCGTACGTGGGATTGGGCACCCATGACGGGTCCCCGCCCATGGCATAGACGGTGATCCCCGCGGCGGCGGCGTCCGCGGCGAGCGACTCTTCCAGCGGCAGCTGCGGCTGTGACCACCCCCAAGGGATGTAGGTCGGGTCGGTGAACCCCGGCGCCACGTAGGCAAAGATCTCGGTGACCCGGTTGGCCTTTGCGAAGCTGACCATGGCTGCTGAGTCGGCCCAGTTCCACACCCACATGGCCACCGACGGCCCGCTCCTAGCCACGGTCAACTCACCGGGCGGGGCTGCCCGTTGAGCGCCGAAGGAGGGTGCGGCCGCCCACAGGCCGGCCAGGGCCGTGAGGAGGGCCGAGCACATGAAGACGGTCCCACGCCGCGGCCATGTCCCCATCATGTCCTCCCGCCGATCGTCCTCGGTCGAACCTGCCGCCTGAGAAGGCGTCAGGCACCGCACACGTACCAGGCATCAGATACCCGCCGGAGCACCGATGGCAACTGCAAGCTCTCTGGTGGCCCTGTGCGTTGGTAGCCCTGTGCGTTGGTGGGCCGGCCCTCGGTGATCCTGTCCGGAACTCCTTCCTCGTTCTGCCGCGCCGTTCCACCGATACGCTCTGGCCATGGACTACCGCACACTTGGACGCACGGGCGTCAAGGTCAGCCCCCTCTGTCTCGGGACGATGATGTTCGGCGCGTGGGGGAACCAGGACCACGACGACTCGATCCGCATCATCCAGCGAGCCGTGGACGCCGGGATCAACTTCCTCGACACCGCCGACATCTACTCCTTCGGCGAGTCGGAGGAGATCGTCGGGAAGGCCCTCGCCACCATCGGCCGCGACTCCATCGTGCTGGCCACCAAGGTCCACGGCTCGATGAGCAAGGACCCCAATGCCGGAGGGAACTCGCGTCGCTGGATCATCGCCGAGTGCGAGAACAGCCTCCGGCGCCTGGGCACTGACTACATCGACCTCTACCAGATCCACCGGCCCGAGCACGGGACGGACATCGACGAGACCCTCGGTGCTCTCACCGACCTGGTTCGGGTCGGCAAGGTCCGCTACATCGGTTGCTCCACGTTCCCCGCTTACCAGATCGTCGAGTCACACTGGGTGGCCGAACGGCGGGGACGCGAACGGTTCGCCAGTGAGCAGCCGCCGTACTCCATTCTCACCCGGGGGATCGAGGCCGACGTGCTGCCCGTGTGCCAGGCATACGGGATGGGCGTCATCCCCTGGAGCCCGCTGGCCGGCGGCTGGCTGGCGGGCACCTTCGGGGAGGGGAAGGGCAACACCAGCCGGCGTTCGGCCATGCGCCCCGAGCGTTACGACCTGTCGGTAGCCACCAACCGACGCAAGCTCGAGCTGGTCACCGCCCTGACCCAGCTGGCCGACGAGGCCGGTCTGAGCCTCATCGAGCTGGCCTTGGCCTTCGTGGCCGAGCACCCGGCGGTCACGGCGCCCATCATCGGGCCGCGGACCATGGAGCACCTCGAGTCCCAACTCGGTGCGGCTGAGATCTCCCTGAGTGCCGATGTCCTCGACCAGATCGACGAGTTGGTGCCGCCCGGTACGATGGTGGATCCGATTGACAGCGACTTCAACCCCCCGTCGCTGACCGATCCGAGCCTGCGCCGCCGCCGCCGGTAGGGGCAGGCAGGGCCGCTCCCGGGCGGAGAGGCAGGGCCGCTCGAGCGGGCCGGGTGGCTCGGCCAGGGGGTCGCTGAACAGCCTGGAAACGGCTCGCGCGGGGTCGGACTTGACGGCCCGGTAGAGTTACAGAGGGCCTATCGTTACCAATCGACCGCCCTGACGTGCGATTGCCGTGTCTCGCGTCAACATGCACCGGACGAGATTTCTTGCCGGTGAACCCCTCAAGTACTGAGGAAACGAAGGAGTATCGACCGTGAACAAGCAGCGCGCAGCCCAGGATGGCGAGGACCTCGTCAAGCTCTACCTCAGCGACATTGGCCAGTATCCCCTCCTGACCAAGGCGGACGAGGCACGGCTGGCGCAGGCCATCGAACTGGGACGCGAGGCGGCGGCCACTATCGCCGAGACGCCGAAGCTGACCCCGGCCAAGCGACGGGAGCTCCGCCGGGTCGTGCTGCAGGGCGAGCACGCCCAACAGGATTTTGTACAGTCCAACCTTCGCCTGGTGGTCTCCATCGCCAAGAAGTACCAGGCATCGAACCTGCCCCTCCTCGACCTGGTCCAAGAGGGCAACCTGGGCTTGATCCACGCGGTCGAGAAGTTCGACTGGCGCAAGGGGTTCAAGTTCTCCACCTACGCCACCTGGTGGATCCGCCAGGCCATTACCCGTGGCATCGCCAACACGGGCCGGACGGTGCGCCTCCCGGTCCACGCCGGGGACACCCTGGCCCGCATCCAAAAGGCCAAGAGCTTCCTCGAGTACAAGCTGGGTCGGCCGGCCACCCTCGACGAGCTCGGCGAGGAAGTGGAGCTCTCCCACGACAAGCTCGTCGAAGCGTTGCGATTCCGCTCCGAGCCCCTGTCGCTGTCCGACCCGCTCCGCGAGGACGGTGACGCCGAGCTCGGCGACATCGTCCAAGACGTGAATGCCGAATCGCCCTTTGACGCCGCCGCCCTCGCCCTCTTGGGCGAGGAGATCGGCAAGCTCCTCTCCCCGCTCGATGAGCGCGAGCGCGAGATCCTTCGCCTGCGCTTCGGACTCGACCGCGGCGAGCCCCGCACCCTCGAGGAGGTCGGCGAGTTCTTCAGCCTGACCCGGGAGCGGATCCGCCAGATCGAAGCCCGGGCCATGTCGAAGCTCCGCCATCCCTCCTCCGACACCGGGGCGCGCGAACTGCTCAACGCCTGACCCGGCAACCCGGCCGGGGTGATCAGCTGATCAGGGCCACCGATCGTTCCTCCACCCACTGGAGGTGGAGCTCCCGCCGTTCGATCCGCCATCCGGCCGTCGTCCGCCGGTAGTCGTCGAGGTAGCGGATGTACCACACCGTGTCCGTCCCACCTCTGGTCTCGGACACCCTTTTTCCGCCTGCCACCTCGGGACCCTCGTTTCCCGACTGGGCCGCAGTCGTATCCCCATCCGCCGCGCTCAGGTGATGGGCGACGCAGTAGACGATGCCGGTCGCCGTGCCCCCATCGATGGTGAACTCCCGGTCGAGCACCTCATGGAACGTCTTGGTGAATCGGCGCCGGAGGTCGACGGGGATCGATCGCAGCGTCTCGGTCCCCGTGCGCACGAGCACCGGTCGGAGGTCGGCCGGGACCTTGGGTACGACCAGCTCGCCGTCCTCCACGAACAGGGCAGCAAACCGCTCGCCGTCGACACCGTCGACAGCCAGGGCGTAGGAGACGCAGAGGGCGGCCAGTTCCCGCTCGTCGTTGAGCACACCGGCCCCGGCATCGCGGCTCATGACGACACGCTCGGGCGAGACCAGACCTTCCGGGCGCTCGTCCTGGTTGGCTGGATGCCTGGCAGCTGCATGGCGGCTCGCTTTCGAGGGACGGCGTCGATCGGACGACCCTAGGGATGACACCCTCCCGCGGGCCTGGCCGAGCGTAAGCCGGGATCGCAGCCTGCTGCAATGACCGTGGGCCCTGCCGGTATCCTTGCCGGGTGGCCGACCCCGTAGATGGTGGCCCGCCCGGTGCACCCGGGGGCCCACCGCCCCGCCCCCGTCAACCGATGCCCGGCGGCCCACCCCCCCGCACGCGCCGAGAGATCCAGCAGTCGATGCCCCGGCGCTCGCCCAACAGCAGCAGCGAGATGGACCGCCGGTACTTCCTCCGTCGCATGTTCGCCCTGGGAGGCGTGGCCGCGGCGGGAGCCGCTGGGTACGGCATCTACGAGGCGACCTCGGGAAGCTCGGGGACCCCAACCGCAGATGCAGGAAAGCCGACCACGGGCTCGTCGACCACCACCTCGGTCGCCACCAAGGCGACGACGACCAAGCTGGCCGACGGGGTCACCATCCCGACGTCACCGGCCATCGTGGCCGAGAACGCCAAGGCCGGGCACGCCTGGTGGGTCGACACTCCCCAGAATGCGGGCGACATCGAGGGCTACAGCAGCCAGGTCAGTGCCGTGGCCGGCGACACGATCACCCTGTTCGTCAGCACCAAGAGCCCGCAGTTCCACGTCGAGGCCTACCGCATGGGCTACTACCAGGGCATTGGGGCCCGCATGGTGTGGCAGTCGGGCCAGGTGGCGGGGATCAGGCAGGCCTCCCCCGCCCTGATCGCGCCGTCCAACACCATCGAGTGCAACTGGACCCCCTCCCTGACCGTGAAGGTGGACAAGACCTGGCCGCCGGGCGTCTACCTCCTGAAGCTGGTGGGGACCAGCTCCGAACAGCAGTACGTTCCCCTGTGCGTGCGCGACGACGCATCCAAGGCGGCCATCGTCGTCCAGCAGAGTGTGACCACCTGGCAGGCGTACAACCGGTGGGGCGGGTACAGCCTCTACTACGGCAACACGGGCGGCCAGCTGTCCTTCACCCACGCCCCGGCGGCCGGCGACTACGACCACCGGGCCCGCATCGTGTCCTTCGACCGGCCCTACGACCACGACTGGGCCTCCGGGGCGGCCGACTTCGTGGGCAATGAGCTGCCGGTGATCTATCAGG
>DATDHU010000028.1:0-17973 GCA_036521415.1 Acidimicrobiales bacterium
CAGAGCACACGTGTCGTCAACCCAGGTCAAGATCCTCGTCCCCGGCAACCACCTGATGGCAGGCCTCCTGGGCCAGCGTGATGAGTTGCTGCGCCTGGTCGAGGACGCGTTCAGCGGGGCCCACATCGTCGTACGGGGCAACGAGATCTCCATCGACGGTGAAGAGGCCGAGCGCGTCGGTCGGCTCTTCGAGGAGCTGGTGCTCCTGCTCCAGTCCGGCCAGGGGCTCGACCTGATCCAGGTTGCCCGCACCATCGACATGGTCAAGGACGACGTCCGGCCTTCGGAGGTCTTGACCTCCGAGGTTCTGCGATCGTCGCGGGGGCGGTCGGTCAGGCCCAAGACAGCGGGGCAGAAGCAGTACACCGACGCCATCACCTCGAACATCGTCACGTTCGGCATCGGCCCCGCCGGTACGGGCAAGTCGTATTTGGCCGTGGCCCTCGGCGTCCAGGCCCTGCAGGCTCATCAGGTCAACCGGATCATCCTGACCCGCCCGGCCGTCGAGGCCGGTGAGCGGCTCGGGTTCCTGCCCGGTGACCTCATGGCCAAGGTCGATCCGTACCTGCGCCCGCTCTACGACGCCCTCTACGACCTGCTCGAGCCCGAGGGCGCGCAGCGGCTCCTCGATCGGGGCGCGGTCGAGGTGGCCCCGCTGGCCTTCATGCGGGGCCGGACCCTGAACGGCAGCTTCATCATCTTGGACGAGGCCCAGAACACGACCCCTGAGCAGATGAAGATGTTCCTCACCCGGATCGGCTTCGGCTCCAAGGCGGTGGTGACCGGGGACGTGACCCAGATCGACGTGCCCGGTGGCCGCTCCGGCCTGGTCGGGCTGGAGCCGGTGCTGACCGGGATCGAGGGCTTGGAGTTCGTCCACCTCGGCCAGCGCGACGTGGTGCGACATCGGATCGTGGGCGACATCGTGGCCGCATACGAGCGGAACTCCTCGACCGGCAACCCTTCGACCGGCACGCCCGCTGCTGACACCTCCGGCGCCGGCACCTCCGGCGCTCGGCCCTCGGGCACGGTGCCGCCGAATGGGTCGCGACCCTTCGGCCAGGCCGACGACCGGGGCAACGCCAACTCAGACGGCCCGGGCAACGCCAACACAGCCGACGGCCCGGGCGACGCCAGCACAGCGCGCCGCGGAGCCGGCCGCGGTGACGGCGGTCCCGGTGAGCCTTGACGTCTTCGCTGCCGACGAGCAGTCGGACCACCCCGTGGCCGTCGAGCGCTGGTCGGAACTGGCCCGTGCGGTGCTCGAGGCCGAGGGGGTAAAGCACGACACCGAGGTGTCGCTGCTCTTCGTCGACGCGCCCACCATCGCCTCACTCAACGAGCGGTTCCTGGGGAAGTCGAGCCCGACCGACGTCCTGGCCTTCCCCATCGAGGACGACCTGGAGCGGGGCGGCCGCTCACCGGACGAGGGCGGGACGGGACCGGGCTCGGTCGAGCCCGATGTCGACCAGCTCGTCCTGCTGGGCGACGTGGTCGTCTGCCCGGTGGTGGCAGCCGTCAACGCGGTGGACCACGGGATCAGCTTCGACGACGAGATCGCGCTGCTGGTCGTGCACGGGATCCTCCACCTGCTGGGCATGGACCACCAGGTCGAGGCGGAGGCAGAACGGATGGAACAGCGGGAACAGCAGCTGCTCGCCCGCTTCTACCGCGTGGCTTCGTGACCGCACCATGAGCACGTCGTGATCGCACCACTCCTCGCCACGGCCCACTTCACCAACATCGACGTGGTCCTCATCGTCGTCGTCGTCGTGCTCCTGGCTGCCTCGGCCGTCCTGGCCCTGGCCGAGACAAGCCTGGTCCGGACGAGCAAGTCCAAGGCCATGTCCATGGTGGACGAGGGTCGCCGCGGGGCGAAGGACCTGGCCCGGCTGACCGAGAACCCCCAAGGGTTCCTCAATCCCGTCCTGTTGCTCGTGCTCATCTGCCAGTTGGTGGTGGCCACCCTGGTCGGCCTTTTGGCCTCGGATTGGTTCGGGGCCTGGGGGGTCGCCGCGGCCACGGTCTTCGAGATCATCGTCATCTTCGTCCTGGGCGAGGCCGTGCCCAAGAACTGGGCCGTGCACCACCCGGAGCGGGCCGCTCTGTTCAGCGCCCCCCTGGTCCTGGCCCTGCTCAGGTTCTGGCCGATCCGGATCATCTCGGGGGGCCTGATCGGCTTGGCCAACCTGCTCATCGGGGCCCGGGGGGAGGCGTCTAGCTCCGACGTCACCGAGTCCGAGCTGTTGGCCATGGCCGACGTGGCGCTCGAGGACGACGTGATCGAAACGGAGGAACGAGCCCTCATCCACTCCATCATCGAGTTCGGCGACACTGTGGTGCGCGAGGTCATGGTGCCCCGGCCCGACATGAGCACGATCGAAGCCGGCGCGACAGTGGAGATGGCGCTCGAGCAAGCGTTGGCCGCCGGTTTCAGCCGGCTGCCGGTGGTCGACCACGGGGTCGACGACGTGCTCGGACTGGCCTACGCCAAGGACCTGATCCGGGCCCTGCGCGCCGGGTCGGGGGCCGAATCGGTCCGCGACCACATGCGCACCCCGAGGTTCGTCCCCGAGACGAAGCGAGTCGCCGCCATGATGCGCGAGATGCAAGCAGAGAAGTACCACATGGCCGTGGTGGTCGACGAGTACGGCGGTACGGCCGGGCTGGTGACGCTCGAAGACCTGATCGAGGAGTTGGTCGGCGAGATCGTGGACGAGTTCGACGTGGAGGAGCCGCTGGTGGAGCGGCTGCCCTCGGGCGAGATCCGGGTCAGCGGCAGGATGGTCGTTTCCGACGTCAACGAACTGCTCGATGCCCACCTGCCGTCGGGCGCGTGGGACACGGTGGGCGGTCTGGTCTTCGATCTCCTGGGCCATGTCCCGGTGGAGGGGGAGACGGTCGAGGCCGACGGCGTCCGGTTGATTGCCGATCGGGTACGGAGCCGCCGCATCGAGCGGGTCCGCATCGTGCCCCAGCATCGCCAGCCCATGGCCGAAGAACGGACGTGACCTACCGTTCCGGCTTTGCGGCGGTGATCGGCCGGCCGAACGTGGGCAAGTCGACCTTGGTCAACAACATCGTCGGGACCAAGGTCACCATCACGTCGCCACGACCCAACACCACCCGGGCCCAGGTCCGAGGGGTGCTCAACCGCCCCGACAGCCAGGCCGTGTTCGTGGACACCCCGGGGCTGCACCGCCCCCGCACGGCGCTGGGGGAGCGCCTCAACGAGACGGCCACCTCCTCGCTCGATGACGTCGACGTGGTCGTAGCCATGGTGGATGCCACCGGCGCCATCGGCCCGGGCGACCGCATGGTCCTGGCCCAGGGGGCGAGGCGGGTGCGGTCCCAAGTGCGCAGCGCGGCGGCGCTGCCGAACGTGGCACCGCCGGCCCTGCTGGTGGTGGTGAACAAGATCGACAAGGTGGACGACAACGGAGTGCTCACCCATCTGGCCGCCGTGGCCGAGGCAGGCGAAGCCCTGGCCGCCGAGGGTGGGGCCGTCCCCACGCCGGTCGAGTACTTCCCCGTCTCGGCCATGACCGGCGAGGGGGTGGACACCCTGGTCGATGCCGTGCTGGCCCGGCTGCCCGAGGGTCCGCGCTACTACCCCGAGGGCATGATCACCGATGTGGCCGACGCCTTCTGGGTCGCCGACCTCGTCCGGGAGCAGCTCCTCCTGCGGGTCGAGGACGAGCTCCCACACAGCATCGCTTGTCGGGTCACCGAGTGGGAGTGGCCACGGGTGCGCTGCGAGATCCTGGTCGAGCGGGACTCGCAGAAGGGCATCGTCATCGGCAAGGGCGGCTCGACGCTGAAGGCGGTGGGCACGGCCGTTCGGGCGCAGATGCGGCCGGGGGCCTACCTGGAGCTGTTCGTGCGGGTGGAGAAGCGGTGGCAGCAGCGGGACGACGCCCTCGATCGCCTGGGGCTCTGACTCCGGCCTACGACGGCTGCACGACCTCGCGCCGGAGGAACTCCTCGACCTGACGGCGCTCGACCACCCGATGCATCGGGGGGACCCGCGCAAGCAAGACGCCGCGATAGCTGGCCGACGCCAGCCGGTTGTCGAGCACGGCGACCACGCCCCGATCGTCGGCCGAGCGAATCAGGCGCCCGGCCCCCTGAGCCAGGAGGGTCCCGGCCCGGGGAAGGTCGACGACCTGGAAGGCGCCCGACCCGGCCCGGTCCCGGCGGGCCTGGAGCACCGGGTCGTCGGGGCGGGGGAAGGGGATGCGGTCGATGGCCACCACGCTCAAGGTGGGGCCGGGGATGTCCACGCCCTGCCAGAAGCCGAGGGTGGCGAACAGGCAGGTGGCGTCGTCCGACTGGAACGCCTCGATCAGCGCCGGCTTGGGCAGGTCGGACTGGGCCAAGATGGGGAAGGCCACCCGCTCCCGCAGGACGGCCACCGCCGCCGTCATGGCCCGCCAGCTGGTGAACAGGGCGAGCGTGCGCCCCCCGGCCGCGGTCATCAGTGCGGCCAGCTCGTCGTGGATGGCCGGCTCCGACTCCGGCCGCCGGCGGTCGGGGAGCGACCGGGCTACGTAGAGCACGGCATGGGACGGGTAGTCGAAGGGGCTGCCCACATCGAGCTCGTCGGTGCACTGGGCGGGGAGGCCGAGTCGTCCGGGCAGCCCCACCGGCACCGTGGCCGAGGTCAGAACGGCGGTCACCTCGTCCCACAAGCGCTCGGCCAGGAGCGGCCCGACCTCGATGGGGGACACCCGCAGGGTCGGGAACCGGGACCCACCGTCCACCCAGGCCACCTCGTCGTCGGTCAGCGCCGGCAACTTGGCCAGGTCGCCGCTCAGGTGGCCGGCGGCCAACAGGGCCCGGTCCCGCCGGGAGCGGGTCTCGTTGCCGTCGGTCTCGCCTGACTCCCGCTCGGCCCGGCGCAGGGCGTCGACCAGCCGGGACACCCGGCCGATGGCCAGTTCGACCAGTGCGCCGAGCTCGGGGTCGGAACCGGCCGTCCGGACCCCGAAGGGAGCCGGAGGCCGGCCACGGGCTGTGGCCGGCGAGGACGCGGCCAGCGAGGACTTGCTCGAACCGGAAACGGCCGCCGCGGTTCGGCTACGGCGCGCCCGAGTCGACGGGCGTCCCAGGTCGGGTTCGAGGGCGGGGAGTCCCAGGTCCAGCCCCTGTGGTTGCCGGTCCTGGTCACCGTCCGGATCCGGGGTCTCCCGGCCGGCACTCCGGGCCTCCTGGTCGGCTCCGGCGCCCGCCGGCTCCGCTGGGACGGTCTGCACCCGCCCGCCCACTTCGCCGGTGCCGGTGGGGCCGGCCAGCAATGACCGGGCTACCCGGGAACCGGCCAGCGGCTCGATGACCCGCTGCCACACGTCACCCACCTCGGCCACGGCCTCGACGATGGCGTCGGACCGGTCGTCGACCAGGCCGCGAGCCGAAGCGGCCAGCGCCCGGAACCGCCCGGGCCCGATCTCGGTGCCCAGGCTGTCGGTCATCACCTCTTCGACCTCGTGGGCCTCGTCGAAGATCACGACGTCGTGGGGCGGGAGCACCATGCCCCCGCTGGCCACGTGGGCTCCGTAGAGGTGCGTGTTGACCACCACCACGTCGGCCTCGGCGGCGCGTGCCCGGGCGTCCTCGGCGAAGCAGTCCCGCCCGGATGGGCACCGGAATGCGCCCGGGCACTCGCGAGCGGTGGTCGAGACCATGGCCCATGCCCGGGTGGTGGGCTCGAAGTCGAGCTCGGCCCTGTCCCCGGTGGGGGAGTCCTGGCCCCAGTCGAGCAGCCGGCGAACCTGTTGGCCGAGGCGCCCGCTGTCCTCGGTTCGTCCGCCCGCCGCCGATGCCTCGTCGCCCCCGCCGCCTTGGAGGCTCAGTTGCTCGCCGCCGCCGCCCACCTCGGCCGCCCGCTGCTTGCACAGGTAGTTGCTCCGTCCCTTCAGGACGGCGAACGAAAAGTCGCCGGTGGCCAGCTTGGCCACGCTGGGGAGGTCCTTGGTGGCCAGCTGGTCCTGGAGCGCCTTGGTCGCCGTGGCCACGACCACCCGCTCGCCGGCCAGCATCGACGGGACCAGGTAGGCCAGCGACTTGCCCGTCCCCGTGCCCGCTTGGACGACGAGATGACGGTGGCCGGCGATGGCCCTACCGACCGACCGGGCCATCTCGGATTGTCCGGCTCGATGCTCCCCGCCACCGGGGAGGGCGGCGGCGGCTCGGTCCAGTGCCATAGTCACCGGGTCCGGGTTCCCGTTCGGGACTGGCGCAGAGGCCGCGTCCGAGACCGGGGCGGGCTCCGGTTGTGTCACCGACTCGGTCATCCCGTGACCCTACCGGGAGGTTACGAGCCGGTGACCCACAAGGCGATGGCCGCGCCCACGCCGACGGCCACGATCACGGCTCGGAACACCTGTTGGTTCAGGCTGCGGCCGATGGGCGCACCCAGCTGGCCGCCGGCGATTGACCCGCCGGCGATCAGGGCGACCACCGACCAGTTCACATGACTCGAGGCAACGAACAGGCAGGCGGCACCCAAGTTGGCCATCAAGGTCAGCACGTTCTTCGCCCCGTTGAGGCGTTGCATGTCGTCGTCGAGGAATATGGCCAGCAGCGCGATGAGGATGACGCCCTGAGCGGCGCCGAAGTACCCGCCGTAGACACCGGTGGCGAACACGGCGACGAACAGGACGGGACCACCGTGATGGGCGCGCTCGCCCCGTTCGGCCAACCTGCGGGTGAGCATCGGCTGCAATGCGATAAGGACACAGGCCAGCAGGATCAGAGCAGGCACCACGCGCCGGAAGACGCTCCCGGGCAGCGCCAGGAGGAGCGCGCCGCCGGCCAGCCCGCCGGCCCCGGCGGCAATGCTCAAGATGAGCACCCGGGGGCGTTGCCCCACGAGCTCGGGGCGGTAGGCGATGGCGCCGCTCAGGTTGCCGGGCACGAGACCGAGGCTGTTGGACACGTTGGCCAGCACCGGTGGGTAGCCGAAGGCCAAGAGGGTGGGGAAGGTGATGAGGGATCCCGCTCCCACGATGACGTTGATCGTCCCCGCGGCCAGACCGGCGGCAAAGATCGCCAGTGCTTCGAGCGGTGACATGGAGAGGGTCTAGCCCGGGCTTCGCCGGGGCTCAAGGCGACGCCTTCACCGACGGACGAGCTCACAGCAACCCGCCGAACTGCACCCCCGACGACAGCGGATAGGTTCGCGGCGTGCAATTGGCCGATGGCAACCCGCAGCAAAGCGGTGATCCGGCGCGCCCGTTGGTCGCCGCCGACGTCGCTGGGGGCCCCATTCCCAGGCACATCGGCTGCGTCATGGACGGGAACGGCCGGTGGGCTAGCCGCCGGGGGCTGCCGCGCACCGAAGGACACGGGGCCGGTGAAGCGGCGCTGCTCGATGCAGTCGAGGGGGCCCTGGAGCTGGATATCCCCTGGCTGACCATGTATGCCTTCTCGACCGAGAACTGGCGCCGGCCGGCCGACGAGGTGCGCTACCTGATGGGCTTCAACGAGGGCCTCCTGGCCCGGCGCCGGGACGAGCTCCACGACAAGGGGGTGCGGATCCGGTTTGCCGGTCGCCGCGACTGGCGGGTACCCAAGCGGGTGCTGCGGCGCATGGACGAGTCGGTGGCGCTGACCGAGAAGAACCGGCGGATGACCCTCACCATGGCCTTCAATTACGGTGGCCGGGCCGAGATCGTCGATGCCGTCCGCCGGCTGGTGGAAGACGGGGTCCCGGCCAACAAGGTCGACGAGAAGGCCATCCGCTCCCGGCTCTACTACCCCGACCAGCCCGATCCCGACCTGGTGATCCGGACGTCGGGGGAGACCAGGATCTCCAATTTCCTGCTCTGGCAGCTGGCCTACAGCGAGCTGGTGTTCCCCGACGTGCTGTGGCCCGACTTCCGGCGCGAGCATCTCTTTGATGCAGTTCGGGAGTACCAGCAGCGCCAGCGGCGGTACGGCGGCGTGACGTGATGGCGATCGACGGGCTGGTGGCGTCGTGATCAAGGTGGGCGTGGCCGGCGGCGTGGCCCTCTACCTGTTCTGCGTGATCCTGGCTGCGGCCGGGTTCACCGCCATCGTCCCGCTCGTCGTGCTCGTGCCCGTCCTCGTGCTGTTGGTCGGCGGAGGCAACATGCTCGGGGGACGGAACCATGGGCGGACCCGGGCGGCCGTTCCGCCGGGATTCAATCCCGCCCCTCTGTCATCATCGGGCCCGAACGGACCCCGGCCGAAGGCTCGAACCGACGGCGAGCCGGACGATCCCCATCGAGCCGGCGGGGAGAACGCCACCGAGGCCGGTGATGCTGCCGACGCGGCCGGAACCGAGGATGCAGCCCCGGCCGAGGACGCCCCGAGGACCGAAGGTGGCGGGGGGCCCGGCGACCACGGATGAGCCTGTTCCGCGACCAGGGGGTGGTGCTGCGCACGATCCGGCTCGGTGAGGCGGACCGGATCGTGACGATCATGACCGAGCAGCACGGCAAGGTCCGGGCCGTGGCTAAAGGCGTCCGTCGGACCGCCTCCAAGTTCGGGGCCCGGCTGGAGCCGCTCAGCCACGTGGCCATCCTGGCCTGGCAGGGCCGGAGCGACCTCGACATCGTCAATCAGGCCGAGGTGATCGACACCTTTCGCACCGTCCGGGAGGATCTCGATCGGATGTCCGCCGCTCTCTCGATGCTCGAGGTCGTGGACCAGGTCGGCCAGGAGCGTCACGCCAACCCCCAGCTCTACGAGATGCTGGTCGGCGCCCTGCACGTCTTGGATGATGCCGACACGCCGATGGTGGCGCCGGCGTTCTTCTTGAAGGTGCTGGCCCTCGAGGGGTCGGCCCCGGTGCTCGACATGTGCGTCTCGTGCGGCGAGGAGGAAAGCACGCAACTGGTGGCCTTCGACCTCATCGAGGGAGGCGTCCACTGCCGGAGCTGCCGCCGGGGTCGCCCCCTCTCCGCCGCCGGGCTCGAGCTGCTGCGCCGGACATTGGGTGGGGGACTGGCCGGCGTGCTGGCCGAGCCCCGCTCGCCAGTCACGGACGAAGTGACCTCGCTCGCCACCGAGGCGATGGAGGCCCATCTCGACCGGCGCCTTCGAGCCGTACGCTCCGGCCCGGCCTCATGACCTCCTTCGGCGTGTACGTCCACATCCCGTTCTGCCGGTCACGGTGCGACTACTGCGCCTTTGCCACCTACACCGACCGCGACCACCTGATGGAGGACTACGCCGCCGCCTGCGTGGCCGAGTGCCGCCGGGCCGTGGACGAGGGCATGCCCCCAGCCACGTCGGTCTTCTTCGGTGGGGGGACGCCCTCTCGCCTCCATCCCGACCTCTTGTGCGACATCCTGTCCTCGGTACCCACGGTGGCCGGCGCCGAGGTCACGGTTGAGTGCAACCCCGAGGACGCCCAGCCCGAACGACTGGCCCGGTACCGGGAGGCAGGGGTGACCCGGATCTCCCTCGGGGTCCAGTCGACCTCCCCGCACGTACTGGCCGGCCTCGGACGCCGCCATACGCCGGGGGTGGCGACCGATGCGGCCGAGGCGGTGGCCGGGGCCGGGTTCGAGTCGTGGAACATGGACCTGATCATCGGTGGGGCAGGGGAGACCGAGGCCGACTGGGATCGCAGCCTGGCCGGCGTGGTCGGGCTCCCGGATCCTCCGCCTCACGTCAGCGCGTACGCCCTCACCGTGGAGCCGGGGACGCCGCTGGCCGCCGACCCGACCCGGTACCCGGACGACGACACACAGGCGACCCGCTACGAGCGGGCCGAGCAGGTATTGACGGCGGCCGGCTACCGGTGGGAGGAGATCTCCAACTGGGCCCGACCCGGCCACGAGTGCCGCCACAACCACCTGTACTGGGACCAGGGGGACTACCGGGGGATCGGATCGGCGGCCCATTCCCATCAGGCCGGCCGTCGTTGGTGGAACGTGCGCACGCCCGACCGGTACGTCCGGGAGATCGCGGCCGGCCACGACCCGACGGCCGGTGCGGAGGTCCTCACCGAGTACCAACGCGCCTTCGAAGCGCTCACCCTCTCGCTGCGCACCCGGTCGGGCGTGCCGGCCGCCGCCGTACCCGATGACCCCGCCCTCGAGGGCCTCATGACCACGGGCGCGGGCCGGGCCGTGCTCACCGTTCGGGGCCGGCTGTTGGCCAACGAGGTGAGCGCCCGGTTGCTGGTCGGCGCCCCGGTCCGCTGATCCACGGCGGGGCCGCACCGGCCCACTGATCCACGGCAGGGCCGCACCGGCCCGCTGATCCACGGGAGGGCCGCCCCGGCCCGCGGATTCGCGGCAGGGCCGCCCCGGCCCGCGGATTCGCGGCGAAATGCTGTCTTGGGCTGGGGCTTGAGTGCCAACCGGTACCATGCCCCCATGCCCGACGCTCCCGCCACCGACGAAGCGCCGGAGCGCCCGTCCGACTCGATGGGCGTCCGGTCCGACCCCATGGAAAGCCAGACAGACGTGAAGGACCGCCCGTCCGACCTGATGGACAAGGTGGTGGGCCTGTGCAAGCGCCGGGGGTTCATCTTCCAGTCGGCCGAGATCTACGGTGGCTTTCGCTCCACGTACGACTACGGGCCGCTCGGCGTGAACCTGCTCCGGAACGTCAAGGATGCCTGGTGGAAGGCGATGGTGCAGCGACGGACCGACGTCGTCGGCCTCGACGCATCCATCCTGTCGCCGCCGGCCGTCTGGGAGGCGTCGGGCCACCTGGCCAACTTCACCGACCCGTTGGTCGACTGCCGCCACTGCCACCAGCGTTGGCGGGCCGACAAGATCGAGGGCGTCTGCCCTTCGTGCGGGTCGACTGAGTTCACCGAGGCCCGGGCGTTCAACCTCATGTTCAAGACCCACGCCGGCCCCTTGGAGGACGAGGGGGCGGTCGCCTATCTGCGCCCGGAGACGGCCCAGGGGATGTTCATCAACTTCGTGAACGTGCTCCAGACCACGAGGAAGAAGCCGCCGTTCGGGATCGCCCAGGTGGGTAAGTCCTTCCGCAACGAGATCACCCCGCAGAATTTCGTGTTCCGGACCCGCGAGTTCGAACAGATGGAGATGGAGTTCTTCGTGCCGCCGGCCGAGGCCGAACAGTGGTTCGGGTACTGGTTGGACGAGCGGTACCGCTGGTATATCGACTTGGGCATCCCCGAGGACCAGTTGCGGTTGCGCCACCACGACGCCGATGAGCTGTCCCACTACTCGGCGGCCACGGCCGACGTGGAGTTCCTCTTCCCCTGGGGATGGGACGAGCTCGAGGGCATCGCCAACCGCACCGACTTCGACCTGAAGGCCCACGCCGCCGCGTCGGGCGAGCGACTCGACTACTTCGACCCCACCACCAACGAACGGTACGTGCCCTACGTCATCGAGCCGGCGGCCGGGGCCACCAGGACGATGATGGCCTTCCTGCTCGCCGCTTACCACGAGGACGAGGTGGCCGGGGAGACGCGGTCGATCCTGCGGCTGGACCCGAGGCTCGCCCCCTACCAGGTGGCCGTCCTGCCCCTGTCCAAGAAGGACACGCTCGAGCCCCTGACCGAGCAGGTGCTCTCGGCTCTCCAGCCCCATTTCATGTGCGACTACGACGTGACCCAGTCCATCGGCAAGCGCTACCGCCGCCAGGACGAAGTGGGAACGCCCTGGTGCGTGACCGTCGACTTCGACTCGCTCGAAGACCAGGCGGTGACCGTCCGGGACCGGGACACGACCGACCAAGAGCGGGTCCCCATCGTCGATCTGGTCGCGGCGATCCAGCGCCGGATGGACGGAGCCTGAGCGCGGCAGGGTGCCGTTTGGACGGCGCCGTATGAACGGCGACCCGAGCCCGACCCGGCACCGGTCGCATCGGAGCCGCCGACATCGTTGGGTAGCATTGGGGGTTCGCGCATAGCGCGCGAACCCACCCCGACCAGCTGCAGGAGACCCACGCGATGCCGTTTGTCTACGACTTCGACCACAAGCACCGTAAGCCGCCGATGGAGATGAAGGACCTGCTTGGGGGCAAGGGCGCCAACTTGGCCGAGATGACGTCGGTACTAGACCTACCCGTCCCTCCGGGGTTCACCATTTCGACCGATGCCTGTCGTGCCTACATGGAGTCAGGCTGGCCCGGCGGGCTGACCGAGGAGGTGGCCAAGGCCCGGTCGCGGCTCGAGAAGAAGATGGGCAAGCGCATCGGCGACGCCGCCGACCCGTTGTTGGTCTCGGTCCGCTCCGGCGCCAAGTTCTCCATGCCCGGGATGATGGACACCGTCCTCAACCTGGGGCTCAACGATCAGTCGGTCATCGGGCTGGCCAAGCAGACGGACGACGAGCGCTTCGCCTTCGACTCCTACCGGCGATTCGTGGCCATGTACGGCCGGATCGTCCTCGGCGTTCCCGGCGAGGAGTTCGACAGCCTGCTCGATGCGGCCAAGGAGCTGGCCAACACCGAGTCCGACGCCGGCATTCCCACCGAGCTCCTGCGGTACCTGGTCGACGCCTACCAGCAGATCGTGGAGCGCCACACCGGCAAGCCGTTCCCCCAGGACCCGGACGACCAGCTGCGCGGGGCCATCGAGGCGGTGTTCGCCTCATGGGACAGCCCCCGGGCCAACGCCTACCGGGTGCGCGAGCGGATCGCCCACGAGCTCGGAACGGCGGTCAACGTGCAGGCCATGGTGTTCGGGAACCGGGACGACCGGTCGGGGACCGGGGTGGGCTTCACCCGCGACCCGGCCACCGGCGAGAAGGGCGAGTACGGCGACTACCTGATCAACGCTCAGGGCGAGGACGTGGTGGCCGGCATCCGCAACACCGAGCCGTTGTCCGCGCTGAAGCGCCAGTTCCCCAAGATCCACGCCGAGCTGCTGTCCATCTTCGCCCGGCTCGAGGGTCACTACCGCGACATGTGCGACACCGAGTTCACCATCGAGCAGGGAAAGCTGTGGATGCTCCAGACCCGGGTCGGGAAGCGCACCGGCCAGGCCGCCCTCCGGATGGCCGTCGACATGACCACCGACGCCAAGATCAAGCTCAGTCGGGCCGAGGCCATCGAGCGGGTCACCGGGGAGCACCTCGACCAGGTGCTGCACCCCCAGTTCGCCGGGTCGGGCTACACGGTCCTGGTCAAAGGGCTGGGGGCCTCCCCCGGCGCGGCGGTCGGCCGGGTCTACCTCACCGCCGACGACGCCCAGGCCGCAGCCGAACGGGGTGAGCAGGTCATCCTGGTCCGCAGCGAGACCTCCCCCGAGGACGTGCACGGCATGCTGGCGGCCGAGGGCATCCTCACCGCCAGGGGTGGGTTGGTCAGTCACGCGGCCGTCGTGGCCCGCGGCTGGGGCAAGCCGGCGGTGGTCGGGGCCGAGCAGGTGCGCATCTCGGGAAGCACGTTCAGCGTGGGCGACACCGTGGTCCACGAAGGCGACTGGATCTCAGTCGACGGGACCGGCGGCACGGTGGTGCTCGGCCAGGTCCCGCTCAGCCAGGGAGACACGCCGGGCGAGTTCGAGACCATCCTGGGTTGGGCGGACACCATCCGAGCCGGCCACCTGGGCGTCCGGGCCAATGCCGACAACGGGCCCGACGCGGCCAACGCCCGGAAGCACGGAGCCGAGGGCATCGGCTTGTGCCGCACCGAGCACATGTTCCTCGGCGAGGACCGCCTGCCCATCGTGAGACGGATGATCCTGGCCTCGACCGAGAGCGAGGAGCACTCGGCGCTGGAGGAGCTCCGTATTGCCCAGAAGGCTGATTTCGAGGAGATCCTCCTGGCCATGGACGGCCTGCCCGTCACCATCCGCCTGCTCGACCCTCCCCTGCACGAGTTCTTGCCCGACACCCAGGAGCTGGCCATCAAGCACGCCACCGTCGGGCTGACCGAGGAGGAGGGCCGCCTGTGGGACGCGGCCAAGACCTGGCACGAGTTCAACCCGATGCTCGGCACGCGGGGGGTGCGCCTCGGCGTGATCAAGCCCGGCCTGTACGCCATGCAGGTCCGGGCCCTGATGGAGGCGGCGCTCGAGCGGGTCGGTGCCGGCGGCCACCCGATCGTCGAGATCATGATCCCCCTCACGGTGACCAGGGAGGAGCTGGCCCTGGCCCGCAGCTGGGTGGAGGCGGCGGTGAGCGAGGCGCTGGCCGCCGGGTCGACCGGCGGGCGGAGCAAGAAGGCGGAGGCAGCCCGTCGGGCCACGACCTCGGGGGCACTCGACGTCATCATCGGCACCATGATCGAGACGCCCCGGGCCGCCCTGCGGGCGGCCGAGATCGCCGAGGAAGCCGACTTTTTCTCGTTCGGCACCAACGACCTGACCCAGATGACCTTCGGCTTCAGCCGCGACGACGTCGAGGGCCGGATGATGTCGATCTACCTGGAGGAGGGTCTCCTGAAGCGCAACCCCTTCGAGGTCGTCGACCCCGATGGCGTGGGTGAGCTGGTCCGGTTGGGTGTGGAGCGGGGCCGGGCCACCAAGCCGGCCCTCAAGATCGGCGTGTGCGGCGAGCACGGGGGCGACCCCGAGTCCATCGCCACCTTTGCCCGGGCCGGCCTGGACTACGTGAGCTGCTCGCCCTTCCGGGTGCCCATCGCCCGACTGGCCGCCGCCCAGGCGGTGCTGTCCGAGAGCCGCTCCGCACCGGAGAAGCGGGCCAAGGCGCGGCCCAAGAAGTAGGTCGGAGCCGCCCGGCCCAAGACCTGCGGTTCGCTTGTCGTCGCTTCGCGGTACCGTCAACAACCGTGGGGATCCCAGACGAGGACGTGGCCCGAGTCCGGGCTAGCACCGACATCGTGGCGCTCATCGGCGAGCACGTTGCCTTGAAGCGGGTGGGCCGGCGCTGGAGCGGCCTCTGCCCGTTCCACGCCGAGAAGACGGCTTCGTTCAGCGTCAACGCCGAAGAGGGCTTTTATTACTGCTTCGGTTGCCAGGCCAAAGGTGACGCCATCACCTTCGTGCGGGCCATCGACCACCTGGACTTTGTGGACGCCGTCCGCAGGCTGGCCGACAAGTCGGGCGTCACCATCCACGAGGACGCCGACGCCGGCCGGGCTAGCCAGCGGCGCAAGCTGTACATGAACGCCATGGAGGCGGCCACCGAGTGGTACCACCAACGGCTCCTGACCGGGACGGACGCCGGACAGGCCCGTGACTACCTTCGTTCCCGCGGCTATGACGGGTCGGTGGTCCGCCGGTTCCGCCTGGGATGGGCACCCGACGACTGGGACGCACTGTGCCGGGCCCTCAAATTGCCCGAGCAGGTGGCGGTGGGCGCAGGCCTCGGGTTCGTGAACCGCCGTGGTCGGCTCCAGGACGCCTTCCGCAGCCGGGTCCTCTTCCCCATCTGCGACTCATCCGGTCGACCGGTGGCCCTCGGCGGCCGCGTGCTGCCGGGGAGCAGCGACCCGGCCAAGTACAAGAACTCCCAGGAATCGGTCATCTACTCCAAGCGCAAGGTGCTCTACGGGCTCAACTGGGCCAAGGCCGACATCATCGCCAGCGACGAGGTGGTGGTGTGCGAGGGCTACACCGACGTGATCGGCTTCTTCGAGGCCGGAGTGGAGCGGGCCGTGGCCACCTGCGGCACGGCCATGGCTGACGAGCACTTCGGGGTGCTCCGGAATTTCGCCAAGCGGGTGGTGCTGGCCTACGACGCCGACGGTGCCGGGCAGGCCGCCGCCGGGCGCTTCTACGAGTGGGAGCGACGGCATGAGATCGACGTGGCCGTGGCCGACCTCCCACCCGGGGCCGACCCGGGCGAGCTGTCCAGGTCGGACCCCGTGGCTCTCCGGGCCGCCGTCCAGGGCGCGAAGCCGTTTCTCCAGTTCCGCCTGGAGCGGGTGCTTTCGGGGGCCGACCTGTCCACGCCCGAAGGCAGGGCCAAGGCGGCCGACGCCGCCCTGTCGGCCGTGTCCGAGCACCCCGATGACTTGGTCAGGGACATGTACCTCATGCAGGTGGCGGAACGGTGCCGGCTCGAGCCGGCGTCGTTGCGGGACCGGCTCGAGCGCCTGCGCCGGGAGGGACCGAAAGAGCCGGCCCCCAAGCGGCCCGGTTCGCCCGGCCGCTCGAGTGGCGACGACGGGCCCTCGTGGGTCCGCGACCCGGACGACCCCTGGGATCGGGGGGCCCCCGATGGGGATGAGGACGCCTCGGGGTTCGACGACGAGCCGGGGTGGCGACAGCCGGCCCCCTCGTTCGGGCCGGGGCTCGAGGCGCTCAAGTTGGCCATCCATCGCCCCGAGGAGGTAGCCCACCGGCTCGAGCCGGTGCTGTTCGGTGACGAGCTCCAGCGCAGCGCGTTGGTGGTGCTGATGGAGGCCGACGACCTCCGGGTGGCCATCGCCGAGGCGCCGCCCCGGGTACGGGACCTCCTTGCCCGACTGGTCGTGGAGGAGCCGGTGGGCGACCCCGACGGAGTCCTGTTCAACCTGGTGCGGTTGGCGGCGCGCCGGGAGCTGACCGCGCTGGAGCGAGAGGCGCGGACGTCGGCCGAGGCCGGGTCGGAGGTGGTCGAGATCCGGCCTGTCATCGAGCAATTGGAGGTCACAGGTGGCGCCGGTGAGGCGTCGGATCGGTTGGTAGCCTGGCTTGTTGGGAGGGAGCACATGAGTCTGACGGGCGGAGGCACGTGACCGCTGGGCGCATCGCTCGGCCGTCGGTACAGGTAATGACGGACCACATCATGGACGACCATCGTGGAAGCGGACAGGCCCCGCTATCCAACACCACCTCACCTGCTGGTGCCGTGCTGTACGCCCGGGAATTCGACATCCTTCTCCGATTGGGGCGAGCCAAGGGTTTTCTCGAGCAGGACGACCTGATGTCCGTGTTGCGATCGGTCGAGCTGACCCCTGACGTGATCATCGACGTGGTCCTCCGCGTCCGGGCCGAGGGGATCGAGTTCGTCGATGCCCCCGACGACGCCGGCGACCTGAGGTCGGTGCCACCGACGACCGCCGTGCTCGACACGGCCACCTCGGTGGCGGGGGGCAGTACCACGTCTCCGCGGGACCACAAGGCCATCGGCACCGACGGTGTGAAGGGCATCAGCAGCGACGCGGTGAAGGGCATGAGCACTGACGGCGTGAAGTCCAACGGTGCGGTCGGGAAGGGCAATGGCACCGGCCCAGCCGGCGATGCCCCGTTGCTTGCCCCGGACGTCCAAGCGGTGACTGCCGCGGAGGCGCCGCCGGAAACCCGGCCGGCCCGGAAGCCCAGCACCGGACGGTCGACCGATCGGCTCTCGAGGGCCCCGGCCGAACCAGTTCCGAGCGACAACGGCTACGTGGGCGGCGACCGATTCGCCGGACCGGGCGCTGACCCCGTCCACACCTATCTGAAGGAGATCGGGAAGGTCCAGCTGCTCGACGCCGCGCTCGAAGTCGAGCTGGCCCAACGGATCCTGGCCGGAACCGAGGCGGCTGAGCGGCTGGAGCGCGGTGATGAGCGTCCCGTGAGCGACGGTGGCCGGTCGCGTGCCAGCGAGGGTGTCCTGGTGAGGCGGGGACAGGCGGCCAAAGAGGCACTGATCGAGGCGAACCTCCGGCTGGTGGTGTCGATCGCCAAGCGCTATCGCAACCGGGGTATGGCGTTCTTGGACCTGATCCAAGAGGGCAACCTCGGACTGATGCGTGCGGTCGAGAAGTTCGACCACACCAAGGGCTTCAAGTTCTCGACGTACGCCACCTGGTGGATACGCCAGGCCATCACTCGCGCCATCGCCGACCAGGCTCGCACTATTCGCATCCCGGTCCACATGGTGGAGACCATCAACAAGGTCATCCGCATCCAGCGGCAGCTCTCCCAGCAGTTCGGCCGGGAGCCGACCGTCGAGGAGATCGCGGTGCGCATCCAGCTCCCCGTCGAGCGTGTCCTCGAGATCCAGCGCATCAGCCAGGACACGATGTCGCTCGAGCAGCCGATCGGCGACGAGGACGACTTCAGTCTCTCGGACGTGATCGAGGACCAGGGCGCGGAGATCCCGGTCGATGCCGCGACGCGGGTGCTCTTGAACG
>DATDHU010000029.1:0-7206 GCA_036521415.1 Acidimicrobiales bacterium
GGACGAGGTGGGCGGGGACTTCAACGCCTTCACCACCAAGGAGTACACCTCGTTCTACATCCGGCTCCTGGCCGAGCATCTCGACCTCGGCCTCGACATCCTGTCGGACATCATGTGGCACCCGGCCCTGCGGCCCCTCGACCTCGATGCCGAACGGCAGGTGATCCTGGACGAGATCCTCATGCACGCCGACGAGCCGGCCGACGTGGCCGCCGAGGAGTGCTCGGCCGCGCTCTTCCCCGGCCATCCCCTCGGTCGCGAGGTACTGGGTACCGAGTCGTCGGTCCGGGCTATGACGGCCGACCAGATCCGCGAGTTCTTCGGACGCCACTACCGACCGGGGAACATGGTGGCTTCGGTGGCCGGCGACCTGAGCCACGAGGTGGTGGCCGAGGGCATGCAGGCCCGGTTCACCGGCTCGATCGGGGGGGAGCCGCCCGAGCGGACCGCACCCGGTGCCGCCGTCGAGCCCTTGCGGGTCACCCGGCGGGCCACCGAACAGACCCATGTGGTCCTCGGCATTCGGTCGGTCGACCGCTTCGACAAGCGCCGATATGCTCTGGCCATCTTGAACCACGTCCTGGGCGGAGGCCTGTCCAGCCGGCTGTTCCAGGAGATCCGTGAGCGCCGGGGGCTGGCCTATTCGATCTGGTCGGATCGCGTCGCCTATCGGGATGCGGGCTCGGTGAGCATCGGCGTCGGCACCGCCCCCGAACACGTCGACGAGGTCCTGGGCATCGTGGTCGGTGAGCTGGCCGCCCTGGGCGGCGCCGGGATCACAGACCGCGAGCTGGCCATCGCCCGCGGCAACCTGCGGGCGGAGACCCTGTTGGCCTCAGAGGACTCTGGGGCCAGGATGAGCCGGATCGGCGCCAGTCTGTTGCTGCATGGGGAGATCCTGGAGGTGGAGGAGATCCTGTCCCGACTCGAGTCCGTCACCATCGAGGATGTCCGGGCGGTGGCCGTCGATGTGGCCACTGCGCCCCGCTCCCTCTCGGTGGTCGGCCCGTTCGACGAGGCTTCCTTCGATGCCGACGCCCTGGGATTGGGCTGACGGCCTCGCGGCCTCGGGGCCTCGAGACGACGGCCGATAGGGTGACCGGTATGCGCGTGGGGGTGATTGGTGCCGGGGGGCGGATGGGTCGCGAGGTCTGCCGGATGGTCTCCTCGGACCCCGGATTGGAGCTGGTGGCCGCCGTCGATCCCGAACTGGCCGGCATCGACCTCCGCCAGGTCACCGGGACCGACGCCGACGGCCTCCAGGTCGAGGGGCACCTGGAGGCGCTGACCCGGGCCGAGGCCGAGGTGGCGGTTGATTTCACCCATGTTGACGCCGCCCGCGTCTCGCTGGCCTGGTGCGCCAGCGCCGGAATCCACGCCGTTGTCGGGACGACAGGGTTCAGCGACGGGGACATGGCCGCCCTGGCCAGCCAGTTCGCCGGACCGGATCAGGGCGCACCCAACTGCGTGCTGGCGGCCAACTTCGCCATTGGGGCCGTCCTGATGATGCACTTTGCCGAGGTGGCCGCGCCCTGGTTCGACGGCGTGGAGATCATCGAGCTGCATCACGACGGGAAGGTGGACGCACCCTCGGGGACAGCCATGCGGACGGCGGACCGGATGGCCGCAGGCCTCCGGCGCAACGACAAGCCCGACTATCCCGACGATGGCACCACCACCGTCGTCGTGCCCGGCGCGAGAGGAGGGACCGGACCCGGCGGAGTCCGGATGCACTCGGTGCGGCTGCCCGGCTTGGTCGCCCACCAAGAGGTCATCCTCGGCGGCGTCGGACAGAGTCTCACGATTCGCCACGACGCATACGACCGGACCTCGTTCATGGACGGCGTGGGCTTGGCCATTCGGGCGGTTCCCTCCCATTCCGGGCTGACCATCGGGCTCGAGCCGCTGCTCGGCTTCTGACTCTCGTCGCCGGCCGTGGACACCCGCCAGCGGATCCTGGAGGCGACCTACGCCTGCGTCGCCCGGTGGGGGTTGTCGAAGACGACGGTCGAGGATGCCGGTCGGGAAGCGGGGGTATCCCGGGCCACCGTGTACCGCTATTTTCCCGGCGGCAGGGACGAGCTGATCACCGCCGTCGTGTCCTGGGAGTTCCTCCAGTTCTTCGCCAGGCTCTACGACGAGGTGCACGACGCACCGAGCCTCGAGCAAGTCATGGAGCGCGGCCTGCGGTTC
This sequence comes from Acidimicrobiales bacterium, assembly GCA_036521415.1. GTDB lineage: Bacteria > Actinomycetota > Acidimicrobiia > Acidimicrobiales > RAAP-2 > DASXMT01. Next base: position 2,194 of record DATDHU010000029.1, read on the forward strand.
GCCCACCGCGCCCTGGCCGAGCACAAAGTACTGCAAAAGGTCCTCCAGACCGAGCCGGACGTGCTGTTGCCCAAGCTCACCGTCGAGAGCACCCGGATCCTCGGTGTCATCGCCGAATTCCTGGTTCCCTATCTCGAGCAGCACGGCCTGGCCGAGGGGGTCGACGCCCGGGAGGCGTCCGACTTCTTGGCCCGCATGATCCTCTCCTACATGAACGCGCCGGGCCGGTGGGATCTCGACGACCAGATCCAGGTGGCCGAGCTGGTTCGCACCGAGCTGTTGGCCGGCATCGTGGCCGGTCCGGAGCCGGGCGGGTCGGGTCACCGACAGGGTCATTGACAGCGAGACAAATATCGACTTACTGTTTCACCGTGGGCAGTCATCTCCAAGCAGTCGGCCCAACCGGACCAGCCGGCTCGAGTCGGGCCTTGGATGCCCGGCCGTCGTCCCAGCGCATCCGGATCGTCGACGCCGCCCTGTCCTGTCTGGCCCGGCAGGGCGTGGCCAAGACGACGGTGGAGGACGTGGCCCGCGAGGCCGGTCTGTCCCGGGCCACCGTCTACCGGGCCTTTCCCGACGGGAAAGACTCCCTCTTGGCCGCCGTGGTCGACACCGAGCTGGCCCGGCTCTTCTCCGCCCTCGGCGCCAGGATGGGCGAATCGAGCGATCTCTCCGACGTGTTGGTCGGCGGCATCGTCGAGGCGGCGACCCGGATCACCAATCACCGGGCCCTCCGGTACCTGTTCGATCACGAATCGGAGATCGTCCTCCGTCGGCTGGCCTTTGACGAAGGCGACAGGGTCCTTCTCGTGGCCGGCGAATTCACCGCCCCGTTCCTGGCCCGCTGGATGGACATGGCCGAGGCCCACCGGGTGGGGGAGTGGGCCGCCCGCATCGTGTTCTCCTACGTCTTCTCTCCGGCAGTGGGCATCGACCTGAGCGACCCGGTGTGCACCCGTCACCTGGTGGACACGTTCATGATCCCCGGCATCCGCTCGCTCCGCTCGCCCGATTCCCGCAGCTCTGCACCACTTCACTCAATCGCCAACGACCAGGGGGAAACTCCATGAATTCAGGAAATCCCAACACCGACCCGTCGGCCAACCGGGACATCATCGGACGCGACGAGATAGACGACTTCGAAGCGATCCTGTCGGTGGTCGGCCACGAAGATCCGAGTGGCCTTCATGACGTGCACAACGAGTACGACACCACGTTCACGTGGGACTACGAAAAGGGGGCACGGCCCGGGCTCAACAAGCTCTACGAGAAGGCCAAGCGGTCGCAATGGAACGGCGAGACCGACCTGCCCTGGGACACCGAGGTCGACCAGGAGGCGTTGGTCATCGCCAACGCCGCCGCCACCGGCGGCTTTGGGGGCGACATCGACCTGACCGGGACACCGCTCGTGTCGTGGGGCGACAAGGAGTGGCTCCAGTTCGGAGTAGAGAGCCAGAACTGGACGCTGTCGCAGTTCCTCCACGGAGAGCAGGGAGCGCTCGTGTGCACGTCCAAGATCGTGGAGTCGGTACCGTGGATCGACGCCAAGTACTACGCCGCCACCCAGGTCATGGACGAGGCTCGCCACGTCGAGGTGTTCGCCAAGTACCTCAACGAGAAGCTCTCGGGCCACTACCCGATCAATGCCCACCTCGGGGCGCTCCTCGACGACATCATCAGCGACAGTCGTTGGGACATGACCTACCTGGGCATGCAGATCATGGTGGAGGGCCTGGCCCTCGCTGCCTTCGGCTTCATGCGGCAGATGACCACGGACCCGCTGCTCCAGAAGCTGCTTCGCTACGTCATGGCCGACGAGGCCCGTCACGTGGCCTTCGGCGTGCTCAGCCTCCAGGAGCACTATGCCGGCCTCTCGGCCCACGAGCTGCGCGAACGTCAGGAGTTCGCCTTCGAGGCGGCCGTCAGGATGCGCGACCGGTTCCTGCAGCAAGAGGTCTGGGATCGCATGGGCGTCGACCCCAAGGCGGTGGTGCCCGTCCTGCAGCAGGCCCCCGATCGCACCGTGTTCCAGGGGCTCTTGTTCTCGAAGATCGTGCCCAACTGCAAGAAGCTGGGGTTGCTCGACGGCGCCGATGGCTGGCTGCGCACCAAGTTCACCGAGCTCGGTGTCATCCAGTTCGAGGATTGGGCCGACACGGGCGAGGAGTACGAGGACTTCGCCGCGGTGCCGGCTGCCTCGTAGCCACCGAGGGTCCGCCAGCGGGGAGCACCGAGGACCTGCTGGTAGCCTGCGCCATCATGACCTACGTAGAACCGACCGTATCGCCGCGGGAGCGCTGAACTTCGATGGGACGATTCGGATCCGTGGTGACCGCCATGGTCACGCCCTTTGGGGATGATGGAGCCCTGGATCTCGACGGCGCGGCCACGCTGGCCCGCCACCTGGCCGACAGCGGGAGTGACGGACTGGTCGTGGCCGGGACGACCGGCGAGGGCCCGGTCCTTTCCGACCGGGAGACGGTCGACCTGTGGCGGACTGTGGTCGATGCTGTGACCATCCCCGTCGTGGCCGGGACGGGATCCAACGACACCGCCCATTCCATCGCCCTCACCCAGGCTGCGGGGGCCGCGGGGGTCCAGGGCGTCTTGGTGGTGACGCCCTACTACAACCGTCCCTCCGCCGCCGGCCTGTCGGCCCACTTTCGAGCGGTGGCCGGCGCCACCGATCTGCCCGTTCTCCTCTATGACATCCCCATCCGCACCGGTCGGAGGATCGGCACCGAGTTGCTCATCGAGCTAGGGACGTCGGTGGGGAACATCGTCGGGGTCAAGGACTCCACCGCCGACCCCGCCTCCGCCGCCCGGGTGGTGGCCGAGACGCCCGATTCGTTCGAGCTCTATTCCGGCGACGATCCCATGACACTGCCCCTCCTGGCCGTCGGCGCCGTGGGCATCGTCAGCGTGGCCGCCCACTGGGCCGGCCCCCTGTTCGCCGAGATGGTCGGCGCCTTCGGGTCGGGAGACCTGGTCCGGGCGCGTGAGGCCAACACCCGGCTGTTCGAGTCCTACGAGTTCGAATCGTCCGAGGCCTTTCCCAACCCGATGCCGGCCAAGGCGGCGTGCCGGGCATTGGGCCTGCCCGCCGGGCAGTGCCGCCTCCCAAACGCCCTGGCCCCGGATTCGCTCGACGAGCAAGCTCGACGCGTGGTCGAGCATGTCGGACGCGCCTCGAGCGGTGCGCCAGCACGTGATTCGATTGGCTGACCCGGATGGCGGCTCCAAGCGGTCCGAACCGGGGAAGGGCCCCCGGGCCTCGGGAGGCGGCCGTCGACGCGGGTCGGGCGGCGACATCCGGCCGGCGAGCGGCGGGGGGAAGTCCAAGAAGCAGTCGTCCAAGGGCGCGTCGGGCGGATCGGCGAACAAGAAGGAATCGGTGAGCACGAAGGCCACAGCGGGCAAGAAGGCGACGGCGGACAAGAAGGTACGGGAGAAGTCGGCAGCGGTCACCTCGCCCGGCCCGGCCGTCGCCGGCGGGAACAGGCCGCAGCCGGTTCGGGTGGTGTTCCTGGGCGGCCTGGGCGAGATCGGCCGGAACTGCGCCTGTATCGAGGTCGACGGGCGCATCCTGGTCCTCGACTGCGGGATCATGTTCCCCGACCCCGACATGCTGGGCGTCGACCTGGTCCTGCCCGACTTCACCTACCTGCGCGAGAACGCCGACCGAGTGGACGGGGTCATCCTGACCCACGGCCACGAGGACCATACCGGTGGGCTCGCCTTCCTCCTCCGCGACTTCCCCGTCACCGTCTACGGTTCCGAGCTGACCCTCGGACTGGCCCGGAATCGGGTGGAAGAGGCAGGACTGCTCAGCGCGGCCACGTTCATCCCGGTGGTCGACGGCGAACGGCGACGGATCGGCCCCTGCGACGTCGAGTTCATCCCGGTGACCCACTCGGTTCCGAGCGCCTTCGCCACCGCCTTCCACACGCCCCAGGGCGTCGTGCTCCACTCCGGGGACTTCAAGATCGACCTCCATCCGGTGGACGGTCGCCGCACCGACTTGGCCTGCATGGGCGCGTTGGGCTCGGGACCCGGCGTCCGTCTGCTGCTGTCCGACTCGACCAACGCCGAGGAACCGGGGTTCACCGCCTCCGAGTCGACGGTCGGGGCCACGCTGCGGAAGGTCTTCCTGGCCCGCCCGGGTCGCCGTTTCGTGGTCACCTGCTTCGCCAGCCACATCCACCGGGTCCAACAGGTGGCCGACGCCGCCATCGCCGGCGGACGCAAGGTGGCCACGCTCGGGCGCTCCATGCAAAAGAACGTGGCTCTGGCCCGCCAGCTCGGCCTGCTCCACATCCCCGACGGGGCCTTCATCGACATCGAGGACGTCGACAAGCTCGATCCGGGCGAGGTCTGTGTCATCTCCACCGGCTCGCAGGGCGAGCCGATGTCGGCCCTGTCCCGCCTGGCCGTCGGGGAGAACCGGTTCTTCAAGCTCCACGAGGATGACGTGGTGGTCATCAGCGCCCACCCCATTCCCGGAAACGAGTGGTCGGTGGGCCGGGTCATCGACTCGCTCTATCGCCGGGGAGTCGAGGTCATCCACTCGGGGGTCGACAACGTCCACGTGAGCGGCCATGCCAAGCAGGGCGAACTGGCCACGTTGATGTCGGTGACCCAACCGGACTTCTTCATCCCCGTGCACGGTGAGTACCGTCATATGGCCAATCACTTGCTACTGGCCAACACCATGGGCATCACGGGCGACCGGGTGCTGCTGTGCGAGGACGGGGACGCCGTGCGCCTCGATGCTCACGGTCTGCGGCGAGACGGTGAGGTTCCCGGCGGCTACCTGTTCGTCGACGGGAGCACGGTGGGAGACATCGGGCGCGGTGTGCTCCGAGACCGCAGGGTGCTGGCCGAGGAGGGCGTGGTCATGGTGGTGGCCACGGTCGACCTCCAGCGCTCCGAAGTGGTGGGACCACCGCAGATCCATACCCGGGGCTGGGCCCACGCGCCGGAGACGGGTACGTTCCTCGAGGATGCTCGCGC
>DATDHU010000030.1:0-4916 GCA_036521415.1 Acidimicrobiales bacterium
CCTGGCCGTCCCCGGCCTGGGCGCCACCACCGCCATCGTTCCGGTCTCCGGGGAGATCGGACAGGTGCTCTTCGCCTATCAGGCGTCCGGCCGCTGGAGCTTGGTGGGAGCGGATCCGGCGACCAACAAACTGACCGGGCCCGTCTCGCTGCAGGGCGTCCCCGGCAGCGCGGTCCTGCTGGCACCGGCGTTCAACCGCGGCAGCATCTACACGGTGGCCGCCAAAACGCCGTCGACGCAACCTCGCCTCCTTCGCATCGACCCGCGATCCGGACTCGCGGCGCCGCTCCCCGACGTGCCCGACTACCCGCTGGTCAATGCGACCGAAGCGGCCCAACCGCCGCCCTTCGGTCCGCAGACCCAGGTGATCTCGGTCGGCCCACGGGTCATCATCAACAACCCGGACAGCATCCTCGGTGTCGTCGTCTTTACCGACGGGAGTCAGCCTCCCAAGACCTTCGACAAGGGAACCCTGGCCAGTGTCGACCCGGCGGCGCCCGGGGGCGTCGCCCTGAATGCGGCGCCGAAGACGAAGAAGCAGTCGCAGCCCAAGCAGCAACAGGTCCAGGCGGCCGTGGACGCGCAGTCACGCTGCCTCAACACCTCCGAGACGCCGCACCGGCCGGTGATCACGACGCCTCTGGTGGCGTCGACCCACACCGTGACGCTGTCCTGGTCGTACCAGCTGTTGAGCAATCAAGACTGTGAGCCCACCACCTATACGGTGGCGGCCTCGGTGGTCGGGGATGGACAAGGGCCGGCGCAACCTGAGTATGTGGTCCAAGGCCAATTGACGTTCACCTACCCGGGATTGCATCCCAACGTGACCTATCAATTCGTGGTGACCGCCTTCATCGGCCAGGATCAGACGGCGTCCCTGCCCGAAGAGACGACGACCAGCCCCCAGGGGCCCGACCCCCCGACCGTCGTGACGGCAACCGACGCCGACGGCACCGGTTGGACCGTCAGTTGGACCGCGTGTTCGGGCTCCGGGTGTGACGCCAACGAACCGGCCACCCAGTGGACGGTCACCGGTCAATCGTGTGGCAGCGGCGCCTTCATCGGGACGCCGCCGACCGTCACGGTGTCGGGATCCACCGAGACTGCGACCTTCAAATTTGCCGACAATCCAAGCTTGATCGGGCAGCCCCTGCAGTTCGAGGTGCAGGGTACCGACATCCTGGGTCATGTCGGGGACCCGGCCACCAGTGGTGGCTGTGCCGACGGGTGGGCCATTCCCGTGGCCTCCGACATCAGCCTGTCGGCCTTCGACCGCCAGGCCGGCGACTTCACCGACACGGCAACCCTCACGGTTGCTCCCGTGCCTGGCGTGAGTGCCGCCGAGGCCTACGGCAGCTTGAGCACGCAATACACCTTCGTCGTCACGGACACGGCGAACAGCAGCCAAGTGGTCAACCAGGTCGGCAATCCAGGCGGTGGCCCCGTCGGCAGTCCGACCATGACGGTGACGGGGTTGATCCCCGGAGTGACGTACTCGGCCAGCGTCACGGTGACCCCGGTCGGCCACCCATCGGCCGCCACGACCGTCCCGGCGCAACTCATCTCCGGAGTGACGTCGTCCTGGCCCTCGATGGCCCTGGTGTCGAGCACGGCCGTCCTCGATCCCTCGGCCGACACCGGCTCGCTGTCGGCGACCGTCGCCGGCGCGTACGGCAACGTCCCGGCCGGACAGAGCGAGGCCCTCCAGGCCTCGGGATCGGTCTCCTGTTCGGGCACCGTCATGCCGGCCTTCGCAGGCCTCCCGGTGGCCCAGGGTGCGGGCGGCACGGGCACCGTTGCGGGCATTCCGCTCTCCCTGGTGGAGAACGGCGGGCCCGGGTGCGTCCTGAACCTGTCCCTCTCCGAATCGGGCACCAACTTCCATGGTGGGCCAACGGCGAGCACCTTCGCTCTTCCCCCGCTCGGTGCGCAATACGACACCCCGACCGTCTCGGCCGCGCTGCAGGAGACAGCCGGCTGCGCCTACTGCGTTGCCGTGACCGCGAGCACCCCCCTCGAGGCCGGGACGTCGAGCCTCGGCGGCGTGTGGACGACCACCGTGAGCAGCACCGACGGCGTCGACCCGACCGATTGTGCCCAGGTGAGCCAGCTCGCCCCGTCGGCCGGGGGCTCGGTCACCGGACTGGTCGACATGTCGAGCTGCGTGCAGAATTTCGAGAACGTGGACGGCAGCGCGACCACGCCGGTGACCGTCACCTTCACCGTCACCGTGTCGTGGACGTATCTGGGGGTCCTGTCCGGCCCCGTGCCCTACACCGGTCCACCACTGTCGACCGGCCCGGTGACCCCGACCGCCGCGCCCCCCTCGACCCCACCGGGTCCGTGATGAACCCATCGAACCGCCCGGCAGCCGTGCGATGATTCGCCGAGGCAACGACACGATCGTGACGGGAGCAAGAGGTCGCCGTGGCCCGCGCCGCCGTCCGAGCTTCCGCCGTCCTTCGCACAAGGAGCGTCCATGACCACCACCCACCCAGATGCCGACTACTTCGCCCACCGCTTCGAGGTGCTCACCGGAAGCGTGGCGCGGGTGATCCAGGGCAAGGACGATGTCATCCGCCAGGCGGTCATCTGCATGTTGGCCGAAGGCCACCTCTTGATCGAGGACGTGCCGGGAGTGGGCAAGACAACCCTGGCTCGAGCACTGGCGGCCACGGTGGAGCTCACGTGGAACCGCATCCAGTTCACTCCTGACCTCCTCCCGTCCGACGTGACCGGGGTGTCGGTCTTCAATCAGGCCACGCTGCAGTTCGAGTTCCGCCCGGGGGCGATCTTCGCCAATATCGTGGTTGGTGACGAGATCAACCGCGCCTCGCCCAAGACCCAGTCCGCACTGCTCGAGGTCATGGAGGAGGGCACGGTCACGACCGACGCCGTCATCTACACCGTGCCGCGGCCCTTCATGGTCGTGGCCACCCAGAATCCCATCGATATGGAGGGTACCTACCAACTTCCGGAGGCTCAGCTCGACCGCTTCTTGATGCGACTGTCGGTCGGGTATCCGAGTCCCGAGGCCGAGGCCATGGTGCTCAGGTCTGAAAAGAACGAGGCGACCGTCGACGGCCTGTTGCCGGTGATGTCGAGTGACGATCTCTTGGCCATGATCGATCAGATCAAGACGGTCGAGGTCGCTCCGGCCATCGAGAATTACGTCATCGCCCTCAGCCAGTTCACCCGCAGCGCGCCCGAGGTCCGGCTTGGCGTCTCTCCCCGCGGCAGCCTGGCGCTGCTCAAAGCGGCGCGGGCCACTGCGGCTGCGGACGGACGGAGCTTCGTCACGCCCGAGGATGTCAAAGCCGTGGCCACCTCGGTGCTGGCGCACCGGATCCTGTTGCGCCCGGAGGCCGAGCTCGAGGGCCGCACCAACAGCGAGCTGGTGGCCCGCGCCCTCCAGGGTGTGCCGGTACCCCGTACCGTCGCCAGCTAGGCGCGGCAGAGGCCTGGTGCGAGCGCCCCTGTGACCAGGATCGGTGTGGGAGCAGCGGTGCTGGGCGCCGTTCTGGTGGCGCTGGGATGGCTGCTCGTCTGGCCGCCCCTGGTCGTCTTGGGGGCCGGCATCTTGATCCTGGTCCTGGTGGCGCTGGGCTACGTCGTGCGCCGACCTCGATTGGTGATCGAGCGAGAGATTCAGCCACCGAGGGTTTCCAAGGGGGATCCGGCGATCGCCTACCTCAGCTTCTCCAACCAGGGCAGGAACCCGGTTCCGGCCATCGTGGCCTCCCAACCCTACGGAAGCAGCTCCGTCCGCATCGTCCTGCCGAGGCTGCTGCGCGGCCAATCGGGGGTCCGCGTGTACCGCTTGCCGACCTCGCGGCGCGGGATCTTCGACATCGGCCCGGTGGAGATCACCCGCTCCGATCCTTTCGAGTTCGTCCGGGTGACCCAGCAGCACGCGGGCAATGACCACATCTGGGTCTATCCCGAGGTGTTCCCCTTTCGCCCCCTGCCGTCCGGGGTCACCCGCCACCTCGAGGGCCCGTCGTCGGACACGGCCCCCGAAGGGAGCATCACGTTCCACCGGCTCCGTGAGTACGTGGTGGGCGACGATTTGCGGATGATCCACTGGAAGTCGACGGCCCGGACGGGGCAGCTCATGGTTCGGCACAACGTCGACACATCGCAGCCCTACACGGTCGTCCTGGTCGACCTGCGCCCAGCCGTCTACTCGGCCGAGACGTTCGAGACCGCGGTGGATGCCGCCGCGTCGGCCGTCTCGTGCTCGGCCTCGGGGAAGTCCCCGGTGCAGGTCCGCACGACGAGCGGGCAACAGGTCGGTGGCCCGAGTCAACGAGATCTCATTCCGCTCCTGGACTTTCTCACCGGGATCGAACCCGATGCGGGCGGCTCGATCGGGCGGGATTGCCTGCGGCTCCGCCGTGAACGCGGCGGGACGGGCCTCGTCGTCGTGACGGGCGCACTCGATACCGCCGACCTTCCAGCCATCGCCGGGTTGCGGCGGCGCTTTCAGCGCATCGTCGTCGTCTCCGTCACCACGGTCCCCATGCCTGCGATCCAATTCCCCGGTGTCACGATCATCACCGGGACCTCGGGCGAAGAGATCTGCAACGCGTGGAACCTCGAGGTGTCCGGGTGACCGCTCGGCGCCTCCTCGCCGCCGCCGTCCTGCCGTTGGCCGCGGCCATGACCCTGGTCGCTTCGACGCCGTGGCTGCGGGCCTTTCCGCCGGGCGTCATCCTGCCCATCCTCCTCCTGGCGTCGGTGATCTCGGTGGCCATTCCACCGCTGGTGGCCACCTTGACCGGTCGATCGGTGGTGTGGTCCGCCGCGGCATCCTTCGTGGTGTTGGTCGTCTTCTCTCTGCTGGTCGTCCTGCACGATCCGACCGGGATGAGTGAGGTGCTGCGCGGCTTCACCCAGGGAGTGGCTCGGCTCTT